>JAPOVI010000254.1 GCA_026708265.1 Acidobacteriota bacterium
GGCGTCGATGGCGACGGCGAGATCTTCCGGCACGCCGGCACCGGTGCCGGGATCGGCAACGTCATCGCCACTCACCGCATCGCTCGCCTCGGACTCCGGCGCTGCCGGTTCCGGTTCGTCAGGCGCGGCATGGCCATTGCCGTCCTTGGCCGGCGGCGCATCCGTGGATGCAGCCCCGCTATCGTCAGCCGGTTCCGTTGCCTCGGGCGCGGCGGTGTCCTCTTCCGGAGGCGATTCCGCCGGCGCGCTGTCCGCCTCTTCCCCGATGCGCCCGGTGTCGAAGGCGGCGAAGCCGGGCGGCGTCCAGGCGAGCGCCGCGGCGTGCATCCCGGCGCTCAGCGAGACCGGCCTGTCGCCCGCGGCGAAGGCGGCCTCCATCGCCTCGGCGAGCACGGGCTTCCTGGTCTTCGCGCGCGCCGACGCCCAGGCGATGCCGAACACCGTGCGGGCGATGTCGAGGATGCGCGCCTTCGCGATCCGCGACCACAACATCGCCGCCGTCGGACGGACGTGGCCCGCGAAGTCGATGTCGAGCCGGGCGACCGTGGCTTCGAGCTCGGGCCGCGCCTGGGGCTCGAAGGCGAGCTGGCCCTTGACCGTGCGCGCGACGCAGGCCGCGAACAGCGCCTCCTTCTCGGCCTGCGGCAAGGCCCTGAGAGCGGCGAAGGACTCGCCGCCGTCCGCGATCGCCAGCCAGTCGAGCGACAGGTGCGAGCGGTCCTCAAGCATCGCCTCGCCCGGCGACCAGTCCGCGAAGTCGGCGTCGTTCATCCGGGTGTTGGGCCGGTCCGGGGTCTCCTTGACCGCGATGTCCAGCGCGTGGTCGTGGTAGCCATGGGTAAACACGGCACGGCCCATCTGGAACACCGCGAGGTCGAAGGCGGCCGGGAAGTCGCCGGCGAGATGCGCCTTCACCAGCGCCGTGCGGATGCAGCGCTGATCGTCCGCCAGCCCGATGCCGACGCCCGCCCCCTTGCGCGCCTCGGCCTCGCGGTCCCTCGGCCCCGCCATGGGCTGGGAGACGGCCGGACCGGCGGCCTGCGTGCCATGGGTGCCGGCGTCCGGGTCGTGGCCGTTCGCGGCCCGGGTTGCCGCGCCGTCGGACTCCTGCGGCTTCGGCATGTCTTCGGGCTTGACCAGCCCGGCGATGACCTGCATCGATCCGTCATTGCCGATCGTGACGATGCAGCCGGCCATCCCGAAGTCCTCGCGCCGGAACACCGCGCGGGCCACGACGGCGCCCTCGATCTCGTCGAGCCGCGCCTCGATGCGTTCGCCCTCGGCGACCAGCTCTTCGGTCCAGTCCTCGTCGTCAAGATTGACGAGCTCGTCGTGGCGGGTTTGCAGCCGCTCGATCTCGGCCTTCTCCTCGTCGGTCGGCGCACCGGGCTGCGGCTCGACGCGGCCGTAGGAGGCGGTGTCGCTCCACGCGGCCTCGATCATCGGGACCGCCCACTTCCAGCGGGTCGCCAGCTCGTCGGCCGCCGCCCGGAGCTTGGCCGTGGCGACCTTCTCCAGCAGCACCGGGTCCTCGAACCAGACGCCGTGCTCGTGCTCGTCGGCGAACAGGTCGCGCATGACCGTGCCGCCGGCAGCCTCGTAGGCCTCCACGCCGACGAACCGGGCGATTGCAGACGCGCCCGGCACCCGCTCCTCGGTCAGGAGGCGCTTCACCTGCCAAGCGGCCGGTCGGTAGCCCTGGGCCGAGACCTGCTCCCAGACCGCCATCTGGCGCTCGCGGTCGGCGGTGACGGCGAAGGCCTTCAGCACTTCAAGGTCGATCTCATCGGCCCGGTAGGCGTCCAGCAGTTCCGGGGCGGCGTTGCCGAGGCGCAGGCGCTGTTCGACGATGCGCTCGGACGCGCCGAAGCGCGCCGCGATGGCGGCGACCGACTGGCCGGCCCTGGCGAGATCGGAGAAAGCGGCCACCTGGTCGGCGGGGTGCATGGGAACGCGCATGACGTTCTCGGCGAGCGAGAGCTCGGAGGGCTCGGCGTCGCCGGTCCTGACCTGGCAGGGCACCGGATGGTCGGCGTCGAGCCGCTCGTCCTCGACCAGCGCCTGCATGGCCTTCAGGCGGCGGCCGCCGGCGACGACGGCGTAGCGTTCGCCGCCGTCATCGTCGGGCTCGTCGGCGCGGACGACCAGGTTCTCCAGCAGGCCGAGGGCGGCGATCGAGGCCTTCAGCTCGGTGTCGGCCCGGCCATCGGGCGGGGTCTTGCGGACGTTCTCGGGCGCGAGCGCGAGCCGGGAGAGTGGGATCCCCCGGATGATCGGCTCCGCCCTGGGGGCGATGAAGTTCATGCGAACCTCCCTCGATGGTGTGTGGAAAGGACGGAAGCGGGCCTTGGGGAACGGCTCCCGCCGCCCCAGCCGCTTCGCCACGACTGCCGCCCACCTTCCCTCCTGGCGGCGTGCCGCGAGGCGACGGCGAGCAGGACGGGGCGGCCGGAACGACAGCTTCACCGGGTGAGGGCGTCGACGCCTCGTTCCCCTGCGTCGGCTTCGGTGTGGCCGGCCGCTTGATCCAGCAGGTCGGCGGCCCTGTGCAGCGCGCTGGCGGCGTCCCGCATGCAGCGGGCGCTCACATGCGGTTCGGGCGCGAGGTCGGGATCGGCCGTCCAGGCGATCCAGAACGAGAGCTCGGACAGCGCCTTCAGCGCGCGCCTGAGCGCCTCGGCGGGGGCGCCATGGATCGCGCGCGTCATGGCCGGGCCGCCCGGCCGGGGGCGATGTCGATGCGCTCGCCCCAGGGCTCGCGGTTCCGATCGGCCGGAGGGGTCGAATAGTTCACCCAGACCGTGGGAAAGGAAGGCTCCGTCTCGGGGTAGCGGGAGCACTCCATGTCGGTGAAATACAGGCAGACCGCCGGCCGGACGCCCTGCTCGTCGAGCCATGCGAAGCCCGGCCTGAAGTCGGTGCCGCCGCGGCCCTTGACGACGATCTCGTCGGGCAGGTCGTCGGGCGCGTATTGCGCCGCGTCCTGCACGGCGGCGTCGACCTGGAGCACGACGACGCTCTCTGGCCGGATATCCGCCGCCACCTCGCGCAGCTCGGCCCAGAACGCGGCCAGCGTCGCCGCCGGCAGCGACCCCGACGTGTCGATGATGACGGCGATCGCCTCCATGCCCTCGGAACGGATCGAGGGCAGGTAGAGGCCCGAGTCGATGAAGCGGCGGTTGGGCACGCTCCAGCTGTAGTCGCTCTTGGCCGCGTCGGTCATGAAGCGGCGCAGCAGCGAGCGCCAGTCGAGCGAGCTTGCATGGGCGCCGCGGACGGTCTCCTCGATCCGGCCCGGCGCCTTGCCCTCGGCCTTCGCGAGACTGAGGGCCTGGTGCATGGCCTCGTCCCACGCCTGCTCCTCGGCGGCGGTATCCCGCGCGGACGGGCCGTCTTCGCCATTGCCGTCTTCGCCACCGCCGGCCGGCGCGTCCATGACCTCGCCGGTGCCGGTGGGATCGCAACTTGCGGGGGCGTCGTCGCTTTCGTTGCCGGGGCCGCCGTCATCGTTCGACGGCTCCGTCGAACCGTCGGCCTCGCCATCGTCGCCGTCGCCGGATTGCTCGCCGTCATCGCCCCGGTTGGACGGGTCGCGCCCGTCGCCCGTTGGAGTGCCGGCTGCATCGGCGCCAGAACCGTCCCCGGCGCCCGGCGGATCGCCGTCGCCGTTCTCACCTTCGTCCGGCTCGGGCAGCCGGTCGTAGGCCTGCTCGACGCTGATCCCGTCCCACGCTTCCGTGTCGGGCGGCAGGGTGAAGCCGGCATCCCGCAGCAGCCCGTGGGTGACCAGCTGGGAGGCGCGCTGCCAGCGTTCGGGATCGCGTTCGCCTCGCCGGGTATGGTGTTTCAGCGCGCAGGCCAGCACCACGCGGGCAATGGCGGTCTCGATGACGTGGGCGTCGGTCTCCGCGATCCATTGCGGCGAATAGCGGATCTCGCGCCCGTCGCTCGCCAGGGTCTCGCGTCCGGCGTCGGGGCGCACCGGCAGGCGGAGCGCCAGGCTGCCGAAGAAGGGCTGCTCGCGCAGCAGCGCGGTGACGCAGCCGCTGACCCGCTGGGCCGACTCCGAGCGCAGGCGGGCAGCCATCACGCGGCCTCCCGTGCGGGCTCGGGAGCCGGCGCGAAATACCCCGCGAACTTCTCCGCCAGCGCGTCGGCTTCGCGCTTGACGCTGGCGCGCGCCACCGGGTCGAAGGTCTTGGACGGCCTGAGCGCGTCCGGCTCGACGGTCGCGATCCTGTCCTTCACCTGCCCGCAGAGCTGCGCCAGTGCCTCGTCGCCGAAGATGTTGAGGCGCGGCACGATGTCGACGAGCTCGCGGATGTTGCCGATCATCGAGTCCCGGAAGACCAGAGGCTTGCCCTCGTCGTCTTCCCGGAGACGCTCGGATACGCGCTCGACTGCCTCGCCGAGACGGCGGTAGAGGTCGCCCACCGCGTCGTGCAGCCGCTCCTCGATCTGGCTCTCGATGTCCCGCTTCACCCGGTCGGTGTCGTCGGACGCGAGCTTCGCCATGAAATGCTCGGCGTCCGGCACCGGGATAATCCGGTAGCGCATGCCGAACTTGCCGCGCAGGTCCTCCCGGGAGGGATACTCGGCGATGCGGAACAGCTTGCCGAGGTCGAGCCGGGCCTTGTCGATATTGTCGTCGTAGTCCTCGATGAAGCGGGCGCGCTCGCGGATCATGCGTTCCCGCAGCCCGTCCATCAGCTCCGTGTAGCGTTCGTAGTTGGCGACGGGGAGCAACCGCGAACCCTGGTCGTCCCAGGGCAGGGACTGGGCGTAATGGGCCGTGCGTGCCGCACTCATGGTCGAATTGATCGCCGCGAAGGCGGTCCGGGGCAGCAGGCACTTGTTGTAGCGCCCGGCGGCGGTGCTGGCCTCGTGATGGACCGCGACATGGGTCGAGGCCTGGCGGTCGTAGAGCCGGCCCGACCAGGCGGTGATCCTGAGACTGACCAGCATGGCGTCGTGGGTAAGGTTCATGGGGCGGTTCTCCCGATGGGGGTGCTACTGGGTGCGGGCGGCGGCCCAGCGGATGAAGGCGGGCGAGCGCTGAAGGTCCGGATCGCGGCGGATGCAGGACCCGACCAGGAACTCGCCGACCTCGCGGCGCAGGCGCTGGGCGTAGGTGACGATCGGGGCCAGCGTGATGTCGTCGGCCATGCGGTAGAGCGAGCCGCAGAGCGCGATCAGCGCGCTGGCGTTGTCAGGAACGATCGCGTTCTCGGGATCGTCGAGGACGGCGCGCGGATGGGGCAGCTCGCGCCAGACCTTGAGGAAGGCCGAGAACTCCACCGCCGCGGCTTCGCCCACGGTGCCCCGGAACAGCGCCCGCTCGACGCCGGGGTCGAGATTGCCCCTCTGGTTGACGATGCCGGAGACCATCTCCCAGGTCCGGGGGCAGCAGAACGCCTTCTCCTTCGCCTGCGGATCGAAGCCGTGCAGCAGGTCGGGGCGCATCTGGATGTAGAACAGCACCTCCGGCGCAATGCCGTTGGCCGCGCCCCAGGCGAGCCAGTCCTCCGCGTCCACGCGGATCTCAAGGTGGACGAAGCGCGACGCCAGCGGCGTTGGCATGCGGTGGACCACGCCCCGGTCGCTCTCCCGGTTGCCGCAGGCGATCAGCGAGGCGCCGTCGGGCAGCTCGTACTCGCCCACCTTGCGGTCGAGCACCAGCTGGTACAGCGCGGCCTGCACCATCGGCACCGCCGAGGGCAGCTCCTCCAGGTTGACGAGCCAGCGGCCGGGATCGTCCATCGGCGGCAGGAAGGCCGGCGGGGCCCAACGGGTGCGGCCGTCCGCGTCGCGCCAGGGGATGCCGCGCAAATCGACGGGATCGAGCAGCAGGGCGCGCACGTCGAGATAATGGCGTCCTGCCCCGGCCGCGACCTGTTGGGCGAGCGCGCTCTTGGCGCAGCCCGGAGCGCCCCAAAGAATGCAGGGCTGGCGGGCTTCGACCAGCAGCGTCAGGGTCGCCGCGAGTTCGCTCGGGCGCAGCGTGTAATCGGCGGAAACGGTGTCGGGATCGGTCATGGGCGGCTGTATGGACGCCTCCCGGTACACAAGGACCGTTTCCGGTGTGACGGTCGGGCAG
>JAPOVI010000368.1:0-37115 GCA_026708265.1 Acidobacteriota bacterium
CGGACCGAAACGCGACCGTGTCGAGATTCGTGCACTTCTACGTGAGCCGTGACACACTGACCGGCGCGGCGCCGGGGCTCGGCAGGGCGCCGGCGACCAGCCGCGCGAAGCGCAAGGGGTCGTTGGGCTTCTGGACGCGCAGTTCTCCCTTCTCATCCGACAGGCCATCGCCGCACCGCAGGATGCTGCGAGCGCGGTCGTTGGCCTCGAGGATGCGCGCACGGCGATCCAGGTGGATCACACCCAACCGGCGATTGTCGAGCAAGCCGGTCAGCGTTGCCTGCCGCGCCGCGGCGCGGACCAGCACCTGGCGAACGCGGACGAACTGCCGGACCTGCGGCATCAACCTCTCCATCAACCTGATCTGCCAAGAGCCCCAGTCGTTCCGGACGACGGGATCGCCGAGCGCCCAGAACACGTGGGCGCCATCCGACAAGACCAGGCGCACCGCCAGGCTGTTTCGCTGCCTGGCCCGGGGGAACAGCTCGTTGTAGGCGGGCGAGGTCTTCAGCTCGTCGGCCGTGTACAGTTCCCTGACGTGCACCAGACGACTGTCGGGCAACCGCCGCACACGCGGCACGCATTCGTCGATGGGATAGTAGTTCTCGAGGTACTCCCGTTCCAGTTCCTCGCGGCGCCGCCCCCGGTGGTAGACGCCGACGAAGTTCGCCTTCCTTTCGTCCAATCCGCCTTCGCCGACCATGAGCGATTGGCCGGCTACGCCACAGGCCTCGTCGATCAGAGCTGACGTGGCCGGCCAGTGCGAATCGTCGAGCATCGCGGCGTACAACGACGTCACAATGCGGTCGAACGCATCTTCGCCGCTCATGTCGGTGCCTTCGGATAGATTCTGACTCGCTCTACTTCTGCATCCCACACGGCCGCCTCGCACTGGTTTCCTACCAAGTACCAGAGTGTATTGTCATCGCGGTTTGCAGCGGTGTGCAAGGTGGCCGATGCGTTTGTTACTGATAGCCCATGACAACTGGACCGATAGCAACGATGTGCCACTCCGATAGCACGACGACGCCGAGGGCTAGCACAGTGCGCCGGCGCACGACTCGGCCCAAGCCCTCTGTCCGGTCAATGCGCTGCCGCCTGAATGCGGCTCCGGACGGATTCTCCGGTCGCGGAAGGCGCCCGTGGCGAGGAAGGCCACCTGGTCCACGGACCCCACCAACCGTGGTAGTGACGCAGCCTTCTGTTTCCAGTACGTTGTTGTGGCTCCGGTTCGCTGGCCGCTGCGGACCCGCCACGGCGGGCACGGCTGGCCGCCAGTAGAGGGCAGCCGGCCAGGAACCGATGGCGCAGAAGCTACCGATCCCCCCCTGACCAGACCGTCCCCGGCGTTCGAGGCTGGAGCGCTTCACGCCGGCCGCCTCTCGGGTTTGCGACCGAAGCCGAGGCGCACCGCACCCACCGCGTCCAAGCACCGGCCATCAGCAATGCCCTGGCTTGGGACACCACACGGAGCGGCCGGGTTGGTAGACTTCGATGACCATTCGCGGGTCCTTGGCAGGAGATGGATGTGGGGCGGTCGCGTGGATCCGGGAGTAGAGTGACCCGGGAGGCATCGTTGCAGGACGTACCGGCCGAGGCCGGGTCTCGCGCCAGCGGGCCCGGCAACCCGGACGTTCCCGCGCCACATGGGGAACCACCCTGGCTGCTCAAGGCCAAGGTGCTGGCGCCGGAGCTGCCGGTGGGGTACGTGGGCCGCCGGCCGCTGCTCGAACGCTTCGAGGGGTTGCTCGAGCGGCGGCTCACGGCTCTACAGGCGCCCGCCGGATTCGGCAAGACGACGGTGTTGGCGGACGTGGCCCGGGACAGGAGGGACCGGGGGGCGGTCGTCGGCTGGGTGTCGCTGGACGACGACGACACGCCGGACGTGTTCGGGAGCTATCTCGCGTACGCGTTCGAGCACGCGGGCCTGGATCTCGGCCTGCTCAACGCGCACGACGCGTGGTCGTCGTCGCCGGCGGTGCAGCAGATGGGCATGCTGGCCCGCGCCATCGAGCGACACGACGCGCCGTGCCTGCTCATTCTCGACGAGGTCGATCGCCTGCCGCGCCGCACCGTGCGGTTCGTCGACCTGCTGGTGAGGCGGGCTCCGCAGAACCTGCACGTCGCTCTCGCCTTTCGGGCCGATCCGGGGCTCGATCTCGCGAGGCACGTCCTCGGTGGCAGGGCGCTGGTCGTGGGCGTCGATGAGTTCCGCTTTTCCCGAGAGGACATCGCCCGTTTCTTCGGAGACACCTTGTCGACCGAGGAGGTCGGTGCGATAGAGGAGCGCACGGCCGGTTGGCCGGTGGCGCTGATGGTGTATCGCAACACGGGGCCCGCGGACACGGGAACCCCCGCCACAAGGGTGGGTCACCTCACCGCGAACTACATGGGTGTGTGCGTGCTCCGCGACCTTTCGAGGAGGGACCGGGCCCACCTGCTCGACCTGTCGGTGTTCGACTGGATCGACGTGGGCGTGGTGGACGAGGTGCTGGGGTCGAGCGACGCGCGCCGACGGACCGTCGCGTTGCCATCGCTGAACGGCCTGTTGCCGCCCGTCAACGAGGACGGCAGCGTGCGTCGCCTGCATCCGCTGCTCAGGGACTACTGCCTCGGCGTGCTCGCGGTCGAGGACCCGGCCCGCAAGCGCGCGCTCCACCGGCGGATCGCGGGAGTGCTGGCCCGCCGCGGCCAGCTGACGCCGTCGTGGCGCCACGCCACCGCAGCCGGCGACAGTCGGCTGGTCGGCCAACTCATCGAGCGCTCCGGCGCGTTCCAGCTGTGGCAGCGCGAGGGGGTGACGCGGCTAATCTCGGCGGGGCGCTTCCTGACTCCGGAGATTGCCGCACTGGGTCCGCGACTCGAGCTCCTGCGCTGCATCATCCTGTGCCTGTCGTCGAAGCGCGACGAGGCGCGGGCGCGGTTCGACGCGGTATCCGCCAACACCGAGGGCTTCGCGCGCGACCGAGAAGGCGGGAATGCGGACGCGCTGGCCGTCGATGGTGTCTTCACCCGGGCCGCGCTCGTGGGGGGCGCCGACGGATTGCTGCCTGCCGAGCTCGAGTCGCAACTCCCGGCCGCCGGTCCCGTCGCGACCATCGACGAACGCGGGCGCGCCCTCTCCTGCGCTCGGCACACCCTGCTCTGCATCGCATGCTACGAACGCGCCAGCTTCGAAGAGTGCCGCCGGCATGGCCTGGAGGCGCAGTCGCACCTCACCGACGACATGCGCTTCGGCGATGTCGTCGTCAACACCTGCCTGGGGATGGCGGCCATGGCGCAGGGGCAGGCGGAAGAGGCCGGCTTGCGCTACCGGCTGGCGCGGCAGATCGCCAGGAAGTCCTTCTCGTCCGATCCGTGCCTCACGGTGGGCACTGACGTCCTGCTGATCGAGCTCGACCTCGAGCAGAACCGCGAGAAGGCGATTCAGCGGCGGACGCTGAAGAACCTGACGGACGTGCGGGGCATCTGGGTCGACGTCTATACCACTGCACTCGCGGTGAGCGCGGAGTTGACGTTCACGCAGTACGACAGCCGGGCGGTCATCCGGCTCCTGACGACCGCGGTCGACGAGGCGCAGGTGACGGGGATCGACAGCCTGTCGAAAGTGGTGTCGGCGCTGCTCTCCCACTACCTGGTCGAGGTAGGCCGTCCGGAGGAGGCCGGACAGGTGTGGCGCGAGCGGGGACTGCCCGTCGGAGCGGACGAGTTGCTCGACCTCGAGGGCCAGTCCTGGCGCACCATGGAGACGTTGTGCAGCGCGCGCATCCGGTTGCTGGCCGAACAAGACGACCGGGCGGCTGCGGAGGATCTGGCGAGCCGGTTCTGCGCCACCGCGTCGGCCCGGGGGCTCGTCCGCACCCTGCTCCGCGGGCTGGCGCTGTCCATGGTCGTCGCCCATCGCGCGGGGCGGCCGGAGCGTGCGATCGCGCACGTCGCCGAGTTCCTGCGGGCCGCGCGGCGCGTGGGCTACACGAGGCCCCTGGTCCGCTACCGCGACGTAAGCCGGGCCGTACTCCAGCGGATGCTCGGCGCCGACCCCGACGAGGGCCTGCGGCCGGCCATCGAGTCGATGCTCGCCGAGGTGGGCGATACGCCAGCCGCTGCCGCGCCATTCTTCTCGAAGCGGGAGCTGGAGGTGCTGGCGGAGGTCGGCAACGGACTTCGAAACGAGGAGATCGCAGATCATCTCGGCCTGTCGGGCGCGGGTGTTCGGTACCACCTTCGGAACATCTACCGCAAGACGGGAGCCAGCAAACGCGCTGACGCGGTGCGCTACGCGCGGTCGCTGCGCCTTCTGCCCTCGGCCCCGGGGTTATGTGAGGACACCTGACCACGGCGAACCGCAAGAGTCCTTCGCGTCCGGAGGTGCGATTCTCGTGGCCCCGGCCCAGTGCGGTCGTGACGCCGCGAGCGACCTCGCATGTCCGACGTCGCGTCCAAACGCGCTCAGAAACTGACCTGGGTCAGGAACTTCCAGAATCGACCCAGGATCACCTCGCTGACGTTGCCGAGTGAGGCGCCGTAGTTGTCCCGCCGCCGCAGGATGGTGTCGGGGTTGAGGACGTTGTAGATGTCCGCCCCGACTCGCACCCGGGCGCCGCCCACGTCGATCAGCCTGCCGAAGCTCAGGTCGAGCACGTTGATTCGCTCGTTGTAGATGGACCCCGGCGGATTCAGCCGCACCCGAACGGATTGGGTCCGGCCGCCGACCTCGTCGAAGGCGGTCCGCGGTACGCTCCACAGGATGCTGCGTTCCTCTCCCGGCAGGCTCCGGACCACGAAGGAGGCCACAAGGTGCAACGGCAACTGGTAGTTGCCGGCCAGTTTGAACGCGGCAAGGTACGGCGGTGAGCCGCGGAGGCCGCTCCCGGGCAGAGGGTCCGGCATCCGCGCCAGCGCCCGGGCCTCGCCGTCGCCGCCCGTGGTGTCGCAGAATCGAAACGTGTTCGGGTCGAAGGGCGAGTCGCAACGGTTGAAGGTCTCGCGCCCGAAGTCGATACCGCCCAACAGGTTGCCGCCGCCGGGTACGCGTGCATCGAAGCTGAACTCGAAGCCGGTGTAGATGTCACGGTTCGACGTGGTGTTCGTATCGAGGTTGTCCACGTCGCCTCGCTTGTCCGCGTGAAGGTTGTAGACCGCTACCATCTCGCCCTCGTAGCCGGACAGCGGATTGGCCACCTGGACCGCGTCGTAGTCGCTGAGCGTCCGCAGCACGTTGTTCGTGGTGAACAGCAACCGCGACACCGAATGGCTCCATCCCGCCGTAACGCCCAGCCAGGACGTTACCCGGTGGTCGATGCTGACGTGCGTACGCAGGTGGTACGGCCGCTGGATGTCAGGGTCGGGATGGTTGGTGCGGCGGGCGCCGAAGTCGGTCTGTCCGGGTCCCACCTCCCAGTCCTGAACGATGTCGTCGCCGTTGGTGGCGTACGGATCGGCGCCCGAGCAGGAGTTGCCGCCCGGGCCGTCCCGGTAGCAGTCCTGCCAGTCGCGATACTCCCAGTCGACGCTCAGCGGGTTGTAGTTGCTGGTGAAGCCCACCGTCATGGCGTCCATGTACCGGCCGACGCTGAACTTGAGGGCCGTTCCGGCATCTCCGGAGAGATCGTAGGCGACGCCCAGGCGCGGTGAAACGTCGAACCAGTCGGGCAGGTTCGTGATCTCGTCGAACCGCCGGGCCGGCACCCAGCGTCCCGCGGCCGACGAACTCGCGTCGACCTGGCCGTTGAACCACTCCACGCGAATGCCGGGGCTGAGCGTGAGCCGGTCGAGCGTCCACGAGTCCTGGGCGTAGAGTCCAAGGTCCCGGTTGAGCCGATGGCTGTACGTGACCGGGGTGTTGGAGATGAGGATCTCCTCCGGAGCGCCGGCCCGATAGTCCTGGCTGCGGATGTCGGCGTTGTTGCTCCAGGTCCAGATCTCCGGCCCGAAGCTGTTCTGCACGCCCACCCTGAAGTTGTGCGAACCGGTCACGTAGGAGAGCTTGGCCGACAGCACGTATCGCTGCGTCGTCTTGCCGAAGTCCAGCTCCGAGTTGCCGCTTCGCTCGATCCCGACCGCTTCCGGATCGAACCGCGACACGACTTCGTACCACAAATCGACGTCGCCGCTCTGGGCGGGGTCGAACTCCAGGCAGGGTGTAGCGACGCAGCTGCGGAAGCCGGCCGGCCGCCCCTTGCGCAACCCGGGTTGCGGCCCGTTGCGGTAGTCGACTCGGTTCGTCCCGAAGCCGATCTCCGACAGGAGGCGCGTGCTGATTGTCGACGTCCACTTCGCCTGCGCGGCGTAGCGCGGGGGGTGCCTCCCGATTCCCCGGTTCGTGCTCGCCGTCTCGACGTCCTCTCCGACGACGTGGTTGTGGCCGGTGACCTTGTTGTTGCGGTCGTACCACGCGGAGAACTTGTCGCGCGGGGTGCCCTGAATGGTGAGCCGCAGGTTGTTGCCGTGGACCTGGCGATCGTCGATGCCCGGCGACCCGTCTCGGTAGAAGCTGTCGAGCACGACCCGATCGCGGATCCGCCGGTGCCCGCTGTAGAAGAACCACAGGCGGTCCCGCACGACAGGGCCGCCGAACGACCCGTTCACCTCGTACGCGCGGTCGATGCGGTCGACGGACGCGACGCCCTGGTCCCTGAGCCTCGAGGTCAGGTTCGACGAGGCGAACTCCCGGTTCATCGCCTCGTAGTAGAACGTCCCGGAGAACGCGTTGCCGCCCTCGCGAGGAATCATCGTGACGCGTACCCCGCCGGCGGAGGTCTCCGCGTCCGGACCGCTCGTCTGAACGGCCATCTCGTGCGTGAAGGCGTCGTTCAGGTAGTACTGCGACGCACCGTCGCTGCTGAGGTTGTTGAGCAGCATCCCGTCGATGAGAACCGTCGTGTTCTTGTCATCGAGCCCCGCCGTCCGGAGCGCGTGCTGGTCCATCGCGTGAGAACCGCCGATGTCCAGCGTCGTCCGCACGCCCGGCATCAGCGCGACCCGCGTCTGCCAGCTCCGGCCCGTGGGCACGGCGTCGATGACCTCGCGGGGGATCACCTGCGTCCGCGGCGCCTGCTGCGCGTCGACGATCGGGGCTCTGCCCGACACCGTGATGGTCTCGGCGAGCGCTCCGACCCGCATCTCCACGGCGATCGTCATCGCGAAGCTGGCCGGGAGCTCGAGTCCGTCGCGGACGACGGTGGAGAACCCCGGGAGGGTGAACGCGACCTCGTAGGTGCCGGGGCGCAGGTCGACGATGCCGTATCGGCCCTGGCCGTCGGTGATGGCGACGCGGCTGCCCTCGATGAGCACGGGACTGCGGGCCTCGACGGTGACGCCGGGCAGCACGCCGCCCGTGTTGTCCGTGACCCTACCCGCTATCCGACCTTGGCCGTGCGCCGCCGCCGCCGACAGCAGCACGACCGCGAATGCAACGGCCAGCGCCCGGTTGAGAAACCGGCTCCACTGCATGCGGGACCCTTCAGCAGTCGCCGGTGGAGCGCCGGGGCAGAACGCCGCGACCTGCCCGGACTGGCGGCCGCCCCGAGCGCCGGCGGAGCGATCGATGAACGCATTTCGATGTCCGGTTTCGAGCGTGCGACCGTCTATAGGCCCAGGAGGTGCTACGTGGGTTCACCTGCATCGCGAGGCGTCTGTGCCGGTCTGCTCGCCGGAGTCTTCCTGGTCTCGGCAGGCTGTCGGCGTTGGTGACGTCGGTCGGGCCGGCGCGGCGCAGGGGCAAGCCGAGGCGGCGCAGCGCGGCCGTCCTGTCCGCCGCGTCGTTCCCCGGGTTCGGAAGCCGCCCGATGTGCGCGTACGTGCCGTTTCCCACCACGAGCGCGACGCGGCCCGCCGCGATCGCTTCCTACGGCGCGGCCACCAGCAGCAGCGCGGCCACCACCGCGCCCACGAGCACCCGCCCAAGCCCGCCACGCTGCCTCCGACCGTGGCCCGAAGCGGACTCGGCCGTTCCGGGTCCGGGCCGATCCGCACCCTTGCTTCGCATCACAGCCATCCCTCCCTGGTCCGCAGCCTCGCCCCGCGGCTCCGCCTTCTCGCCCCGCGGTCGCCAACACCAGCGCTGGAACCGATAACGCTCCTCTGTGGCCCGCACCGCCCGCACAGTAGTACCGGAAGCGCGCTTCGAAGTCCCTACCGGAAGTGGTAGGTCCAGCAAGAGGTTGTAGATAGCCGATCGATGTAGACGGCGCCGGAGACCGAACGGCACCGCTGCGTAAACGCCCTCGTAAGGTAAGGACTATCCGAGGTCCGCCAGCGACAGCACCAGGCGGACCAGGTCCGCCTGCCGGGAAACAGGCAGCTTCTGGTAGATCTGCTTCAGGTGCCAGTAGACGGCGTCCTTCGTGTGGCCCGTCGCCTCGGCCATCTCCCGGACGCTCCTGCCCTCCGCCAGCCACACCGCCACCTGACTCTCCGCGCGCGTCAGCCCGAGGGCGGAGGCCACCAGGTCCGGAGGGACCACACGCCGGTGCCCCAGCTCCGCAATCAGGACCAGCGCGGCAACGTGGCGCGCCCCGTAGTCCGGCTGGGGGACGGGCACGGGCTTGACGTGCACGGCGTAGGGCGGCAGCACCGACCCGCGACGGAGCAGCATCGACCCGGAGACCGCGACGGCGTCCGCGGTGGGAAGCGCGGCGGCCAACAGCTTCGCCAGACGAGCCTCGTCGCCCGCCTCCTGCGCGTGCAGCTCCCCGTCCCGGTCCGACAACGGGTCGCCGCCCCGCAGGATGTCCCGGGCTCGGTCGTTGGCCGACAGGATCCGCCCGCGCCGGTCCAGGTGCACTGCTCCGACCCGCGGATTGTCGAGCAGGGCCGTCACGGTCGTGCTCTGCGCCTCCGCGCGCACCAGCGCCTGGCGGACCCGAACGAACTGCTGGACGTGGGGCACCAGCCTCTCCAGCATCGAGAGCTGCGACGACGCCCAGCCGCCCGAGCCGACGGGGTCGCCGATTCCCCAGGACAAGTGCGTGCCCGCCAGCCCCCCGAAACGCACCGCGATGCTGTTCTGGTGCTGCGCCCGGCGCAGCGCGTCGTTGTAGGTAAGGGAGGTCTTCAACTCCTCGGCCGTGTACTGGTCCGTGACGTGCACCAGGCGACCATGAGGCTGCTGCCGCACGCGCGGGATGCGCTCGTCGATGGGATGGTAGATCTCGAGATACTCGCGCTCCAGATCCCGGCGGCGCTCACCACGGTAGTAGAGCCCGACGAAGCCGACGCGGATGTCGTGCTTCGGCCCTTCTCCGAACATGAGGGTGTTGCCGGTCAGGCCGCAGGCCTCGTCGATTAGCGCCGAGGTGGCGGGCCAGCGCGCATCGTCGAGCATCGCGTCGTGCAACGACGTCAGGATGTGCTTGAACGCGTCCCGGCGGCTCACGATGGTCGGTTCCCTCGGCGTTTCCGGTGTGATCCGGCCTTCAGCGGCTGGCACCCGCGGCCAGACTCCTGCCACGCGACCGGCTGCGCTCCTGAATACCGCAATCGAGGCTCCCCAGTCACTACCAGAATTGGAAGGCCCTCGACTTCGGAGCTTTCTCCGGTACCTACCAATACCGGAAGGGACAAAGGGCGTGCAGCCGTGGCAAGCTCTTGGCTCTTGAAGTCGCCGCTGCGAACAGGTGCCCTGCCGGTGCGCGTCGGGGCCGTGCGCCACGCCGCCGCAGGGTGACGTGAAGGTCCCGTCGTCACCGACCCTCCACTATCGGCGGGACACCCCCTCCTGCCCGACGCGACCGTCATGAACGGGACCATCGCGTGGTTCGGCAACAACCCGGTCGCCGCCAACCTGGTGATGGTCTTCATCATCGTCAGCGGCCTGGTTGCCAGCACGTCGATCAGGGCGGAGATCTTCGCGGAAATCGCGCTCGACCGAATCAGCATCCAAGTGCCGTACCTCGGCGCCGCGCCCGAGGAAGTCGAGTCCGGGGTCGTGATTCGAATCGAGGAAGCCATACAGGGCATAGACGGCATCAAGCGGATCCACGCGACCGCATCCGAAGGCCTTGCATCGGTGACGGTGGAGCTGGACTTCAGCGCTGAC
The DNA here is from genome assembly GCA_026708265.1 of Acidobacteriota bacterium. Taxonomy (GTDB): domain Bacteria; phylum Acidobacteriota; class Vicinamibacteria; order Vicinamibacterales; family UBA8438; genus JAGWAJ01. Next base: position 10,040 of record JAPOVI010000368.1, read on the forward strand.
GCGCGTCGCGTGCTCGACGAGATCAAGAACAGCATCGACGCAATCACCACGTTCCCGCTGGAGACGGAGGAGCCGATCATCAGCGAAGTGATCGCCCGGACCCAGGTGGTCGACGTCGCGATCTCGGGCAACGCCGATCTGTCTACCCTCAAGACGCTCGCCGAGCGCGTCCGGGCGGAGTTGTCGGCCCTGCCGGAGATTACGCAGGTCGACCTCGTCGGCGCCCCGCCGTACGAGATCTCGATCGAGGTTTCCGAAGCGGCGCTGCGCCGGCACGGGATGACGTTCGACCGGATCGCCGAGGCAGTGCGCCGGGAGTCGCTGGACCTGCCGGGCGGTTCCGTGCGAACCGACGGCGGGGAGATCCAGCTCCGCACGACGGGTCAGGCCTACCGCGGCGCGGAATACGAAGACCTCGTGCTGTGGACGCGGCCCGACGGCAGCCGTCTTCGGGTCGGCGACGTGGCGACCGTGGTCGACGGCTTCGCGGAGACGAATCAGCAGGCCCGCTTCGACCGGCAACCGACCGTCCTCTTGTCGATCTCGCGGGCCGGCGATCGGAGCGTCCTCGACATCGCGACGGCCGTCACACGCTACGTCGAGCGCACACGGGCGGGCCTGCCCCGGGGCGTCACGATGACGGTCTGGCGAAATCAGGCCGACGTCCTGCGGGAACGGTTGTCGGTCATGCTGCGCAGCGGCGCGGCCGGCTTCCTGCTCGTATGCGCCGTGCTGGCGGTCTTCCTTCATCTGCGCCTCGCGTGGTGGGTCAGCCTCGGGATTCCCATCCCGTTCCTCGGGGCGATCGCGCTGATGCCGGGGCTCGACGTGTCGGTCAACATCACGTCGCTGTTCGCGTTCATCCTCGTGCTGGGCATCCTGGTCGACGACGCGATCATCGTGGGCGAGAACGTCCACCGGCACCATGAGCAGGCCGGGGCAGGCGTGGCAGGCGCCGTCGCCGGCGCGCAGCAGATCGCCAAACCGGTCGTCTTCGCCGTGCTGACCACGGTTGCGGCGTTCCTGCCGCTGCTGATCGTGCCCGGCTTCATCGGCAAGGCGTTCCGGGCCGTTCCGCTCATCGTCATTCCGTGCCTGCTCTTCTCGCTGGTCGAGTCGCTCGCCATCCTGCCGGCTCATCTGGCGCACGTCTCGAAGCGGCGTGCGCGCGGCCGGTGGGGCCGGTTGCAGGAGGGCGTCAGGGAAGGACTGAGGCGGTTCGTCGAGACCGGTTACCAACCCGCGCTCCGCATCGCACTCCGCTGGCGGTACCTCACCGTGGCTCTCGCGCTGGCCACCCTGATCGTGACCGGCGGGATGGTGCTCGGCGGCTGGACCGGCTTCCGCTTCCTCGGCGCGCTCGACATCGGCTACATGACGGCGACGGTCACGATGCCGCAGGGCGTCCCGCTCGCCGCCACGGTTTCGGCGCTGCAGCGGCTGGAGGACGGTGCGGCCCGGCTGCGCGCCCGGTTGGCGCAGGACACGGGGTTGGACTACTTCCGGCACGTGTCGACCACGGTCGGGGACCAACCGGTTCAGTCACGGGCCGGCGACCTGTTCGGAGTGACCGACGTCGCGTCCGCGGCGAACATCGGCGAAGTCATCATCGAGCTTGCGGGGGCGGAGGCCCGATCGTACGACAGCGGGCAGCTCGGCAACCTGTGGCGGGAAGAGACGGGGCCGATACCCGAGGCGGTGGAGGTCGCCTTCGACACGTCGCCGCTGAATCCCGGGAGCGACGTGGACGTGCAGCTCTCCGGTCCGGACCTCAACCAGCTCCGCGACGCCGCGGCGGCCGTTCGCCGGCGGTTGGCGGCCTACGCCGGCGTCTACGCGATATCCGATTCCTTCCGAGCCGGGAAGCCGGAGCGGCGACTCGACATCACGCCGGCCGCCCAGACGCTCGGCCTGACGCTGCAGGACCTTGGCCGACAGGTCCGGCAGGCGTTCTATGGGGAGGAAGCGCAGCGCATCCAGCGTGGGCGGGACGACGTCCGGGTCATGGTCCGCTACCCCCGCGACGAGCGCCGGTCGCTCGGCGACCTGGAGAACATGCGCATCCGCACGCCGAGCGGCGGCGAGGTCCCGTTCAGCGTGGTGGCGCAGGTCGAGTCGGGATTCGGCTTCGCATCCATCACGCGCGTCGACCGCAACCGCTCGGTGAACGTGACGGCGGCCGTCGACCCGGCAACCGCGTCCGCCGGCTCGGTCATCTCCGACCTTCGGGAGCGGGTCCTTCCGGAAGTGCTGGCCGAATACCCCGGCGTGTTCTTCTCCTTCCAGGGCGTACAGGCGGAGCAAGCGGAGACCCTTGCCAGCCTGCGCCGCGGGTTTCTGCTGGCCATGCTCCTGATCTACATGCTGCTCGCCATCCCTCTGCGCTCGTATCTCCAGCCCCTGATCATCATGGCAGCAGTCCCCTTCGGGGTGGTCGGCGCGATTTGGGGACACCTCCTGATGGGGCTGGACCTGTCGATACTCTCGGTCTTCGGGCTGGTGGCCCTCACGGGCGTCGTCGTCAACGACAGTCTCGTCATGGTCGACTTCATCAACGGTGCGCGACGAGATGCCCCCGAGGAAACAGAAGCCAACGGCCTCCAGCGCGCACTCCTCGAGGCAGGGGCGGTCCGGTTTCGCCCCATCCTGTTGACCTCCCTCACCACGTTCGTCGGGTTGGCGCCGTTGATGCTCGAACGCAGCACGGCGGCGATGACGCTCGTGCCGATGGCGGTTTCGCTGGCGTTCGGGGTGCTGTTCGCGACCTTCATCACGCTCATTCTGGTGCCGGCCATCTACCTGATCCTCGCGGATTCGCAGTACGTGCTCCAGCGAGCATTCGGACGCTGATCAGATGCACTCGCCTGGAACGTCGAACTCGCCGCCGCTATCAGCCGCCCGCGTGCGGTCCGCCAGAGCGCAGCACGGCCACGCCGTCGATCGCTATCTCGAGCAGTTGCGCGTCGGGGATCCTCCGGCCGACGACCTGGTCCGCACCTGGGAGCGCATGCCGCCAGGCGAGGGACAGCGGATGCTGACGCGGGCGATCGACCACGGAATCGAATCCGTGCCGGATCCGCCGGCGGCGTTGGTCGCGCTGTTCGAGAGTCTGGACCACGTGCCGTTCTGGGTCGATTGGGACAGGATGCACCTGGCGAGCCGCAAGATCCTGCGCAACGGGCTGCTGCCCGCGATGGCGTTCACGGCCTACGCGGCGCCGCACTCGTATCTCGCCACCGCCAACCGGCCGCTGGCGTTCACCGAGCAACTGGCCAACCAGACCGTCGTCCGCTACCGCCAGACGACCCGCTTCGTCATCGAGATGTTCATGCCGCGCAACCTCCAGCGGCACGCCGACGGGTTCAAGCTTGCAGTGATCGTGCGCATCCGCCATGCCCGCGTCCGGCGCCGGCTCCTGCAGTCCGGCCGGTGGACGCACGAAGGGCGCGCACCGCAGATCCCGCTGAACCAGTCTCACATGGCTATGAGCGCGATCCTCTTCTCGTACTTCGTCGTGCAGGGCATGCGGCGTCTGGGGGGGCACTTCACGTCCGGCGAAGTCGAAAGCGTCGCCCTGACGTGGCGCTACGCGGCTCACCTGCTCGGCATCGATCCCGAGATCGTGCCGACGTCGGAAGAAGAGATCCGGCGGCACGTGGACGTGGCGTTCTCCCTCGAATTCGATCCGGACGACACGGCGAAGCGCCTGGCCCGGTCGATGGTGGAGGCGGCCCCGGCCTTCATGCGCATCCGGGACGAACGCCTCGCGCGGCGCTTCGTTCGCGTGCTCTACGCGGTGTCCCGACACCTGCTCGGAGACCGGCTGGCGGACGGGTTGGGCTATCCCCGCACGCGGGCGCGGCCGCTGTTCTACTGCGGGTTCGCCCTGATGTGGCTTGTCGACCGCTTCCCGATGCTGGTTCCCCGTGCGCTCCGCCCGTTCCTGGGTATGCGGTTCTGGCTGGAGACGAGCGACTACGAGACCGACTTCCGCAACTTCGTCGGGGACTGATCGGCAGGCCGGTCACGTGCGGCCGTGGCCATCGCCATGTGTCGCAGGTTCCAGGTCACGAGGCGCGGTCGGCAGGACGTAGCGGCTCTTCGCCTGCCCGCGGATCCGGAAGTCCCACATTGGATGCGATACGGGTACAGTGACCGCTTCGACGGGCCCGATAATCCCCTTGACCCGCTCGACTTCGTAGGTGGGCGCGTGCTCGCGAAACGCGTTATCCAGTGCTCCGGCCAGCCGACCGGCATCCGATCCCTCCCTGACGTACAAAGTGAATGCGCTCCGGCACGGATGCGGACCGATCAGCACGTCGTCCACGCCGCGATAACCGATGCCCCGGAGCAGCCGCACCACGTCGTCCTCCGGAATGGCCGTGCTCGTGACCTTCAGAAGGAAGGCGGACTTCGAGCGAAACGTCAGCCGTGGCGAGCGGTGAAACCAGCCGGTGCAGCGAACGACGTCGTGGAGGCGATAGCGGATCAGGCCGTGCACCGTCGTCAGGAAGACCTCGTAGTCGCAGCCGGGTTCCACCCGCCACGACGGCAGCAGGTTCTCGGCCACGGGCTCAGCCCCCTCGGGCAGCAACTCGACGATCGTCGCGCCCGGGTGGAGCGGATGGCCCTCCGCGCCGTCGTACAGCGGCACGGTGATCGCGGCCTCCGTGCAGAGGTACGGATTGTCGCGCACCCGCACGCCTCCCAGGAAGGGCTCGAGCAAGGGAAGCTGCGCGGCGGCGCTGGCCCCGGTCCAGCTCAGCACGACCGGCATGCGCGGCCACACCTCGCGCATCGTGGGGGAGCCGCCGCGGAACACCTCCCGCAAGCGGCGCACGCGGCGCGGCGGAACCCTGACCGGAGGCAACGGCACCGGCGGCGACGCACGTCCCGTGAGATAGGGCCAGTAGCCGTCCATCCGCTCCAGCAGGGACCGGTAGAAGCGCGCGAGCCAGCCGGCTGACAGGCCCATCGCCACACTCAGATCCTTCGCCACGGCGTAGAGCGGCGCCCACTCGTCCCACAGGTCGGGCCGCTGGTAGACCTCCCACGGAATCGCCATCGCCCCGCGTGCCCACCGGGGCATCCTGGCGACGAAGTAACCGGTTGCGTAGCCCACCGGCACGCCGGCCGGCGAAGGCGGATGGCTGCCCGCGGTGCCCAGCACGAGGGCCGGCAGCGCCGGAATGTGGGGCTCCGCCAGGGACAGGCGGTACAGGTAGGCGCCCATCGGGCTGAAGGCGGCCAGACGCTGTTTCCGATTGCCCGCGTACGGGAAGCGCTTGGGCTTCGCAGCGGTGGTGCCGCTGCTTTCCGCCCAATAGCGGATCGGTGCGGTCGCCGTAGGCATGCGGCGCCCCTCGAACGCCTGCTCGAATGCCTCGGTGTAGTCCGCGTACTCGGTTGTGGGAAGTTCCGTCAACGGCGGTGCGCCGGACCGGCCCCACCGTTTCCCCCACATGGGCGAGCCCTCCGCCTCGCGCGCGATCTCGGCCCACAGCGCGCGCTGAGCCGCTTCGGGATCGCGCGCCGCCGCTTCGAAGCGCCGCCAGATCGGCCGCAGCAGGCGCAGCATCGCGGAGCCTCCCGAAATGGGTGCCCGTCGCTTCCGAGCCGCCGCCTTCTCCCCGGACCTGCCGTTCAGGTCGGTCATGCGGCGTTCCCTCCCAGGGTTCTCACGCCCTCGCACGAGTGCGTCGCCGGTGTTCTACCGCGGGTTCGCCGTGATGTCCGGCCGGGCGACCGCCGTGGCCGACAGACCGCTGCTTATGGCGTAGACGACCAGGGACTGGTACTTCAGCGGCCGGTCCGCGGCGAGATCCAGACGCCAGCGCTGCGTGATGGTTGCGAGCACGTACACGGCCGTCATCCTGGCGTACAGGTCGCCTGGGCACGCTCTCGACCCCCCGCCGAAGGGTCCGTAGGCGTACTTCGGGCGCTCCGGTGCGTCGCCCAGCCACCGTTCCGGGAGGAACCGATCGGGATCGGGGAAGTACCGCCCGTCCTTGTGGGGCGCCAACCAGCAGATCTGCAGATTCGTCCCCCGGGGCAGGAAGTAGCCGCCGATGACCACGTCCCGGACCGCCGTTCTCGGCACGAGGTACACGGGCGGGCAGAGTCGCAGCGTCTCGTCGAAGACGGCGCGCGTGTAGACGAGGCGCGCAAAGTCGTCCGGGGTCGCGGGCCGCCTTCCCAGCACGTCGTCGATCTCCTCGATCATGCGATCGCGAGCGCGAGGGTTCCGTCCGAGCTGGTAGAAGCACCAGCACAGCGAGGACTTGAGGGTCTCCTGGGACGCAAGCAGCAGTACCAGTGTTTCGTCCCGCACTTCCGAGTCATTGAAGGCCCGTCCGCCTCCGTCCTCGTTCTGCGTGTGGACGAGCAGCGAGATCACGTTATGGGCCGCCGGACCGTCGTCGGTCGCGCGCCGAATCGCCTCTCGAATCTTGTCGTCGATCACCCGACCGGCGCGCCGGAGGCGCCGGAGGTGAGGCCACGGCAAGCGCTCGATGACTCTGTACCCGGGAACCAGCGTCATCGCGAAGTCCCACTGCACGTACTCGGCGGCGCTCTCCAGATCGTCCGCGTCTACGTCGATTCCGTCGCCGAAGAAGACGCCGATGGCAATGTCCGTAACCAGTTCCCGGACCTCCGAGCAGATGTCGACGACCGCGCCCTCGCGCCACGTGTCCCGCCGCGCCGCCGCCTTGTTCACGAAGGTGGACACGTAGCGATCGAGCGCCGTCCTGTGAAAGAACGGCTGGATCAGCCTGCGCCGCCGTCGATGCTCGGGCCCGCTCGCCGTGATGACCGTCGGGTTGCTGATTCCCCGCGACAGTTGCAGCGCACGCCCCTTGTCGAACGCGTCGCGCTGCTCGTCGAGCACCTCCCGTATCAACTCGGCATCGAAGAGCCCGCAGACTTCCAGGTGCAGCACCCGGTACCGCACGATCGGTCCGTGGTCCCGGTGCAGTTTCTCGTAGAACCGGATCGAATCGCGGAGTCGCCGGACAAGATTGCGGCCGCGGCCACGCACGAGCGGCGGGCGCCTCGTTCGTCCGGGGTTCGGCTGCAGTGCGTTCATGGACCGCCTCCCGGCCGTCAGCGTCGCCTGCGGGCAGGGGCCAAGAGCTTGCCACGACTGACCGCCATTGTCCCTTCCGATCCTGGTAGGTGCCGGAGAAGGGCCCGCACCTCGACGACGCCCCGCGGGGCCGCTCGTGCCCCGTCACGCGCCGTGTTACAGTCGGGGCATCGAGATTGCGTACAAGGGGTTGCTGGCATCCTGGCCTCGCTGGCTCCGCGGATTCGCCGCATCCTGTCGGATCTGGGCGCCGCGGTGCAGCCCGGAGACATGAACCGCCGGGTTATCGCCTGCACCCGCTGACCGGCGACCGCCGCGGCCAGTGGAGCGTGCGGGTTCCCGGCACCACCAGGGAAGGACTGACCGATGGCGACGATGCGCGACCCGGCGCACCCGGGCGAGAGTCTGCGGGACGCGCTGGCGGCTGAGGGTTGGACGGTGACCGAGGCGTCGGCGAGGCTGGGCTGCACGCGGCAGACGTTCTCGCGGCTGCTGAACGGGCGGACAGGCATCTCGCCGGGGATGGCCCTGGCGTTGGAAAGCATCGGCTGGAGCAACGCGGCGTTCTGGATGCGGCGGCAGGCGCTGTACGACCTGGCTCAGGAACGCCTGCGACGGGAACAGGCAGTGGCATGAGCCGCACGGCGGACGACCCCTCGCGGATGCAACGGGTGCCGTCGCCGACTCAGGAGACGTAATGCAGTCACATCTTCGTATCCTCCTGCCCGTTCTGGCGCTGGTCGCGTTCTCGCCGGCCCCGTCGGCGGCGCAGGACGAGGTCCAGGTCTTCCGGGGCGCCACCGTGCTCCCGATCGCCGGGCCGGCGATCGAGTCCGGCGTCGTGGTCGTCCGGGGCGGCATCATCGTCGAGGTCGGCGGACCCGGCGTGCCCACGCCGCCAGGGGCGGTGGAGCACGACCTGACGGGCCGCGTGCTGCTCCCCGGCCTGGTGGACAGCCACTCCCACGTGGGCTCCGCGTCGGGCGGCGACGGCTCGTCGCCGCTCCATCCCGACGTGCGGGCCCTGGACTCCATCGACATCCTCTCCGACAGCTTCTGGCGCGCGCGGGCCGGCGGTATCACCACCGTGAACGTGATGCCCGGGTCGGGACACCTGATGTCCGGCCAGACCGTGTATCTCAAGCTCCGGGACGGCGGCCGCACGGTCGAGGACTGGCTGTTCTGTGACGATCCGCTGGCCGGCATATGCGGCGGGATGAAGATGGCGAACGGCACGAACTCGATGCGGAACCCGCCGTTCCCCGGCACGCGGGCCCGGTCGGCGGCGCTCGTGCGCGGCCTCTACCACGAGGCCCGCGCCTGGATCGAGAGGCGCCGGGCGGAGGACGAGCCGCCGGCCGGGCGCGACATGCGCATGGAGGCACTGGCGGAGGTGCTGGCCGGCGACCGCATCGTCCAGTACCACACGCACCGCCACAACGACATCGCCACCGTGCTGCGGCTGCGCGACGAGTTCGGCTTCCGCGTGGTTCTGCAGCACGGCACGGAGGCCTGGAAGCTGGCCGACGAGATCGCCGCCGCCGGGGTGCCGGTGTCGATCACCTTCATCGACGCGCCGGGCGGCAAGGAGGAGGCGCTCGACTGGTCGCTGGAGATCGGCGCCATCCTGGAGCGCGCGGGCGTGGACGTCGCCTTCAACACGGACGATTTCATCACCGACTCGCGGCTGCTGCTGCGGAGCGCGGCGCTGGCGGTGCGCAACGGGATGTCGCGCGCCGCGGCGCTCCGGGCGCTGACCCTGGTGCCGGCGCGGATGCTGGACCTGGAGGACCGCGTCGGCTCGCTCGAGCCGGGCAAGGACGCCGACTTCGTGGTGCTCTCGGGCGATCCGCTCAGCGTCTACACAAAGGTCGAGCAGACGTGGGTCGAGGGGCGGCTGATCTACGACCGGTCGGACCCGGAGCACCGCCGCTACGCGGTCGGCGGCCACGACGTCTACCGCACGACGGCCGCCGAGGAGGAAGGTCTGCGCCGGCTTCTGGAAGGAGAGGCGCGATGAGTGGGCACCCGCTCCCGCAACGCCGTGGAGTCCTGCTGCCGATGGTGCCGCTGGTGCTGGGCGCGACCCTGGCCGGCGTGGCGGCGCCGCCCGCCGCCGCGCAGGTCGTGGTGCGAGCGGACCTCCTCCACACCGTATCCGGGGAGCCGATCGAAAACGCGGTCGTGATTGCCGGCGCCGATGGCACGATCGAATGGGTCGGCCCCGCGGACGAGGCGACCCTGCCCGACGGCGTCGAGGTGCTGGAAGCGGCCGTCGTCACGCCCGGCCTGGTCGATGCGCACTCCGTCGTCGGTCTCTCCGGCGCCCTGAACAGCAACGTGGGGGCGGTCCGCGATCAGGACCAGTTGGACACCTCGGCCCCGATCCAGCCCGAGCTGCGCGCCGTCGACGCCTACGACGCGACCGAAATGCTGGTCGAGTGGGTCCGCCTCCACGGCGTCACGACGCTCCACACGGGGCACGGCCCCGGCGCCCTGATCAGCGGCCAGACGATGATCGTCAAGACCCGCGGCCGCAACGTGGCGCAAGCGACGCTGGTTCCCGCCCGCATGCTGGCCGCGACGCTCGGCAACGCGGTGTCGGCGAACTTCGACTCGCCCGGCACGTCCTCCAAGGGCGTCGCGATGCTGCGCGCCGCCCTGTTCGCCGCGCGGGCGTACGCCGAGCGGATGCGCAGCGCGGCGGCAGATGACGCAGGCGGGGCACCGCCGCCCCCCGACCTGACCAGCGAGGTGCTGGGCCGGGTGCTCGAGGGCGAGCTGTCGCTGCTGGTCACCGCCGACAGCGCCACCGACATCGCCGCGGCGCTCCGGCTGCAGAGCGAGTTCGGCTTCGCCCTCGTGCTCGACAGCGCGGCCGAGGCGTACCTGCTGCTCGACGAGATCCGCGCCGCCGGCGTGCCCGTCCTCGTGCACCCGCCGATGAGCCGCGTGCGCAACGGGTCGTTCGAGACGGCGGCCCGGCTCGCCGAGGCCGGCATCCCGTTCGCCATCCAGACCGGCTTCGAGGGCTACGTGCCCAAGACGCGCGTCCTGCTCTGGGAGGCCGCCATCGCCGCCGCCAACGGGCTCGGTCCCGAGCGGGCGCTCGAAGCGGTCACCCTCGGCGCCGCACGCATCCTCGGCGTCGACGACCGGGTCGGCTCCATCGAGGTCGGCAAGGACGCCGATCTGGTCCTCTTCGACGGCGACCCCTTCGAGTACACCAGCCACGTGTGCGGCGTCATCATCGAGGCCGAGGTGCAGACCCGGGAGTGCCGGTAGACCGGGGAAGTGAGAGCGTTCCGTGGGTGATCCGTGGGTGACGCGATGCGGGCAAGAGGATCGGCGCGTGAATACTCTCCCGGGACCGGTCAGGTAGAAACGGACTCATGAACGCCGACGTGCTCGCCACGGTGTTGACGGGGGTCGGCGTCCTGATCGGCGTCTGGCGAATCGTGACGGTCCAGGTGGACAGCGTGCGCCGGGACCTGACCGCGCAGATCGCGGCCGTCGACAACAAGCTGTCGGCAGCCATCCGGGACGTGAACACCCGCATCGAAAACGTCCTGCTGGCCGACCGGAAGCCCACCTCATAACCCCGATCCCGGTGGTCAGGCCGTGGCGGATGACGCGGGTGGCGAGACGATGGCGATCGGCCGGCCGTCCTCCTGCCTACTCGGCGCCTGACATTCCCCGGAACGTCAGCTTCTGCATGCCCGCGCCCGTCGCGGCCAGGTAGAGGTTGCCCCGGGAATCGGTGGCGATGTGATGGCCGGTGCCCAGGATGCCCTCGGGGCGGAGCGTGCCGAGGATCTCAAGCGTCGCGCGGTCGACGACGACGATCCCGTCATTGCCGCCGACGTACAGGAACTGCTGCGCGGGGTCCGCGGACAGGGCGAGGTTGCGCGCGAACGGTGCGTCCGGCGTAATCACTTGTCCCACGAACGTCCCGTCCAGCGTGAACGCCTGCACGCGGCGGTTCTCGCGGTCGGCCGCGTACACGATGCCGTCATTCGACACCCGGATGGCGTGGAGGACGTTGAACCTCGAAGGACCCGGGTCCGGGAAGCTGGCCGGGGCCTGCACCTGACACTGGTTGTCTTCCACCGGGGCGTCGCCGAAGGCGCCCCACATCCGCTTGAAGCTGCCGGTTCCGGCGTCGAACACGGCCACGCGGCGGTTGCCGTAGCCGTCGGCCACGAACAGCTCGTTGGTCGGCGCATGGACCTGCTGATCCGAGGGCCGGTTGACGTTCATCGTGTCGGCGTTGCCCTGGCTCCGGTTGCTGCGGCCAATCTGCAGGACGAACGTGCCGTCCTCGGTGAACTTCAGCAACTGGTCGTCGTTGACCGGCTGGACCCGGGGCACGCCGTTGGTCGCGCAGTTGTTGCCGCCCAGCCATACGAAGCCGTCATGATCGATGTGGAGGCCGTGCTCGCGCTGGGGCCACTCGTAGCCGGCGCCCGGACCGCCCCAGGCCTTGATGAAGTTGCCGTCCCCGTCGAAGACGACGACGGGCGGCGCCGCCATCGTGTCCTGCTCGGCCGGAAGCGTCAGCGGGCGGTGCAGCACCCACACGTTGTCGTCGGCGTCGATGGCGATGCTGGACGGAGCGCCCAGCCTCATCCCCGCCGGCACCGTCGGCCACGCCGCGTCGACCTCGAAGACCGGCAGGCTGCGCCCCTGCGCTGCCGCCGACCCGCCGGTCGCCGGACCGAGCAGCCAGGCCGGCACCGCAGTGGCACCCGCTACCACGACCAGTGCCCGGAGAACCGCAGGACGGAACCGTCTTCTTTGCATGATGCCTCTCCCTCGTGGTACGGTGCCGGCTGCCACGGAATGGGGATTCTCGCCAGGGTTCGCAGGTCGCTGTCGCACGAGGTTCGAAATCTGCGCGGCGCCCTCTACAGGCGTGTTGCGCTGAACCGATCCGACGAGCAATCCGTGGTGACCGAGTTTCACCGCCTCTACTACGACGCGCGGCTGTTCAACATGACGTGGCGCAACACCTGGTTCCTGGGTCACGCGGTCCAGAAGTGCCCTCTCGACTTGTGGCTGTACCAGGAGATCATCCATCGCCTCCGGCCGGATGTCATCGTGGAAACCGGGACCTGCTTCGGCGGCAGCGCCCTCTATCTCGCTTCGTGCTGCGATCTGCTGAACACCGGTCGTGTCATCACGATCGACATTGAAGAGCGTCGCGATCGACCGTCACACCCGCGCATTACGTACATCACCGGATCGTCCGTGGCGGCCGACGTGGTTGCCTGCGTCAAGGCGCAGGTAGAAGGCGCCTCAATGGTGATGGTTGTCCTCGATTCGGACCACAGCCGCGATCACGTGCTGGAGGAGCTGGAAGTGTATGGTCCGCTGGTAACGAAGAACAGTTACCTCATCGTGGAAGATACGAATCTCAACGGACATCCGGTATCACCGGAGCACGGTCCGGGACCCATGGAGGCAGTCGAGGCGTTCGTGGCGGAACACCCGGAGTTCGCTCACGATCCGACGATGGACAAGTTCTTTCTGACGTTCAATCCGCGGGGCTACCTGCGGCGCAGCCGCTGACTCAGGCGCGCAGCATCTCCGGTCGGATCGGCATCCGGTAGATGCGCTTGCCGGTGGCGGCCGCGACAGCGTTCGCCAGGGCCCCGGGCAGCACCGCCGTGCTCGGCTCGCCGACACCGCCCGGGTTCTCGGTGCTCGGCACGATGTGCACCGCGATCTCGGGCGCCTCGTTCATGCGCACCATCGGATAGTCGTGGAAGTTGGACTGCGCCACCCGGCCCTTCTGGATGGTGATCTCGCTCTTGAGGGCTGCCGTCAGCCCGTAGATCATGCCGCCTTCCATCTGGCCCCGGATGGTGTCGGGGTGGACGGTCCAGCCGGCGTCGACCGCGCAGGTCATCCGATGCACGTGCACAGCGGCGTCGCCATCGGCCGGTGACGAGACGGAGACCTCGGCCGCGATGGCGACGATGGTCCCGAAGCACTCCAGGATGGAGATGCCGCGCGCCCGTCCCTCGGGGACCGGCGTCGACCAGCCGTGCTTGTCGGCCGCCAGCTCCAGCACCGCCTTGTGGCGCGGGTGGTTGCGGAGCAGGCGCCGGCGCAGCTCGTAGGGGTCGTGACCGCCCGCCGCCGCCACCTCGTCGAAGAAGGCCTCGACGACGTAGCCGTTGACCGAGGCCCCGACCGAGCGCCAGAAGCCGAACGGGATCCCCGGGTCGAGCTCGGTGTACTCCACCCGGATGTTCGGGATGTCGTAGGGCAGGTTGGCCGCCCCGTCGACCGAGATGAAGTCGATGCCCCGCGTGCCGGCCAGCGCGCCCGGCCTGTTGCGCTCGAGAAGCGACGGCTGCACCAGCCGCTGCTTCCAGGCGACCGGCGTGCCGTCGGCATCGAGCGCCGCCCACATCCGGACGTAGGTGTAGGGGCGGTAATAGTCGTGCTGCATGTCGTCTTCGCGCGACCACACCACCTTGACCGGACGACCCACCGCCTTCGAGGCCTCGACCGCGTCCGTGACGAAGTCGACCTCGCCGCGGCGCCCGAACCCGCCTCCCATGTAGGTCGGGTGGACGAAGACCTGGTCCGGCGGAAGCCCCGACGCGGCGACCGCGGCCCCGTGCGTGGCCGTCTGCCCCTGCGTCGGCAACCAGACGTCGCAGCGCTCGGCCTGGACGTGCGCCGTGCAGTTCATCGGCTCCATCGTCGCGTGCGCGAGATACGGCACCTCGAAGACGCGCTCGAACGTCGTGGCCGCGCCGGCCAGCGCCGCGTCGGCGTCCCCGTCGTTGCGCGCGGGCGCCCCGGGCTGCTCGGCCTTCTCCCGGAACCGGCGGCTGATCTCCGCCGTGGTGAGATCGGCCAGCGGCCCCTCGTCCCACGTCACGTCGTCCGCCAGCGCCTGCAGGCCGCGCGAGGCGGCCCAGTAGTTGTCGGCCACGACGGCGAGGCCGGCGCTCACCGGAACCACGTCCCGCACCCCGGTGACGGCGGTGGCGCGGGTCGCGTCGTACTTCGCCACCTTGCCGCCGAACACCGGGCAGCGCAGGACGCGCGCCACCAGCATGTCGGGCCGCTGGACGTCGATGCCGAAGCCGGCCCGGCCGTCGACCTTCTCGGGAATGTCGAGGCGCCCCACCTCGTCCCGCCCCAGCAGCTTGAAGGCGTCCGGCTCCTTCAGCGTGACCTCGGCGGGCACGGGCAAGCGGGAGGCACGGTCGACGAGCGCGCCGTAGCGCAGGTGGCGGCCGGTAGGCTCGTGCTGCACGCGGCCCTTGTCGGTCGAGCACTCCTCGGCCGCGACGCCCCACTCGGCCGCGGCCGCCGCCACGAGCACCTGCCGGGCGGCCGCGCCCGCCTCCCGCAACGGCCGCCAGTAGGCGCGGATGCTGTTGCTGCCGGCGGTGATCTGCTGGCCGCCGAAGCCGGCGCCGTAGCGGGAGTCGGCTCCCACCCACTCCGTGGCGATCCGGTCCCAGTCGACGTCGAGCTCCTCCGCGACGAGCATCGGCATGGCGGTCATCACGCCCTGCCCCATCTCGAGCTGGGTGAGCATGACGCGCACGGTGTCGTCCGCGTCGATCCGCACCCAGATGTTCGGCTCGAAGGAACCGTCGGCCGCCGCCAGCGAGGTCTGCAGCGGGCCCAGGTAGTTGCCCACCAGCAGTCCGCCGCCGGCCGCCGCCGTGACCGTGAGGAACGCGCGTCGATCGAGCGTCGGTGTCCTGGTCATCACGCCCCCTCCGCCGCGCGGTGAATGGCCCGCCGGATCCGCTGGTACGTGCCGCAGCGGCAGACGTTGCCCGTCATCGCCGCGTCGATCTCCTGGTCGTTCGGCCGCGGCGTCCGGGCGAGCAGCGCCGCCGCGGACATCAGTTGCCCCGACTGGCAGTAGCCGCACTGCGGGACCTGCTCGGCCACCCAGGCGACCTGCAGCGGATGGGTCCCGTCCGGGGACAGTCCCTCGATGGTCGTGACCCGCCTGCCCACGGCCCGCGAGGCCGGCGTGGTGCAGGAGCGGATCGGCACGCCGTCGAGGTGGACGGTGCAGGCGCCGCACTGCGCGATCCCGCAGCCGAACTTCGTGCCCGTCAGGCCGATGACGTCACGGATCGC
Organism: Acidobacteriota bacterium; assembly: GCA_026708265.1. Taxonomy (GTDB): domain Bacteria; phylum Acidobacteriota; class Vicinamibacteria; order Vicinamibacterales; family UBA8438; genus JAGWAJ01. Next base: position 25,254 of record JAPOVI010000368.1, read on the forward strand.
CCAGAGCAGAGGCATCTCGGGCTCGATGTCGAGGTCGTAGCGGCGCTCGTTGACGGTGAGTGAAACCATGCGAGCTCCTGGAGAGAGGTTGGGGACTTGCGTCTCACTGTAGCGCAGCGCCTGCGCGCCCGCAACGGCTCCGCTCACCGGAGCGGGGCGGCCGGGACGGCGCTCTCGCGCGCGAACCGACGGTAGGCCTCGCGGGCCTCGTCGAACTGCGCGAACACGTGCGCCCGCTCCCGCGCGGACCGCCACCCGGGCCACGCTTCCGCCATGCCCTGCAGCCTGTCGATCCACTCCAGCGCATACGCGGCCGCGGTCGCGTCGCGGATCGGCCGGTCGCCGACGAGAAGCCACACCGGGTTGGTGAACGCCTGCACGTACGCCACGTCCATCGGGAAGCGCTCGGCGGGCGCGCCCTCGGCCCGCAAGTGGCACCACCCGCTGTCGCGCACGGGCCGGCCGACGGCGAAGGCGGCCGACCGGCGGTCCGCGTCGAGCGGGACCTCCAGTACGGCCTCGCCGTCGCACACCAGGAAGACCTGTTCCAGGGGCGTGACCGACCGCACCCGGCCGGCGACCCGGACCTCGCCGCCCCCGGCCGGCAGGCGCACTTCCTCCCCCGGCATGCGGCCGTCGATCGTCAGCTCGACCAGCGGGCCCGACGAGACGAACGCCCGCCCCGCCCGCAGGTCCTCGAACCACGAGTCGACGTCGAGGCCGCGGGCGCCGGTATGGACGTAGGTCCGCAGCGACCCCACGAGCTTCGATCGCTGCAGGTCGCTGATGGAGTCCTCGCCCCCGGTGGCGGTGACGCGCAGGCCGTTGTTCCACACCGCGTAGAGGGGAAAGAAGCCGGCGCGGTTGGCATCCGACCACTCCAGCGCGTCCGTGGTCCCGAGCGCGGCATCGACGATGAACCCCTTGGCACCACCGAGGAGGCGGTCGAGCGGGTCGCCCTCGCCCGTGAAGGCATGCACGTAGCCGACGGTGGCCCCCTGCGCCTTCGCCTTGCGGAACATGTCGGTGTTGCTGGGATAGAGGCTCTCGATGGCCGTTCCCTCGTAGCCCATCGTGAACGGGGAGATCAGGTGGTCGCGCATGCCGAACAGGAAGACGTGACCGTAGAAGGGCGGCCGGTACTCCTGCCCCACGACCACCGGGTGCGCGGGCGTGGAGGCCGAGTGCGCACCGCCGCCCGGCTCGAAGAGCTGGTGGTCGAGGACGCGGTTGTCCTTGTTGGCCACCTGGTGGAGGACGAGGTCCTGGTCCTCCGCCTCCGACATCATGATCAGGTTCTCGAGCGAGTTCCGCAGGTTGCCTCCGTAGTTCCCGTGCACGTGGGTCGAGGCGCTGACCCAGCCGTCCGCCGCCATGTCCGTCATTCGCTCGAGCTCGACGGTCAGCTCGGTCGTCTCGCCCGCCGCGACCTCCGCCGTCACGGCGGCCGGGTGGAACTCGAAGCCCTTCACCACGGTCAGCTCGACCCGTCCCGCCGGCACCTCGACGGTGAACGCGCCGGTGGTGTGGAAGACGTGATCGCCCCGCGCGCTGATGCGGGCGTAGGCGTCGGCAGGCGCGTAGGACTTCCCGTCCGAAGCCGTGAGGTGGATGCGCGAGCCGGTCGGCCCGCTGGTGTCGGGGTCGTCTTCGCCGGCGGCGTCGTCGCCGTCGTCGTCGCCGAAGCCGGCGGCGCGGGTGCGTACCGACAGCGTGCCCATCGGACGCCTCCACCGTCGCTCGGCGATCGCCACCGTCCGCAGCGCGCCCCCGTGCGTCTCGAGCAGCGCGAGCTGCGGGAGGCCGCCCTCGTTGGTGATGAACGCAATCCACTCGTCGTCGGGCGACCAGCGGGGATGGAAGGCGTCGTGCTCGAAGAACGTCAGCTTGTAGGGCTCGCCCCCTGCCGTCGGCTGCACGTACAGGTTGCTGAACTGATCCGCCGCTCCCCGCGTCGAGGAGTAGATGAAGCGCCGGCCGTCGCTCGCCACGTCCGGCCGGGTGCGGTACAGGGTCTGCTCGCGCAGCACCGTCACCGCGTCGACGATGCCGCCGGGGGCGACGGGCACCCGCAGGACGTTCCCGGAGCCGAGCGGGATGTCCCGGTTCGAGACCAGCAGCAGCTCGTCGCTCTCCGTGCTCTCGGGGCCCGCGGGCAGCCACGCCGGCGTCAGGTGCATGTCCCAGGGGCCGAAGTACAGCCGGTTCGCGGGATAGGCGTGGTCGACCGTGACGGGCATCTCGTCGCCGGCCCAGCGGCCGTCCTCGACCGGCCGGACCGCGACGTTGAAGTAACCGTTGGGGCGGGTCGACACGTAGGCGATGCGCGCGCCGTCGGGCGAGAACGTCGGGTCCGCGTAGACGTGTTCGTCGCCGGTGAGCGCCCGGGTCTCGCCGGTCGCCACCTCCAGCAGCTCGAGCTGCACGCGCTCGCCGTCGTAGTCGGCGGCATAGACGATCCACCGGCCGTCGGGCGACCAGTCGGGCGACGTGTGGTAGGCGTCCGGGCTGTAGGTCAGCTCCTCGGCCACCCCGGTTTCGACGTCCACTCGCCAGATGGAGCCGCTCATCGCCACCGCGACCGACTCGCCGTCCGGCGCCCAGCTCGGCGCCCACGGGGTGGAGCTCGGCGCCGGCGGGAAGTAGAAGTTGTGCATGTAGTTCCCGCCGTGCCGCGCCGCCGGGTAGCGGCCCGCCTGGGCGTCCACCTGCACCGCGCTTACCGCGATCAGCGCCGCGAGAGCGCCGACGACGTTGAAAGCTCGTGGCATGGGCCTGTCCTGGGAGTATCGTCCGGCCTCGGCTCCGTTTGGGGGGATTGTTGGCCATCGCGCTTCGTGGCGACAAGCGTCGCCCCAAGGCAAGGCCATCGCTCAGGAGCACTTCATCCCGCCCCGCGACCACCGGGACGTGGCGGACAAAGCGCCTTCATTCGGCGCGCAGCGCCACGGACGGGACTACTCGAACCGCCCGCAACCCCGGGACGGCGTGGGCCAGCGCGACGACGGCGACCAGCAGGCCGATGGCTCCGCCCCACGCGAGCTCGTCCGTCGCATCAATGCCGAACAACACGCCGGCCGTGCCGCGCGCCGCCACGAAGGCCAACGTCCCGCCGATGGCCCCACCGAGCGCGAACAGCACGGCGCCCTGGCGCACGACCAGCCGGAGCACGTCCCCGCGGGTCGCGCCCAGCGCCACGCGGATGCCGATCTCCCGGGTTCGCTGGACGACCGCGAAGGCGATGACGCCGTACAGCCCGATCGCCGCCAGCCCGACGGCTACGAGGCCGGCGGCGCCGAGCATCACCGCGAGAAGTTGCGCCGGGAGCAACTGGGTTGCGACATGGTCCTCCAGCGTGAGGCCCTCCCAGAAGACCACGTCCTCGTCGAGCCCGCGCAGCTCGCGCTGGATCGCCGCCGCGAGGGCGCCCGCGTCTCCATCCGTGCGGGCCAGGAGGACCGATGCGCTGACGTTCCAGGAACGCTGGGCGGCGGCCAGGTGCAAGTAGGGAGTCGGCGGTTCCTGGAGGAACCGGACCTTGTAGTCTCCGACGACGCCGACTATCTCGATTCCCGACCCGTCACCGTCGCCGGCAAGACGGAGCCGACGGCCGACGGCCTGACCGTCCGGCCAGAGCCGGCTGGCGAGCGCCTCGTTGACGATGCCGACCTGCGGAGACGCGGACGTGTCGATGACGTCGTCGAACGAGCGCCCTTCGAGCAACGGAACCCGGAGCGCATCGAAGTACCCGGCCCCGACCGCCACCGCTTCGACTGCAAGGGTGGACCGTTCCTGCCCGTGGCGATCGGCCGGCGAGACGGGAACTCGCGTCCAGTTGACGGACAGCGGCGCGCGGCTGGCCCGGGCGACCGCCTGCACGCCCGGCAGCGCGCGCACCCGCTCGCGGGCGCGGTCCAGGAACCGCGCGGCTTCGTCGTCGCCATAGCCGACCAGCCCGAGACCGGCGGTGACAGAGGCGATCGCCGCGGCCGGAAAGCCGAGATCGGACCGGCTGGCGACCAGCAGGTTGCGCGCCAACAGGCCGGCGACCACGAGGAGCACGAGGCTGACCGCGATCTGGAACGTTACCAGCGACTGCCGGAGGCTCCACCGCCGACCGCCGACAGACCAGACCGTCCCCTGTCCGACCAGCTCTCCCAGCACGCTCGACCGTGAGCTGACCCACGCCGGCGCGAGGCCGGCAGCGACGCCGGCACCCACCGCGACCACGACCGCGAGCCCGAGCACCCGCCCGTTCAGCCCCAGATCGAGCGCAACCGGGATCAGCAGCGGCGCGCGAATGGCGCCGAGCGCCTCCAGGCAGCCCCAGGCCAGCGCAACGCCGCCGCCGACGCCGAACAGCGACAGCACCAGGCTTTCCACGAGCAGTTGCCGGAGCAGCCGCGACCGGCTCGCCCCGACCGCGAGCCGTAGGCCCATCTCGCGCCGCCGCGCGGAAGCCCGCGCCAGCAGCAGGCCCGCGACGTTGGCGCAGACGATCAGCAGCACCAGTCCGATGAGCACGAGCAGACTGAGCGCGCCCGCGCGCAGATAACCCTCGATCAACGGGTGCGTGGACACGTCGCCCGTGGGAACCACCGTCGCGCCGTACCCCCGGTTCGAGCCGGGATACTCCGTTTCGAGAGCCTGCATCACGCTGTTCAGGTCCGCGGCCGCGGCGGCGGCGGTCGCTCCCTCCCGCAGCCGGCCCTTCAGCGCCATCCAGCGGAACCCGCGGCGCTCGAGCCGCGTTGTTCCGGGCGAAGGCGCATTGGATTCCATGACGATCGGCCGGACGTCGTCGACCCAGGCGATCGGTATCCAGAAGGAGGGCGTCAGGACCGGCGCGTTCATGCCGGCGAAGCCGGCGGGCGCCACGCCGACGATGGCGTGCGGCCGTCCGCCGATGCGGAGCGACCGTCCGACAGCGTTGGGGTCGCTGCCGAACGCGTCGGACCAGAGCGCCGACGAGATCACTACCACCCGCGCGGCTCCCGGACGGTCGTCGTCCGGCAGCAGGGCGCGCCCGCGCGCGGCTCGCACCCCCAACATCGGGAAGTAGTTCCCGGTCACCGCCTCGCCGAGCAGCAGGCGCGAGCGGTCGCCGACCGTGACCGCAGCCATGGCAGGCGCATGTCCCACCAGGTCGGCGAGGACCCGGGTTCCACGGCGCAGGTCCAGATAGTCGGGATAGGAGCTCCCGCTCCAGGCGAAACCGTTCTCGTTGTCGATGTAGACGTCGACGAGCTGCTCCGGGCGGTCGACCGGCAACCGCCGCAGCAGCGTGGCGTCCACCAGGGCGAAGAGCGCCGTGTTGAGACCGATACCGATCGCGAGGGACATCGCCGCGATGGCCGACAGCGCCGGGTGCTTCCGGATCAGCCGAAGCGCGTACGCTACGTCCTGCCGCAGGGAATCAAGCTGCCGGATGCCCCAGCTCTGCCGGCAGTCGTCCTTGACCGCGTCGAGGGGGCCCAAGGCGAGCCGCGCCCGCCGGCGCGCCTCCCGGAGCGACACTCCGCGGGACACGAGCTTCTCGATCTCGCACTCGAGGTGGAAGCGCAGCTCGTCGTCCAGTTCCGTCTCGGCGGCGTGCCTGCGGAACAAGGCGCGCAGGCGATAGCGCAGGTCGTTCAGCATCGGTGGCAGCCGCGCCGCTCCAGGCGGTGCAACGCCGGATAGAACGATCCCTGGCGGACTGCCAGCACCTCGCGCGACACCTGGCGAATGCGCTCGGCGATGCCCCAGCCATGCTGGGGCCCGAGCGCCATCGTCTTCAGGATCAGCAGTTCGAGCGTCCCCTGGGGGAGCTCGATGCGGGCGCGACCCGCTTCCCCGCCTCCCGACTTCCCCTTCCACTTCGACATGACCGGGAAAATCTACACGCTTTTCTGTCGAAGTGCAAGGGTGAAGCCTGAATCGGTGACAGCATGACTGCTATCATCGGTCCTTGCGCATCGTGGTGGACACGAACGTCCTCGTCGCGGCCACCTCGAGCGCGGCGGGCGCCAGTCGAGAGGTCCTGCGCCGGTGCCTGCTGGGTAGATACGAACCGTTGATGGGCCAGGCTCTGTTCGCCGAATACGAGGCGGTGCTGGCGCGGTCGGACCTGTTCCGCCGTTCCCCCGTTTCCGCCGGGGAGCGCGATGCACTGTGGGCTGCGATCATCGGCCGCTGCAAGTGGGTGCGCGTGTTCTACGTGTGGCGACCGAATCTGCCCGACGAGGCCGACAATCACCTTGTGGAGCTGGCCGTTGCCGGGTACGCGGAGGCCATCGTCACCCACAACACCCGGGATTTCGATCGCGCCGAGTTGCGCTTCCCGGAGCTGCGCATCGTTACACCCGCAACTCTGATCGCGGGGCACTGAACCATGTCGACCTTGACCATCCGTCTCCCCGATGAGACGCACGCCCGGATGAAGCTGCTCGCGCGGCGACGCGACACGAGCGTCAACAAGCTGATGGAAGAGCTGTGCACCATCGCGGTGACCCAGCACGATGCCGAGACGCGGTTCCGTGCGCTCGCCGCCCGCGGGTCGGTGGACGAAGGGATCCGCGTGCTCGACCGCCTCGATGCCGCGTTCGGCGGCGAGGAGTAGCTCCGGCATCTCTAGCGGCACTGTCAGGAGGCGACGATGCTCCCACCGACTCGTACGATGCTGGCCCCGGCCGCCCTGGTCCTGACCGCCGCCGCGGCCGGGGCGCAGCCGGCCATGACCGACTCGCGCTACGTCTTCCTGTTCCACGAGCAGTGCGCGACCTGTCACGGCGTCAACAGCCCCGTCCCGCAGGCGGCGAGCCTCGAAGCGCTGCGCTCGTTCACTCCCGAGCGGGTGTACGAGGCGCTGAGCACCGGGTCGATGGCGGTGAACGCCGCCGACCTCAGCGACGAGGAGAAGCAAGGGCTGGCCACCTACCTGACCGGCACGCCGTTCGGCAGCGCCGCCGACCGCAGCGCCGCGGCGATGGCGAACGCCTGTCCGGCCGGCGCGACACCGGATCCGCTCCTCGCCCGCGCGCAGTGGAACGGCTCCAACGGCTCCACCGGCGCCCGCTTCCAGTCCGCGGAGGACGCGGGGCTGACCGCCGACGACGTCCCGCGCCTCACCCTGCAGTGGTCCTTCGGACTGCCGAGCAGCGGCGGGATGCGGGCCCAGCCCGTCGTGGTGGGGGGGCGCGTCTTCCTGGGCAGCGACAACGGCTTCGTCTACGCCGTCGACGCCCGCTCCGGCTGCGTGCACTGGTCCTTCGACGCCGGAACGCCGGTGGTTTCGGCCGTGAGCGTCGGGACGGTGCCCGGCACGGAACGCGACGCCGTCTACTTCGGAGACTGGACCGCGCACGTCCAGGCCGTGGACGCCGAGAGCGGACAGCCGTTGTGGCGGGTGCGGGCGGACGACCACCCGATGGCCAAGATCACCGGTTCGCCCGTCCTCGAGCCCGGCGGGCGGCGCCTCTACGTGCCCGTGGGATCGTGGGAGGAGGGCGCCTCGCTCTCGAACGGCCAGTACGAATGCTGCACGTCGCAGGGCGCCGTGGTGGCCCTCGACTCCGCGACCGGTGCCGAGATCTGGAAGACCTACACGATTCCCGAGCGTCCGCGGCCGGTCCGCGAGAACTGGCTCGGCGTGCAGCAGTACGGCCCCGCCGGCGCCGGCGTGTGGTCCGCCCCGGTGCTCGACCTCGAGCGCCGGGCCCTCTACGTCGGCACCGCGAACGGCTACATCAACGTGCCCGACGGCGACTCCAGCGACGCCGTGATCGCCTTCGACCTCGACACCGGCGCGCGGCTCTGGTCCACGCAGCTCCTCGCCGGCGACCAGAACTGCGGCGTCTTCGGCATGTCCGACGAGGAGGCCAGTCTGGAGTGCCCCGGCTACGAGAGCGGCCCGAACGACGACGTGTCGGGATCGCCGATCCTGGTCACCCTGCCGGACGGGCGGGACGTGCTCATCGCCGGTCAGGAGAGCAGCCGAGTCACGGCCCTGGATCCCGACGACGGGGGCGCCGTCCTCTGGGTCGCGCAGGCGATGGATGCCAGCGAAGGCCCCCAGGGCGCGGGCATGGGACCGGCGAGTGACGGGAACCTCTACTACCGCCCCGTCGCGCTCCCGGACCGGACCGGCGGCATGGCGGCGCTCAGGCCGGAAACCGGCGAGCGTGTCTGGTACGCCACGCACCCCGGGCCGACCGACTGCCCCGACCCCGAGGCGCCCGCGTGCTCGTCGGGCGTGTTCGGGGCCGCGACCGTCATTCCCGGCGTGGTGTTCGCCGGAGGCCGCGACGGGATGCTCCGCGCGTACGCCACCCGCGACGGAGAGGTGCTGTGGGAGTACGACACCCTGCGCGCCTTCGACACCGCGAACGGGGTGGCCGCGCGGGGCGGGTCGATCGGCGGGCACGGGCCGGCCGTCGTCGGCGGCATGCTGTTCATCGGTTCGGGCTACGCGGTAATGGACAGCGTCGCGGGCAACGTGCTGCTCGCCTTCGGGATCGACTGATCGCCGGACACCGGACGCAGGACGCAGGCAGGTTTACGCCGGGGTCGCGCCCGGCTATGGTAGACGGCTGAGGAGGTCGGGTCATGAGGATGAAGCACAGGAGCGTTGCGCCGCTGCTGATGGCGGTGCTCGTCGCGCTGGCGGCCGGATCGGCCGCCGCACAGGACGCGCCGCGGACGCCGTGGGGCGCCCCGGATCTATCGGGAATCTGGGATTTCAAGACCGCCACGCCGCTCGAGCGGCCCGAGGACCGCGGAGAGCAGGCGTTCCTGACGGCGGAAGAGGCCGCCAACATCGAGCAGGAGGCGGTCGATCGCAACGTCCGCCTTTGGGAAGCGGCGCCCCGCCGGACCGAGGCCGGGGGCAACGTCGGCGGCTACAACAACTTCTGGCTCGACTTCGGCACGACCGTCATCGAGAGCCGGCGCACGTCCCTCATCGTCGATCCGCCGAACGGGCGCATCCCCGACCTGACCGAAGAAGGGCAGCGGCGCGCCGACGAGCGGCAGGCCCACCGGGAGGCCCACCCGGCCGACACCTATCTCGACCGCAGCGCGTTCGACCGCTGCATCCTGGGATTCAACACCGGGCCGCCGATGACGCCCGGCTTCTACAACCAGCACATGCAGCTTTTCCAGACGCCGGACCACGTCGTCGTGCTCAACGAGATGGTCCACGACTCGCGCATCATCCCGCTCGACGGCAGCCCGCGGCCCGGCATCGAGTCGTGGACGGGCGAGTCGCGCGGGCAGTGGGAGGGCGACACGCTGGTCGTCGAGACCATCGACTTCAGCGACAAGCACGGCTACCGGGGCTCGACCAAGGGTCGTCACCTCGTCGAGCGCTTCACGCGCACGGACGCCGACACGCTCCTCTACGAGTTCACGATCAGCGACCCCGCCACGTGGACGGCGCCCTGGAGCGCGCAGATCCCGATGCAGGCGACGGAGCTCCCGCTCTTCGAGTACGCCTGCCACGAAGGCAACTACGCCATGCCCAACATCCTGGGCGGCGAGCGCCGGGCGGAGCGGCTGGCGGGCGAGCAGGACTGAGCCGGGCGGCCGAGGCCAACCCATGACCAGCAACCGGAACCGACCGCTCTCCGTCGCCTGCGTGCTTGCGCTGCTGCTGTTCGCCGCACCGCTCTCGGCCGCTACGGCCGCCGGCGAGGAGGCGGTGACGTTCGCGAAGCACGTCGCGCCGATCCTGCAGGAGAACTGCCAGAGCTGCCATCGGCCCAACTCGATGGCGCCGATGTCGCTGATGACGTACGAAGAGGTGCGCCCCTGGGCGCGGAGCATCAAGTACCGCACCGGGCTCCGCAACCGCATGGGCGTGATGCCGCCGTGGTTCCTGGAGAAGAACGTCGGCATCCAGGCGATCAAGGACGACCTGGCGCTGACCGAGGAAGAGATAGCGACGATCGCCGCCTGGGTGGACGGCGGCGCGCCGCGGGGCAACCCCGAGGACCTGCCGCCGCCACTCGCCTTCGCCGGCCCCGGCGAGTGGGAGATGGGCGAGCCCGACCTGGTGGTCGTGGGACCGTCCGCCTCGCGGGCCGCCGACGATCCCGACTGGTGGGGGGCGCTGCCGCCCGTCGCGACGGGGCTTACCGAGGACCGCTACGTGAAGACGATGCAGGTCAAGGAGGTCGGCGACAACACCCGCACCATCGGCGGCCGGTTCATCTACCACCATGCGTTCTTCGCGCTGATCGACGAGGAGGGCGAGCGGCACGACAACGGCGACTGGCCGACCATCCACGACCTGCGCAACAACCCGCGGGGCTTCTCGTTCGATCCCGAGGCGGGCCGGCTCCTGCCGGGGAACACGAAGCTGCAGTGGAACAACGTCCACCTGCACTCGAACGGCGAGGACACCACCGCCCACCTGGAGGTCGCCTTCCAGTTCCACCCCCGCGGCTACGAGCCGACGAAGCGGATCGGGCGCATCGGCTTCGGCACGGCCGAGATCGACGTCCTGCCGAACCGGGACGGGCAGGTGCGCCATTTCTACCAGACGCTGCAGGACAACGTGAAGCTGACGATGTTCGCGCCGCACATGCACGCGGCCGGCGTCCGGATGTGCATGGAGGCGATCTGGGCCGGCCGGGTGGAGACGCTCAACTGCGCCGGCTACGACCACAACTGGCTGCGCTACTACCGCTACGAGGACGACGCCGCCCCGCTCCTGCCGAAGGGCACGATCCTGCACGGCATCGGCTACTTCGACAGCACCGCGGCCAATCCCAACATCGTCGATCCGCGCAACTGGACCGGCTTCGGCCACCGGGCCATCGACAACATGCTGCTCGTCATCGCGCCGGCGTTCATCCTGACCGACGAGGAGTTCGCGGCCGAGATGGCCGAGCGCCGCAAGCGGCTCGACCTCGCCGAGGGAGAGACCGTGCTCGGCTGCCCGCTGTGCGGCTTCGAGGAGCTGCCGGAACAGCGGGCGAACAACCAGTAGGCGTCGCATGGAGCGGAGCATGCCTCCCCGCGCAGGTGCCCTTGTGGCCGCCGCGGCGCTGTTGCTGCCGGCCACGGCCTCCGCGCAGCCCGGGCGCGAGCACGGCCAGGGCATCACGCCCGTCTACGAGGGGTACGTGGAGAAGCCGGACGGGTCGTTCGACCTGCTGTTCGGCTACCTGAACCGGAACTGGGCGGAGCAGCCGGTGATCGAGATCGGCCCGGACAACTTCCTCGATCCCGGCGGCCCCGACCTCGGGCAGCCGACGCACTTCCTCCCGCGCCGCAACCGCTTCGTCTTCCGGGTTCCGGTGCCGGCCGACTTCGGCCGGGGCGAGGTGGTCTGGACGCTGACGGTCAACGGCGTGACCGCGCAGGCGTTCGGCACGCTCCGGCAGGGCTACGCCGTCGACGACACGGTGCTGATGGCGAACTTCGGCGGCGGTGGACAGGGCGGCTTCCGGCCCGACACCGTCGGCAACCGGGCGCCGGACCTTGCGGTCGAGACCGACCGCGAGCTGACGGCGGCGGTCGGCGAGCCGCTGACGCTCCGCACCGTCGCCACCGACGACGGAAAGCCCGCGCGCCGGCCCATCCCCGACCGCTGGATCGGGCGCAACCGCTCCGTGCTGTTCGCCGCGACCGGCCTGCGCCTGTCCTGGATCCGCTACCGCGGCCCCGCCCCCGTCGCGTTCGACCCGCCGCAGACGAAGGTGTGGGAGGACTACCGCGACGGCGGCGGCTCTCCCTGGTCCGCCGGCTGGGAGCCCCCGCCCATCCCGCCCGAGAACCGCTGGACGGTGCGCGCCACCTTCAGCGCGCCCGGCACCTACGTGCTGCGCTGCATCGCCCACGACGGCGGCCTACAGACCTACGAGGACGTCACGGTCC
>JAPOVI010000368.1:37125-74119 GCA_026708265.1 Acidobacteriota bacterium
CACGGTCCGCGTTCACCCCTGACGATGACGGTAACGGTCGACGGTGCGGAGTTGTACTGCACCGTTCACGGCAGCGGGCCGGTCTGCCTCGTGCCGAGCGCGATCGGCACCGCGCCCTACGAGCGGCAGATGACGCCGCAGCTCTCCGACCACCTGACGATGGTCTACGTCGACCTGCGCGGCGCCGGACGATCGACCGGGCGCGCGGCGGACCTGACCTTCGACCGCTTCGCCGCCGACGTCGACGCGATACGCGGCGCGCTCGGCGTCGACCGCATCGCCCTGCTCGGCCACTCCATCCTGGGCATGCTGGCCCTCGAGTGCGGCCGGCGGCTGCCGGACCGGGTCTCGCACGTCGTCGCGGTGGGCACGCCCCCCCACGGAGACATGAACGCCCTGGGCGCCCGGAGCGCGGCGTTCTTCGAGGCGGACGCCGACGACGCGCGCAAGCGGCGGATGCGCGAAAACCTGACCGCGCTCCCGCCCGACCCCTCGCCGGGCCAGATGCTGCTGGCCCAGACGCCCATGCGCTTCCACGATCCCACGGTGAACGCTGCGCCGTTGTTCGCCGGCGCCGTCTCGCGGCCCGAGCTGCTCATGCACCTCTCGGGCACGCTCGCTGCCACGTGGACCATCACCGCCGACCCGGCTTCCCTGCCGGTGCCCGTGCTCCTCACGCACGGCCGCTCGGACTACACGGTGCCGTACGACCTGTGGGACGGAATCCCGGCCACCCTGCCCGACGCCACCTTCCGCCTGTTCGAGGCCAGCGGGCACCAGCCGTTCTTCGAGGAGCCCGAGCGGTTCACCGCGGTCGTCACCGAATGGATGGCCAGCCGCGTTGCGCGGCCGCGCTGACCGGGCCGTTGCGGGACGAACGGTGGCAGCTTGCGGCGGCGGCCGTGCGGCCCGTGGCGGGTCGGCGTGCAATAGCCCCCGGGCCGGCGACTTCGCTGCAGAACACGACCGCTTGGTGTGGACACCCGCACCGAGTAGGATCGCCCTTCGTTCACCGCGGATGACCGGGGAGGCTTCATGTCTGACGGGACCGGCGCGCTGGCGATGCGGGACCTGACGGAAGAAGAGCGCACGCTGTTTCTCGCCGAGCTCGGGGGCAGCCGGAAGGACACGACCGTAGCGGTCCTGCTCTGCCTCTTCCTGGGCGGCCTCGGAGCCCACCGCTTCTATCTGGGACAGACGGCGCTGGGCATCCTGTACATCTGCTGCTTCATCCCCTACTGGCTCCTCTCGATGCTGCTCTTCTTCGGCATCCCGTTGATCATTCCGTTCTTCGTGCTGATCGTGGAGGCGTTCCTCCTCGGTGGCCGGGTGCGCAACTACAACGAGCGCACCGCGCAGCACATCGCAGCCCGGCTGAAGGCGCTGCGGACTGCGACGGACGCCCCGCCCGCTGCCGAGGCCGGCTGATGTCCGCTTCCCGTCAGCGGAGGGACCGATCCGCTCCCTTCGCGCCGCGGCTCCCCGTGCCGACGCCGCCCTCGACGGCGCTAGAATGAAGCCCGCGACTGCGACCGGTGTCGCGGAGACCGTGGACGCCGTGCTGGATGTCGGCGGAGTCGACGACGTCATCGTCGTCGATCCGGCGCTCGGAGGGGCCATCGCCCTCGCGTGCACGTTCCATCCGGACGGCGTCATCGATGACTGCCGCCGGGTCGGGGTCCGGTTGGAAGTGCTGCCACTGCGTTGAGCCGGGACGCGGGTGTCCGTTGCGGAGGAGGTCGGAGATTGAGCGGCAGGTCTGCGCCGGGAAGTTTCGTCGGCTCGCTGCTCGGGGTCGCGCTGGTCGTCGGCCTCACGGGAGAGGCGCGAGCCCAGCCGGCGGATCCGTGCGCGCCCGGTGTTCCGCTCGCCGGAGTTCGCGGCGTGCAGCAGGGGCAGGACCACGCGGGCGACCGCGCGGCGCTCGTCGCCCTGTATCGCGCAGCCGGCGGGGCCGACTGGATCGACCGCACCAACTGGCTCAGCGCGGAACCCCTCGGCACCTGGTTCGGCGTCCGGACCGAGGAGGGCCGAGTCACCAGTCTCGATCTGTGCGGACCCGGCGGCAACAACCTGCGCGGCACGATCCCGCCGGAGCTGGGAACGCTGGCCCGACTCAAGGACCTGCGCCTCTCCAACAACGCCCTGACCGGTGCGATTCCCGCCGAGCTCGGAGATCTCGCGGAGCTCGAGGTCCTGCGCCTCTCCAACAATGCGCTCGGCGGAACCGTCCCCTCCAGCCTGGGCGATCTGTCCCAGGTCTGGGAGTTGCGTCTCCACCAGAACCGGCTGACCGGCACCCTGCCGGAGAGCGTGCGGTACATGGGGAGCCTGCGCCGGCTACGGATCGAGGACAACGCCGGCCTGTGCACTCCGGCGGACGACGGCTTCCGGGCCTGGTTGCGGACGCTGGACGAGTTCCGGGGCGATTGCGCGGCGGCGGTGCCGGTGCTGCCGCTGCCGGCGCTCGTGGGGCTCGGGCTGCTGCTGCTCGGAGCGGCCTGGCGCCGGTCACGGCGCCGGTGGACGTGAGTTCGAGATCGTTCTCCGCTGTCCCGGCGCCGTGCCAAGGGCGGCAGCGCGCCCTCGCGGGCGCGTGAGAAGCCTGCGCTCGCCAAGGCCAGGCACTCGCGTCGCCTGTTCTGCGGCGCAGACTCCTGCGCTACCCGTTCCGCAGCGACCGACCTGTCGTCATTCGTACGCGAGCGTGGTGTCCGGATGGCCGAAGACCGAACCGCATCCGGCGCTCGCCCACCCTGCGTTCCCGGTGATTGCCGCCGGTCCGTACCAGTAGTAGACGTGGCCGTCTCCCAGCGGATAGCGGTAGCGCGCCACCACCTCGAACGCATGGTCACGTCCCGACAGGGCGGCAGGCAGCACGAGGTTCGCGGCCAGGGCGCCCGTGTCGACCCACACCGCGCCGCGCGGACCCTCGCGACCGACATGGGCGCGATACTCGTATCCGTCGAGGTGCGACGTGAACCGAGGCGCCGTCCACGCGAGCGTGGCGCGCGCCGCTCCGTCATTCGTCCGGTGCAACCCCGTCACGGCCAGCTCGAGACTGCGGCTCTGGTCGCCCCGGTGCGTGAACTCGCAAGCGGCCTCCGGCGCGGCGTCGTTCGACGGCGCGACGGGGATCGAGACCGCAGCGGCCGCACCGGACGCCACCGACGCCGTCGCGGGCGGCTCCGGCGCCGCCAGGCCGGCAGGGGCTGCCGCCCCCACCCCGATGATTGCCAGCGCCGGCAGCAACCACGACATCGACGTTCCCTTTCTCATCACTACCTCCTATAGAGTTGGACGAATTCCCGCCCGGTTCCGTTGCGGCGAGGCTCGCCCCGCTCGGCCTCGGGGAGCGACGGGGAGGCGCTGCCGTCTACGAGGTCATCGACCCGCCGCCGGCAAGGCGCGCTCGGCCTCGGGGAGCTGCAAGGAACGGAAGCACGGACTGGCGCCGCCGGGCCGCTGCCGCTCAGGCGGTCAGCCACTCCCGCAGCTTCGACCAGCGGCGGCGACCGGAGACCGTCCGGACCGCGATGGCCACCGCCCTCGGCTGCCCCACCAGCACCACCAGCCGGCGACCGCGCGTCAGTCCGGTGTAGAGCAGGTTCCGCTGCAGCATGATGTAGTGCTCGGTGAGGAGCGGGAGGACGACGGCGGGGTACTCCGAGCCCTGGCTCTTGTGGATGGTCGTCGCGTAGGCGGGGACGAGGGCGTCGAGCTCGCCGAACCCGTAGGAGACGGCACGGTCGTCGAAGCGGGCGCTCAGCTCGCCCAGCTCGGGGTCGACGTCGTCGACGCGGCCGATGTCGCCGTTGTAGACCTCCTTGTCGTAGTCGTTCTGGATCTGCATCACCTTGTCGCCGGGCGCGAAGGTCCAGCCGAAGCGCTCCACGCGGCGCGCGCCGGCCGGGTTGAGCGCCGCCTGCAGCGCGAGGTTCAGGGACCGCGCGCCGGCCGCGCCCCGGTTCATCGGACAGAGCACCTGCACGTCGCGGATCGGATCGAGGCCGAAGCGCCGCGGGATGCGGCTCTCGACCAGCTCCCGAATCCGGTCCGCCGCCGCGGCCGGCTCGTTCGCGGGCACGAAGTAGAAGTCGCTGTCGGGACCCTCCGGACGGCGGAGGTCGGGCAGCTCGCCCTCGTTGACGCGGTGCGCGTTGACGATGATGCGGCTCCGGGCCGCCTGCCGGAACACCTCGGTCAGCCGGACCACCGGCACCGCCCCCGACCCGATGAGGTCGGCCAGCACCTGCCCCGGCCCCACCGACGGCAACTGGTCGATGTCGCCGACCAGCAGCAGCGCCGCGCTGTCGGGGACGGCGGCCACGAGCGCGTGCATCAGCGGGACGTCGACCATCGACATCTCGTCGACGACCAGCAGGTCGCACTCCAGCGGGTGCCGGGGACCCCGGCGGAAGCCGCCGGTGGCCGGATCGACCTCCAGCAGCCGGTGGATGGTCCGCGCCTCGAGGCCCGTGGTCTCGCGCAGACGGCGAGCCGCCCGGCCCGTCGGGGCGCAGGGTGCGATCGTGGCGCCCCTGGCGGCGAGGACGCCGAGCACGGCGTTGACGAGGGTCGTCTTCCCGACGCCGGGACCGCCCGTGACCACCAGCGCCTTCGACGAGAGCGCGAGCCGGACCGCCGCCGCCTGGCTCGGGGCGAGCGCGAGCCCGATCCGCCGCTCGATCCACGGAACGGCGCGCTCCGCGTCGATCGCCGCCCACGGCAACGGCGCGGCCGCGATGGCCCGCACGCGCGCCGCGATGGCCCGTTCCGCCTGGTGCAGCCCGGCGAGAAAGACGCACGGCGTCTCGCCGACCCCGTCGGCGACGACGGCCCCCGCCGCCCGCTCCGCCGCCACCGCCGCCTCCACGAGGTGCTCCGGCGCTTCGAGCAGCCGGGCCGCCGCCGGCACCAGCTCCGCCGCCGGCAGGCCGCAGTGCCCCTCGTCCATCGCCTCGGCCAGGGCGTGCGAGACGCCGGCGCGCAGCCGGATGGCGGCGGTCTTCTCGATGCCGAGCCGCATCGCCAGCGCGTCGGCCGTCCGGAACCCGATGCCCCGGATGTCGCGCGAGAGCCGGTACGGGTTCGTCGACATCACCTCGATGGCGTCGGCCCCGTACGTCTTGAAGATCCGCACCGCGCGCGCCGTCCCCACGCCGTGCCCGTGCAGGAAGAGCATGATCTCGCGGACCATCTTCTGCTCGGCCCACGCGCCGCGGATCCGCTCCGCCCGGACCGAGCCGATGCCGTCCACATCCCGCAGCCGCTCCGGGCGCGACTCGATGACGTCGAAGATTGCGTCGCCGAAGGCCGCCACGAGCTTCTTCGCGTAGACCGGCCCGATGCCGCGGATGAGGCCCGACCCGAGGTAGCGCTGGATGCCGTCGTGCGAGGTCGGCTCGGACGCCTTGAGGAAGCGGGCCCGGAACTGCGGGCCGTGGGTCCGGTCGTGCACCCACTCCCCGGTCGCGGTGACCCACTCGCCGGGCGTGACGGCCGCCGCGTGACCGACTACCGTCACCAGTCCCGGCTGCCCGCGCGCCTTCACGCGCAGGACGGAGAAGCCGTTGTCGGGGTTGTGGAAGGTGACGCGCTCCACGAGGCCGGCCAGCGCCTGTCGCTCCGGCGGCGTGCCGGCGTCGGGGCGACCCGCGGCCGATGCGCCTCCGCGGAACGGGCGTGTCATGTGTTGCGGCATTATCCCGCAACGCGGAATCGCGGTAGGCTCTTGGCGATCGGAGTCCCCGGGAGGTCTGAGCATGAAGTCGAAGTTCACAAGGACGGCGCTGATCGGCACGGCGCTGATGCTGGCGGGCGAGCCCGCCCCGTTCGGTCCGGGCGCCACCCTCGATGCCGCGGAGCAGGAGGCGATGGCCGACAACCCGTTCCTGACCGAGAGCCCGCTGCCCTACCGGCTCCCGCCGTTCGACCGCATCGACGAGTCGCACTACCGGCCGGCGTTCGAGCAGGGGATGGCGGAGCAGATCGCGGAGGTCGAGGCGATCGCCGCCCTGTCGGAGGCGCCGACGTTCGAGAACACCATCGTCGCGCTCGAGCGCTCGGGCCGGCTGCTCAACCGGGTGGCGACGACCTTCTTCGCGCTCTCGAGCGCCCACACGAGCGACGCGCTCGACGAGATCCGGAGCGAGGTGGCGCCGCAGCTCGCGGCCCACAACGATCGCATCCTCCTGAACGGTGCCTTGTTCGCGCGCGTCGCGACGCTTCACGCCGAGCGGTCGGCCCTCGGCCTCGACGCGGAGTCGATCCGGCTGATCGAGAAGTACCACGAGGACTTCGTGCGGGCCGGCGCAGAGCTCGACGAAGCCGGGAAGGAGCGGATGCGGGAGATCAACGCCGATCTCGCCTCGCTCGAGACCCGCTTCATGCGCAACGTGCTCGACGAGGTGAACGCCTCGGCCGTGGCCGTGGACTCGCGCGACGCGCTCGCCGGCCTGCCCGACGACCAGGTGGCGGCGGCGGCGGAGGCGGCGGCGGCGCGCGGCCTCGACGGGCAGTACGTCATCCCGCTGCTGAACACGAGCGGCCAGCCGGCGCTCGCCTCGCTCGAGGACCGGGCGCTTCGCGAGCGGATCACGCGCGCGTCGCTCGCGCGGGGCAGCCAGGGCGGCGAGTACGACAACCGCGAGGTGATCACGACGATGGCGCGGCTGCGCGCGGAGCGGGCGGCGATGCTCGGCTACCCGAACCACGCCGCCTACATCCTGGAGGCCCAGACCGCGCAGACCGTCGACGCCGTCAACGAGCGGCTGGCCAGCCTCGCCCCGCCCGCGGTCGCCAACGCGCGGCGGGAGGCGGCCGATCTCGAGGCCATGGCCGCCGCCGAGGGGGACGACATCGAGCTGGCCGCGTGGGACTGGTCCTACTACACGGAGAAGGTACGGGCCGATCGCTACGCCTTCGACGCCTCCGAGCTGCGGCCCTACTTCGAAATCGACTCGGTGCTCGAGAAGGGCGTCTTCTTCGCCGCGAACCGCCTCTACGGGCTGACGTTCGAGGAGCGGCCCGAGCTGCCGACCTACCACCCCGACGTCCGGGTCTGGGAGGTGTTCGACGACGACGGCTCCCCCCTGGGGCTCTTCCTGGGCGACTTCTACGCGCGGCCATCGAAGCGGGGCGGCGCCTGGATGAACGCCTACGTTTCGCAGTCGCACCTGCTCGGGACGGCGCCGGTCGTCGGCAACCACCTCAACGTGCCGAAGCCGCCGGAGGGGGAGCCGACGCTCCTCACCTTCGACGAGGTGGAGACGATGTTCCACGAGTTCGGCCACGCCCTGCACGGCTTCTTCTCGGACGTCCGCTACCCCTACTTCGCCGGCACGTCGGTGCCGCGCGATTTCGTCGAGTACCCGTCGCAGGTGAACGAGATGTGGGCGGTCTGGCCGGAGGTCCTCGAGAACTACGCTGTCCACTACGAGAGCGGCGAGCCGATGCCGCGCGACCTGCTCGACCGCGTGCTGGCGACACAGACCTTCAACCAGGGCTTCGCCACGACCGAATACCTCGCCGCCTCCATCCTCGACCAGGCGTGGCACCAGATCACGGCCGGCGAGGTGCCGGACGCGGCGGGCGTCGAGACCTTCGAGGCCGCGGCGCTCGAGGCGGGCGGCGTCGCTCTCGACGCCGTGCCGCCACGCTACCGCAGCACCTACTTCTCGCACATCTGGAGCAGCGGCTATTCGGCGGGCTACTACTCCTACATCTGGAGCGAGGTGCTCGACGCCGACTCCGTGGAGTGGTTCCGCGAGAACGGGGGCCTGCTGCGCGAAAACGGCGACCACTTCCGGCGGACGCTCCTGTCGCGCGGCGGGAGCGTCGAGGCGCTCGACCTCTACCGCTCGTTCCGGGGCGCCGATCCGGACGTGCGCCCGCTCCTGGTCCGTCGCGGCCTGAACTGATCCGCGGCAGCGGGGCGAGGCGAGTGTCCAGCGGGGCGCACGCGCTCCGCAACCGGAGGAGGCCCGCGCCCCCCGGGCGGCCGGCCGCCGGTCCCGCCCGCCGTCAGCCGGATGCGGCGGCGGCGCGGGCCAGGCGGCGCGCCTCCTCGACGTACGAGCGGTACGCGGTCCGTACGTTGGAGAGGAAGCGGGCGAGGCGGTCCCGGTCGCCGATGTCCCCGAGCACCTCGGAGACCTTGAAGGGCCGCTTGATGACCACGGCGCAGACCGTCGAGTGGATGCGGCGGTCGAAGTTGGCGACCGCGAGGGGCACGATCCACGGCTCGGGCTCCACGCTCGCGGCCAGTCGGAAGGCGCCCGGCTTGAACGGCCCGGGCGAGTCCTCCGTCCAGTAGCTCGTTCCTTCCGGGCTCAGGATCAGGTTCGTGCCGGACTTCAGATAGCCGCCCGCCGTCTCGAAGAACTCGTTGCGGCGGGTCCGGCGCTCCTCGGCCGTCTCCTCGATCCGGTCGGATTCGTGCGTATAGACGCTGAGGTGGCCCAGCCGGTCGTAGTACTCCTGGTGGCCGTACTCCGTGCCCCGGCTCTTGCGGACGACGCGGATGCCGCTGTCGCCGTAGCGGCGGTCGAGGATCATCGCGCTCACGAAATGGGAGTCGAGCGTGAGCTGGAAGTTGTTGGGGAGCGTGTTGTGCTCGTGGTTCTTGAGGTGATTGAAGATGAAGATGTGTCCAGCCGTGTCCGGCAGGTTCCGCTCCCCTTCCACCACGTGACGGATGCGGCGGAACGCGTCCTGGAAGCCGCGCGCGCACAGCTTCCGGACGTCGGCGGCGGGCATCTGCGGCGGGGCCGTGACCACCGCGTGGTAGACGCGCCGGAGGGCCTCGAAGAAGTCGTGCTCCCGCTTCACCTCGCCCAGCATGTCCTCGCACGTTTCCGCCAATCCGCGCTCGAGCGCGTCGGCGCTGGTCTTCATCTGCCCGAGAACCGTGAAGGCATCTCCGACCGTCAGCGGATGCTGCAGGAGATGCGGCAGGACGTGCAGCGGCGAATGGACGCTGAGCTGCGTGCAGCTCTGCTCCAGCAGGTTGGAGATGGCGAGCTTCTCCTTCTCGAAACGGCGCGAGATGAAGAGCGCCCGCGCGGCGCGCAGGTGCGTGGAGCCGAGCCACAGCAGCCGGCGCACCATGGCCAGGGCCAGGGCCGGGTCGCCCCCGACCGGTCCCGCCGCCGGAGGGGTGATCCGGTACACCGTGCAGTCGCGAACGGCCACGACGGAGGCCGGCTGGCGCTCGACGCCGGGCAGCCCGGCCAGGGCCACGACGGCGCCCGGGTCGGAGAGGACGCGCAGTGCGAACGCCCGGCGCGCGGACGAGGGCCGGTAGTTGAGCGCGACCCGGCCCGTCGCGAGCACCCACAGGCCCGGCGCAGCGTCACCCTGCTCGACGATCGGCTCGCCGCGGCAGAAGTAGCGGCTCTCGACGGTCTCGCCGAGGGCGCGCAGCCGCGGCTCCTCGAAGACCTCGAAGAAGGCGGAGCGGCGCAGCAGATCCATGACGGGCGGAGGGGCGCGGTTGTAGGTCTCCTCCTCTCCCTCGTCCTTGAGCGCGTGGGCGAAGTTCACCGGCACCCGCGAGTACGTGGTCAGGCGCGAGCGCATCCACGCGAGACGGGCGAAGCACTGCTCCACGATGGGCCGCAGCAGGGTGAGGCCCAGCTCGGGCTCGTCCGCGAGGAGGGCGGACAGCGCGGCGTGGTCGAAGCGCAGCGTGCGGCAGGGGCTGGCGCAGACGACGCTCGTGGCGTAGCGCCGGGGCACGCCGAAGCCGGACCAGCCGACGGCCGACCAGGGGCTCTCGCGGTGGCCCACGTCGAGGTCCTCGTTCCCCTCCTCGATCCGGATCCGGAACCGGAGCGCGCCGTCCGCCACGAAGAACAGGTGGGCTGCATGCGCGAACTGGCGGGTGATCAACTGCTCGGCCTCGAAGTCCTGCTCCTCTGCCAGGATCGCCAGGCGCTCCCACGCCGGGCGTCGGTCCGTCTCCGCCGCGGCGGCTGGCGCCGCCAGGTGGGCGATAAACTCTTCACGAATGTCGTCCATCGACGTCGTTGACTCCAGCCCGCCACTCGTCGCCGCAAGGCTCCGCGCGGTGCCGAGCCAGCCCTCCGGGAATCCGCGCCGTTGCACGGCTCAGACTCGCCCGCCCCTCGTCGCCTGACGGCTCCGCCTGGTGCCCAGTCAACCCTACAGGAGTCCGCGCCGTTCCATGCCGCAGACTCCTCGCGCAGTTCGGGCGGCGCGCCCCCCGCTGACCCGGCCGCGAGACTTCTTCCCGTTCTGGTCGGACACGCTGGAGGTCCTCGCGCGCACGCCGTCCGATCCGCGCCTCGGCGTCGCGGTGACCTCGCCGGAGGGGGCGCGGATCACTCCCGTTCGCTTCCGCTCGCTCCACGGCCGCTCCATCCAGGGCTTCCTGATCACGCCCGCCGAAAGCCAGCCGGGGGCGGTTCCCGCCGCCCGGCGCCCCCTGGTCGTGAGCACGCACGGGTACAACAGCCAGTCGAATCCCGTCCTCGATGCCCGGCACACCGCCGCCTCGGGCGCCGACCTGTTCTGCTTCGACGTCCGGGGGTTCGGCCTGTCGCGCCCGGACGGTCCGACGCATCCTGGCGGGTGGGTGCTGACCGGGCTGGCGGACCCGGAAACGTCAATCCTCCGGGGCGCCGTCTGCGATTTCGTGCGGGCGGCGGAGGTCGCGGTCGAGCTCGAGGCCGGCCGCGGGGGCGTCGCCTTTCACGGCCGCAGCTTTGGCGGCGCCCTCGCCCTGATGGCCCGGGCCGTGTCGCGGCGCGCCGCCTTCGTGGCCGCGGCCGTGCCGACGCTCGGGTGGACCGAGGGAAGGCTCCGGCTGGCCAGGGCGGGCTCCACCCGGGAGATCAGCGACCACCTCGCGCTGCACCCCGCGGACCGGGCGGCGTTCCTCCGCAGCCTCGCCTTTTTCGACACGATGCACTTCGCCGACCGGGTGGGCTGCCCCGCCCTGGTCGGCGTCGGTGCGTTCGACGAGGTGGTGCCCCCGGCGACGGTCTACGCCATCATCAATCACATGTCGCCGCGGCCCGAGGTCCTGGAGCTTCCCGTGAGCCACACGGACCGCATGGACGAGCGGCGCTGGGTGGAGTTCGACCGTCGCTGGACTCAGGAGGTCTCTCGCATGGCTGGCTCGGCGAACGAGGCTCGGCGGCGGTGATACGTCTATTCGCCACGCTCCGGCGCCGGCAGGACCACGCGCTCCAGGGTCAGGAGTCGCTGGTCGACCTTGCCGAAGGCGATCTCCACGCCGCGCAGGCGGTCGTCGAACCCGTCCGGACGGATCTCGATACGGTCGAGCACGTGATCGCTGCGCGCGCCCCACTCACCGGGCGGCGGCGGCGGCGGCCTCCTCCGCGCGGGCGCCGCTCAGGATGTTGAGCATGCCGTAGTTGCCCTCGTGGCAGGCGTACTCCCAGAGCTGCCCCGCCGTCACGCCGCGCGAGGCGTGGTCGGTCGTCATCGGGGCGGCGGCCGTCCAGGGCTGCGTGAACGCGAGCGGGTCCTCGAGGGTGAATGTGTAGTCGATGGTCTCGGGGCCGACGCGCGTGAAGCGCTCGACGAGGCGCAGGCTCGGGCGCGACGCTCGCCACGGCGCGCTCCAGTAGGCCTTCGGGCGCTCGGCGAAGTTGATCGTCTCGACGACCAGCGTGTCGCCCTCCCAGTGTCCCCGCGCCTCGCCGGTCCACTGCGGGATCCCGGTTCGGGCGCGCCCGTCGAGCGGGATGACGCGAAGCTCGTGGTACATCTCGTGCAGCATCACGACCTCGCCCGGCGACTGGAAGATGTGCATGTTCATGTTGTACGGCTGCAGCGGCACCATGTTCGGCAGGCCGTCCGTGATGCAGCGCTCGCCGGTGTCCAGATCGGTGTACGACTCGAACGGCCCGACGCCGTAGCGCGCCCGCTCCCGGTCGCTCGCGACCCTGGCGTGCGGGAGCCACGGGATCCGCCCGTCGGGCGGATCGACGATCAGTGCCGTGCGGCGGTCGCCGACGATGCGCGTCCCGGCGTCCATCCAGACCTGGTTGTAGCCGCCGACGCTCCCCGGCGCCGACCTGCCGTCGGACGCCGCGCGTCGGGCGGCGGACTCC
Source organism: Acidobacteriota bacterium (assembly GCA_026708265.1). Lineage (GTDB taxonomy): Bacteria > Acidobacteriota > Vicinamibacteria > Vicinamibacterales > UBA8438 > JAGWAJ01. The sequence goes on from JAPOVI010000368.1 coordinate 49,233, forward strand.
GCCTCGATCGCCGCGGCCTCCTCGTCGGTCAGCGTCGAGCGCTCCGCCTGCCGCTCGGGGCGCTCGAGCGGGGTGAGGGTCGCCGACGTCCAGAGCCCCTGCAGGTCGGGCTCCCCCCAGGCGGTGCGCGGCGCCGTCCCACCGCTGGCCGCGTCGCCGCCCGCAGCGCCGTCGGCCGCCGAGCCGCCGCGGGCTTCTTCCGGCGGCGCGAAGCCGGTGAGCGTGAACTTCTGGACCCGCCGCCCGCGCTGGGCCTCCGCGGTGTAGAGGTTGCCCTCGCTGTCGCTGGCGATGTGGTGCAGGGCCTGGAACTCTCCCGGCGCCGCGCCGTTCCGTCCAAAGGAATCGAGGGTCTCGAGCGTCTGACGGTCGAGCACGTGGATGTGCGAGTTCCCCTGGTCGGCGACGTAGACGAACCGCTGCTCGGGGTCGGGCGAGAAGGCGAGGCCGGCCACGGTCAGCGCGCTCTCCGCGCCCCGGTTGACGAAGGCCTGCCGCACGAAGGTGCCGTCGGCGTCGAAGATCTGGATGCGGCTGTTGTTGCGGTCGGCGACGTAGACGAGCCCGTCGCTCGACACCTCGATGCCGTGCACGATGCCGAACTGCGGCGGCCCGTCCTCCGAGTCGGCCTCGCCGGCCGGCGCCTGCCCCGCCGGGGGCGGATCGAGCGGCGTGTTGCCGAAGGCGCCCCACATCCGCCTGAACTCGCCGGTCTCGGCGTCCAGGACGATCACGCGCCGGTTGCCGTAGCCGTCGGCCACGAAGACCTCGCCGGTGGCCTCGTGGACGAAGGACTCGGCGGGGCGGCGGAGGTTGGTCGTGTCGTCGTTGCCGGTGCTCGCGCCGCGGCGACCGATCTGCAGCGCCACCGTGCCGTCGCCCCCGAGCTTCAGCAGCATGTCGTCCGACGGATCGCCTCCGCTGTTGCCACCGACCCAGACATGGCCGCTCGCATCGACGTGGATGCCGTGCTCGTTGCCGGGCCAGGCGCGATCGTCGGTGGCCCCGCCCCAGGCCCGCACGACGGAACCGTTCGGGCCGAGCTCGATGACCGGCGGCGCTGCGTTGGCCCGCTCCTCCTCGGCGACGGTCCGCGGCCGGTGCAGCACCCAGACGTGGTCGCGCGAGTCGACCACGACCGACGCCACCTGCCCCAGGACCCACCCGTCGGGCAGCCGGGGCCACGACGCATCGACCTCGAACTTCGGCACGCCGTCCTGCGCCGAGGCCGGCACCGGCGGGAGGACGAGCACGGCGAGGGCAGCTGCAGCCACGATGCGGCCGACGTCAGCGGATCGAGTCATGGGACACCTCCTCCGCGACCCGGCGCCGGTCGTACCTGCGCACCGGGCGGGGCTCCGCCACCGGACGCGGAGAAATCAAGGGTCGAAGGGGATCGCGGCCAGCACGGCGGGGTCGTGCGGGAGCTCCGTCTCGCCCGCCGGAACCCGGTTGCCCTGCAGGATGTAGGCGACGATGCCCGCCGTCTCCTCCGGCGAGAGCGTCCCCGGGGCGTCCTGCGGCATCGTCTCGATGATCATGCCGAACAGATCGCCGAGCGGGCGCCCGCGCCAGTTGGAGCGGAACGTGTGGTCGCCGAGCAACGCCGCCATCTCGGGGACGAAGGCCCGGATCGGACCATGGCACGAGACGCACTGCTCCTCGTAGAGGCCACCGCCCCGTGCGGCCTGCTCGACCGTGTAGGCAGCGGGCGCGCTCGGCGCCGCCGCCTGCTGCGCCGGCGCGGCGCCCCCCGTCCCGAGCAGAACGAGGGCCGCCGCACCGAACGAACGAAGAGGAGCCACCCGCGCCGCTCCTACTGACCGACGATCAGCGTGGCGTTGCGCTTCGGCACCTGGCCGCCGGTCGGGATCGAGGCGACCACTTCCACCTTGGCCACGTCGATCACCGAGACGCGGTTCTCGCCCGAGATCGAGATGTAGGCGTACCTGCTGTCCGGGGTGATCGTGACCCAGTTCGGCGAGTGCCCGACGCGGACGCCGCCCACCAGCTCCATGTCCGGCAGCCGGTAGACGTAGACGCTGCTGTTCAGGCTGCTGTTGGCGACGAGGTACTGGTTGTCGGGGGTGACGCCGAGGCCGTGCGCGGTATTGCCGCCGTGGCCGGGCGTCCGCTCGTCGGCCGGCAGCTCGGGGTACTCGATCCGCCGGATCTCCTTGCGGGTCTCGAAGTCGACCATCGTGAAGCCGTTGAAGTTCGAGAGTTGCGCGTAGATGCGCCGCGTGGAGCCGTCGTCGTTACGGTCGAAGGCCATCGGCCGGATGCCGCGGTCGAAGTAGGTCGTCCAGACCGGGCGGTCCGTGGCGGTGTCGACGACGGTGAGGTTGGTGGCGCCGATCATCCCGGCCACGGCATGCTTGCCGTCGGGCGTCACGTAGGTGTTGTGGACCCCGCCGTGGACGGAGATGGTGGCCGTGATCTCGCCCGCCTCCGTGTCGTAGACGTCCAGCGCGCCGGGCGACTGGGCGATGGCGGTGTAGACCTTCTTGCCGTCCGGGGTGATCGCGATGTTGTTCGGCCGCCCGCTCAGCGGAACCTTCTTGACCACCTTCAACATGCCGACGTCGACGACGTCGATGGTGTCGTCCGACTCGTTCGCGACGTAGAGCCACTTCCCGTCGGGCGACGGCGCGGCTCCGTGCGCGCGCTCGATGCCGTCGATGACACCTACGACCTCGTTGGTCGTCGGATCGATGATATGGACGTTGTCGCCGGCGCTGTTCGTCTGCACGATGCGGACCGTCTGCGCGTCCGCGAACGCCGGGACGAGCAGCAGCAATGCCGCCGCCATCGCGAATGCTCGCTGTCTCGGTGCCATCCTTGCACGCTCCTCTTGTCTTGCCACTCCCGTGGCCCGGTCACTCCGTGCGGCTGCTCACTTCCCGTGGCCCGCTCAGTCCGAGGTCTCGCCGCGCACCCACGCCGCGAGCGTCTGGAACCACGGGTCCTCCTGCGACCTGAACTGGCGGCCGCCGTTGTGGAACTCGTCGCCGCCCGCCTCCGGCTCGAGGGGATGCACCAGCAGCCGGCTGGCCAGCGGGTCGCCGGGGACCACGAGCCGCGAGACCGCCTCGAAGTTGGCGCGGGACTGCTCCTCGTTCCAGGTCTCGGCGCCCGGGGCGAGCTCCTCCAGGAACCCCACCCGTCCGCCCTCCGCGTGGCAGACCACGCAGCGGGTGAAGCCGGCCCGCCTCTCCTGGAAGATCGGCTGGACCTTGTCCCGATAGAACTCGTAGTCGAGCTCCACCGCCGGCTGCGCCAGCCACGCGGCCAGAAATGCGAGAGCGATGGTCATGATCGAGGGCTCCTCCCCGGATGCGGAACTGTCGTGCGTCTTGGCGGACCCGATCAGGCGGCGCTCGCCATAACGATGAGCATGCCGACGGGCTCCGGCCCCTCGTTCCGCCAGGAATGATCGGTACCCCGCTCGACCAGCAGATCGCCAGGCTGCAGCCGGACCTCGCCGTCGTCCACCAGGAACACCACCTCGCCGCTCAGGATGTAGATGTAGGCGACGCCGGGCGTCTTGTGGAACCCGATGCGGTTCGTCAGGTCCGGCTTCGGGTCGTCGTGCGGCGCCATCGACAGCACCCAGAACCGGGTGTCGCCGGTGGCGCGGCTGAAGTCCGACCGCTCCTCCCCCGCCGGCGCCGGGCCGAGCGGGGCGTCCGGCGTGGTCGTCCAGCCCTCGCCGGCGGCGACCACCTCGTCCGCGGCGATGTACGAGCGGCCCGCCGCGTTCTGTCCGGTCAGCACGCGCCGGACCTTCCCGCTCCGGACTGGCTCGGCCGGCCCGGACTTCGTCTCCTGCCCCGCTGCCGCGGCGGCCAGGGGACCGAAGAGCCCGGCGGTGAGCGCCGCGCCGCCGGCCACGGAGCCCTGGAGCAGGGCGCGCCGCCCGATCAGCGCCTCGAGCTTCGCATCGTCAGTCTTGTTCCGCACGTGGCTTCCCTCCTGCCTCGGAGCGTTGCGCGCACTCCTCGCCCGGAAACCGTCGCCTGCGGCTCCGATTCCCGCCCAGCCGGCCTACAGCAGTCCGCCGTGCTACGGCGCGGACTGCTACGCCGGCGCCAGCGCGTCGATCCACTCGATGATCTTGCCGTCGCTCACATAGAAGACGCCAGCCACCCGGAACTCCTGCTGCCCGTCCGCGGTCGTGAAGTAGTCGACCCGCAGGTTGACCACCAGCGGCCCGACCGCCCAGGTCTCGAGCACGTCGAACCGAACGTCGCTCGCGTCCGCCAGGAACCCCCCCGCCTGCTGCCGGAACGTCTCGCTCCCGGTCACCGCGTCGGCATCCTGCGTGAACCGGAACACTGCGTCGTCGGCCAGAAACGACGCGATCTGGGCCGCATCGCGCGTCGCCCAGGCGTCGCAGAAGCCATTCACGACATCCACGTTGGCCTGCTCGGCGGCCGTCAGCTCACGCGATCCCGACTGTCCGGCCAACGCCAGAGCCAGCGGCGCCGCTCCGCCCGCAGCCAGAAACTCCCGTCTCGTCGTCGACTTGGTCACTGTCTCTCCTCTCGAGCTTCTCTTACGATCGTCCGCCGCTTCCCCGTCGTCCCACCGATTCCCGCGTCCCGCGCGGCCTCCGGTCGAACACGCGCTCGGATCCGTCGAGTTGCGCCCGCCCCGCGGTCCCGATCAGCGGACAGCGAGCTCGCGCAGCAAACCCTCGGCCGCGGTGCCCGCCGCCGCCATGAGCGGCGTCCGGCCCCGCTTGTTCTCCACGCCGACGACGGCGCCGCGTTCCACCAGGAACGTGACGAGGTCCGCCGCGCCCGTTCCTGCCGCCCCGTGGAGCGCCGTGTCGCCGGTGTCGGTCACGGCGTTCACGTCGCTGCCGCCGAGCTCCCAGACGAACCGGGCGGCGGCCAGGGCGCGCGCGGCGGTCACACGCGTCTCCGCCAGGCGCCGGCCGACGCCCGCGGCCGCCATCAGCGGCGTCATGTTGGTCGCGTTCGGCGCGTGCGGGTCGGCACCGTGATCGATCAGCAGGCGCATCAGGTCGACGTCGGCCTCTCGCGCCGCGAGAAGGAACGGGGTCGCGCCCACCGCGTCGCGCCGACCTCCGAAGCCGACCCGGGGCGGCGCCCGCTCCACCCGGGCGTCCACACGGGCGCCGTAGGCCAGCAGCGCCCGCACCAGCTTCATGCCGCCCTCCGGCACGCCCGCCGTCGCGCGCCACTCGCCGTCGCGCGAGGCCTCGATGCCCACCGGCCCCGTCAATTCGGTCTCCCACGACCCGGCTGCCCAGTGCAGGGCCGTGTACCCGGAACCGGCCGCGTTGGGGTCGGCGCCCGCCTCGAGCAGCCGGCTCGCGAGGGCGGCGTGCCCCCGCACCGTCGCCGCGACGAGCGGCGTCGGTGCACCCACCGCCGCCTGATCCGGGTCGGCTCCGGCGGCCAGCAGGGCCAGCGCGCTCTCGTAGGCGCCCTCGCGGGCCGCGAAGAGGAGCGGGGTGAAGCCGCGCTTCGTGCGGGCCGAGACGTCCGCGCCATACCGGATGAGGGCGCGCGCGGCGGCCGGGTGACGTTCGGACGCCGCCCACATCAGCGCCGTCTGGTGTTCCTCCGGCTCCGCTCGGCCGGGGTCCGCGCCGGCGGCGAGGAGAGCCTCGACGGCGCCGGCGCTCCCGGTGCGCGCGCACGTCATCAGCGCCGTCTCGCCACTCCAGATGGCGGCGTTGGGGTCCGCGCCGGCGTCGAGCAGGGCCGTCACCAGCGGCCCGCTCGCGTTGCCGCAGGCGAGCCCCAGGGGCGTGACGCCGTGGTCGTTCGCGGCGTCGACGTCCGCGCCGGCGTCGAGCAGCCGCCGCGCGGTCCCGGCGTCGTCCGCGTAGACCGCCCAGTGCAGGGCCGTGGCGCCGTCGGCGGCCGCGGCGTCCACGTCGGCGCCCGCGGCCAGCAACGCGGCCACCGCTTCCGCGTCACCTCCGCGGACGGCGTCGAGCAGGCGCAGATCGCGTTCCGCTGCGCCGAGACCGATCCCACCCAACGCCGTTGCGACGACGGCAGCGCCGACACACCGACGCCAGTCCGCCGGCGGGCGGTCGAGATATGGCATCCCGCTGGATTCTGCCACGCGCGGCGGCCGGGCGCCAGCGGTTTCGCCCGCCCGGCGGGTCCAAGAGCCGGGGCGCCGCTGGGTGTGCGCTCGGGCGAAGTCTTGTGTGGAGGTTCCGCGGCGCAGACTCCCGGTATCCTGTACGCTGCGTAGTTCGCAATCCGAAGGAGCCGCCTGCATGCCGATCCATCGCGTCCGCAAGTCGGTTGTCGCTTTCGCCGCCGCCGCCGCCATCCTCTCGCCGCTTTCCGGCGCGGAAACTCCCCGGGCTTCCGGACAGGCGGCACCGAGCGTCTCGGTGCTGGCCCAGGGCGGCCCGCTGCACGGGACGAACGGCATCCTGTTCGGCCCGGACGGGAACCTCTACATCGCGAGCGTCGTGAGCTCGGCCATCCTGGCCATCGACCCCGAGAGCGGGGCGATCGTGAGCCGCTGGGGCGCCGACGACGGGGTGAACGGACCCGACGACCTGGCGTTCGGGCCCGACGGCTCGGTGTACTGGACCGACATCGCCGTCGGCGAGGTCGGCAAGCGCACGCCCGACGGCGTGACGAGCATCGTGGGGGCACCCGGTCCCGGCGCGAATCCGATCACGTTCTCGGACGACGGCCGGCTGTTCGTGTCGCAGTGCTTCCTCGGCGACCAGCTCTTCGAGATCGACCCGGGCGGCGTCGCCGAGCCGCGGCTCATCAACGACGAGCTGGGGCCGGGGTGCGGCCTCAACGGCATGGACTGGGGTCCGGACGGCAAGCTGTACGGGCCGCGCTGGTTCCGCGGGGAGGTAGCCCGGGTCGACGTCGACAGCGGCGCCGTGGAGACCGTCGCCACGGGCTTCCGGATTCCCGCCGCTGTGAAGTTCGACTCGGAGGGCCGCCTGCACGTGCTCGACACGCAGGCCGGCGAGGTCGTCCGGCTGGACCTGGCGGGGGGCACGCGCGAGGTCGTGGGCCGGCCCGGTACCGGTCTCGACAACCTGGCTCTCGACCTCGACGACCGCATCTTCGTCTCGAGCTTCGTGGACGGATCGATCGTCGAGGTCACCGGGCCGGACACGAATCGGCAGGTCCTGCCGAGCCACGTCAACTCGCCGGGCGGCATCGCCTATACGCCGCAAGGGCGGCTGTTCCTGGCCGACGGGGCCGCGCTGCGCGAGCTCGATCCCGCGACGGGCGAGAGCGTCCACGCCGCGGGCGCGCTCGTCACCGACGTAGGGCAGGCGATGTCGGTCCACCCCCATGGAGAGCACCTCGTGCTCTCGAGCCCGACGACGGTGACCATCTGGGACCCGGACGAGGACCGGGTGGTCGCACGCGTCGAGGGATTCGAGGAGGCGATCGACGCGCTCTCCCACGGCGACGACCTCTTCGTGAGCGAGTACGGCACGGGCAGCGTGGTGCGTCTGGATCCGGACTCGCCGGACGAGCGGACGGTGGTGGCGAGCGGTCTGTCGGAGGCGGCTGGACTCGCCGCCGGCGACGGCGATCTGTACGTGGCGGACCGGAGCGGCTTGGTGCTCCAGATTCTGGACGACGGAGCCGTGCTCGCCACCCCGCGCCCCGTGGCCACCGGGCTGTCCGGCCCCGAGGGGATCGCGGTGGCCGACGACGGCGCGCTGTACGTCGTCGAGGTGGAGGCCGGACGGGTGACGCGCCTCGACGCGGCGTCCGGCGCGGCAACGGCCGTCGTCGAGGGCCTCGCGCTGAGCGGTCCCGAGCCCCGCGCGCTCGGCGGCGCGACGTCCGTGGGCGAGCTGGCCGGGATCGCGGTGGGGGACGGGGTGATCTTCGTCTCCGCCTATCGGGACAACCGCGTCTACCGCATCGAGCAGTAGGCAGTAGCAGGTTGCCGCGGCGGGTCACCTCGTCACGGGCGGGAGGGCGCCCGCGACGAGGCCCGCCTCCGCGGGATCAGTCCACCCGAAAGCCGTCGCCGATCCGCTCCTGCATCTGCTCCTTCGACGGCGTCTCGACCAACTGGCCGATCATCCAGCGATAGCCGAACGGGTCGAGGAACGTTCCCCGCCGCTCGCCGTCCGCCTGGTCGGCCACCTCGTGCAGCACCGTCGCCCCCGCGTCGACGAGGCGTCGCGCCGTGCCGTCGGCGTCTGCGACCCGCAGGTGCAACGCGGCATGGGAACCGCCGAGCCGCTTCGGGCTCAGTGCGCCGACCTCCGGGTACTCGTCGCTGATGAAGATCTGGCAACCGCCGATCGAGATCTCGGCATGCCCCACCCGCCCGTCGGTCGCGGTGAAGCGGGGACCGGTCTCCTCCGCCCCGAACGCCCGCCGGTAGAAGTCGATGGCCGCCGCGCAGTCGTGCACGCCGAGATAGGGAGTCAGAACGGCCTGCTGCATCGGCACTTCGTTCCTCCTTCAGGAGGCGGCGTCCGATCCCGCCGCCGGCCGGACCCCCACGGACGCGATCAGGTAGCCGTGCCGGCGCAGAGCCGGAAAACGGCGCGACAGCCAGTCGAACGGGGCGCAGAGTGCGCCCGTCACCCAGGCCAGGGGGCGCAGCCAGGCGTGGCACGCGAGGTCGAGCATCCGCAGCCAGCCGGGGATGAAGAGGATGCCGCTCTCGGCCACCACCTCGAAGCCTGCCCGCTCGAGCATCCGCCGCAGGGCGGGACGCGAGTAGGACTTCTCGAACCCGTAGCCGTAGAGGCCCAGGTAGTAGAGCGCCACCACGAGCAGGGGGCGCAGGAACGGGTCGCGCCGGTTGGGAACGCCGATGATGGCCCGTCCGCCGGGGCGCAGGACGCGGAAGATCTCGCGCACCGCCCCCTCGGTGTCGTCGAAGTGCTCGATCGTCCCCATCGAGTACACGGCATCGACGCTGCCGGTGCGGAACGGCAGCGCGCGCACGTCGCCCTGCACGCCGAGCAGGCGCTGGCCGTCGTCGGCAAAGCCGCGCTGTGCGTCGGCGACGATGGCGGGCGAGATGTCCACGCCGACCGCCTCCGCGCCTTGCGCAGCCGTCCAGCGCAGGATGTGGGTGTTCTTGGCCTCGTCCCAGAGGTCCGTCTTCAGGATCCGCTGCCCGGCGATGGTCGGAAGCTGGGTGGAGACGAGCCAGCGCTCGTCATTGCGGTACTGCGTGGTCGAGCGCGCCCCCGCCAGGTCGGGGAACGTGGCCCCGACGTTCGCCCAGAAACCGCGGTACTGCTCCTCGTGGTCCTGGTCAGCCACCGGCCGGCCCGTCGGCGCCGACCGACAGCTCGCGCCAGGCGGCGGAGCCGGGCGCGAAGCAGAGCGCGGCCAGCGCGTCGCGCAACCGCTGCGCCTTGCCGCGATTGGAGTCGCGGTAGTCGCAGATGTGGAGATCGATAGTGGCGCGGTTCAACTCGGGCCAGAGGTGCAGAACCAGGTGCGATTCGGCCAGCACCCAGACGAGCGTCGCTCCGCCCCCGGTGAACGGCACCGCCTGGTCGGCGACCACCTGCAGCCCGGCCCCGCGCACCGCATCCGCGATGGCCGACAGAAGGTGCGGCGCGTCGCCGTTCCTGCTCTGCAGATGGTCCGAGAAATCGCCTTCGCCGATGAAGTGGTGGGCCGTCACGAAGTCGCTCTCACGCGCGCTGAGTAACGCAGGACCGGGCGGAATCGACCCGAGAGTCTAGCACGCGCCGCCCGCGGCCGGTCAAGCCGGCGTCCGCCCCCGTGGCGCGCCGGGCTCGCCTCCCTGTATCGGCTCGAGGGCGGCCAGGATTAGCGCCCCCCTGAACGTGCGCCACGGCACGGTGCAGTCGCGGCGCCGCACCGGGCAATCGGCTATGGACGAGCCCCCGTTTGGGCTATAGTTGGCCAGCGTGCCCTGGCGGGCGTATTGGGAGTCTGCGCCCGTACGACGTCACTCGATGGCGCGTTCAACGTCGCCGACTCCTGGCGAGGTTTCCATGCGACAGCCGTGGATTCGCGGCGTTGTCTGCACGCTGGCCGCCGTCGCCCTCGCGCCGGCCGCACCGGCCGCGGTGCCGGTCGACGGTGCCGAGGACTTCCGGGTCCTCCTCGACCGGTACTGCGTCACCTGCCACAACGAGCGGCTGCGGACGGGCAACCTGGCCCTCGACGCGACACCGCTCGACCCGATTCGCGAGAGAGCGGACGTCTGGGAGAAGGTGCTGCTGAAGCTCGAGGAGCGGGCGATGCCGCCCCCCGGCCGGCGCGCCCGCCCCGAGCCGGCCGCCTACGATGCCGCCGCGGCGTGGCTGGAGTCCGCGCTCGACCGGGCTGCGGACGCCGCCCCCGACCCCGGCCGCCCCGCCATTCACCGGCTCAACCGGGCGGAGTACGCCAACGCCGTTCGCGACCTGCTGGAGCTCGAGATCGACGCGCCGTCGCTCCTGCCGGCCGACGATCTGGGCTTCGGGTTCGACAACAACGCCGACCTCCTCAACGTCTCCCCTGCGCTCATGGAGCGCTACGTCTCGGCCGCGCACAAGGTGAGCCGGATGGCGGTCGGCGACCGTCGGCTGCGGCCGACGGCCGAGACCTACGAGATCGCCCGGACCCGCGTCCAGGACCTGCGCGCCGGGGAGGCGCTGCCGTTCGGGTCCCGGGGCGGAGTCGCGGTGCGCCATCGCTTTCCGCTCGACGGCGAGTACGAGTTGCGCGTCCGCCTGCAGCGGGACATCGTCGGCAACATCTACGGACTGACCCGCGAGGAGCGGATCGAGCTGCGGATCGACGGCGAGCAGGTTGCCGTGTTCCGGGTCGGCGGCGACGGCAACTGCGGGAGGACTTCGCTCGCCGGCTACCACGGCTGCATGGACGCCGACGACGATCTCGTCGCGCGGGTCGCGGTCCGCGCCGGCACTCGCGACGTGGGGACCGCCTTCCTGCGGCGCACGCTCGCCCCGGAGGGGCTGACCCCGCGGCGCGTGCCGGTAAGCAGCTTCATCCTGAGCGCCGCGAAGGACCCGCCGGCTTCCGAGCGCATGGCCATCGACCAGCTGGTGGTCGACGGTCCCTACGAAGCTGCGGGCCCGGGCGACACCGCGAGCCGGCACCGCATCTTCGCCTGCCGGCCCGGTGAGACGACGCCGAGCGGGGCCGAGCCACGCGGCGGCCCCCGCGCCGTCGAGGCCGCCTGCGCGCGCCGGATCCTCGGAACGCTCGCGCGCCGCGCCTACCGCCGGCCCGCGACCGCGGCGGACGTCGCGACGCTCATGGACTTCTACGTCGCGGGGCGGGCGGAGGGCGGCTTCGACGGCGGCATTCAGCGCGCCCTCACGCGCCTGCTCGTCGACCCGGAGTTCCTCTTCCGGCTCGAGACCGACGCGCCGGGGACGGCGCCGGGCACGGCGTACCACCTCAGCGATCTCGAGCTGGCATCGCGCCTCTCCTTCTTCCTCTGGAGCAGCATCCCCGACGACGAGCTGCTCGACGACGCCGCGGCGGGGCGTCTCCGCAAGCCCGCGACGCTGGAGCGGCAGGTGCGCCGCATGCTGGCGGATCGGCGCTCCGAGGCCCTCGTGGGCAACTTCGTGTCCCAGTGGCTGCACCTGCGCAACATGAACCGGGTGACCCCGGACGTGAACCGCTTCCCGGAGTTCGACGACAATCTGCGCGACGCGCTGGCCCGCGAGACGGAGCTGCTCGTCGCGAGCGAGCTCCGGGCGGACCGCGGCGTGGCGGACCTGCTGACGGCCGACTACACGTTCGTGGACGAGCGGCTGGCCCGTCACTACGGGATTCCAGGCGTCTACGGCAGCCGCCTCCGGCGAGTCGAGCTCGGCCCCGACGCGCCGGGGGGGCGGGGCGGACTGCTCGGCCACGGGAGCATCCTGACCGTCACCTCGCATGCCACGCGCACGTCTCCCGTGCTGCGGGGCAAGTGGGTGCTGGAGAACGTCCTCGGGGCCCCGCCGCCCCCGCCGCCCGACGACGTCCCGGCCCTGGACGAGAACACTCCGGGCGGGCCGCACCGATCGGTGCGCGAGCGCCTGGAGCAGCACCGCGCGAACCCGGTCTGCGCGAGCTGCCACGCCCGCATGGATCCGCTCGGCTTCGCGCTCGAGGGCTTCGACGGCGTCGGCCGCTGGCGCGAGGCGGACGGCGGCGCCCCCCTCGACACGTCCGCCACGCTCCCCGACGGCACCGCGTTCGACGGGCCGGCGGAATTGCGGGCGGTGCTCGACGAGCGCCGGGAGGCGTTCGTCCGCACGGTCGCCGCAAGGATGCTGACCTACGCCCTCGGCCGCGGGCTCGAAGCGCACGATCGGCCCGCCGTGCGCCGGATCGTGCGCGAGGCGGCGCCGGACTACCGCTGGTCTTCGCTCGTACTGGGAATCGCTCGCAGCGTACCGTTCACGATGAGGAGGTCCGAGCCATGATCGTCACCCGCAAGGCGCTCCCCCGCCGTACGGTGCTGCGCGGCCTCGGCGCCGCGATTGCCCTCCCCCTCCTCGACGGCATGGTGCCGGCCTTTGCCGCCATTCGCAACAGCGCGGCCCGGCCGCGGCCCCGGTTGAGCGTCCTCTACTTCGGCAACGGCGCGGTCATGCAGGACTGGACGCCGGCCGCGACCGGCCCCGACTTCGCGTTCAGCCCGAGCCTGGCGCCGCTGGCGCCGCTGCGCGACCGCGTGCTGGTCCTGAGCGGCCTCGACAACCAGCCGGGGGAGCGCCGTCCCGGCGAGCCGGCGGGCGGTCACGGCCGCATCAGCGGCTCGTACCTCACCGGCGTGCACGTGAAGCCGACCGAGGGCGCGGACTTCGAGGCGGGCGTGTCGATCGACCAGATCGCGGCCAGCCACCTCGGCCGCGAGACGCAGCTCGCGTCGCTGGAGCTGAGCCTGGAGGCGACCGCGTTCGCGGGCGCCTGCGACGCCGGCTTCAGTTGCGCCTACATCACCACGCTCTCCTGGCGCACGCCGACCACCCCGCTGCCGATGGAGAACAACCCGCGGGCGGTCTTCGAGCGGCTCTTCGGCGACAGCCAGAGCACCGATCCCGCCGCGCGCCTCGAGCGGATCCGAACCGACCGCAGCATCCTCGACTCGGTGGCGGACAAGGCGGCGAGCCTCAAGGCCCGTCTCGGAGCCCGCGACGCCGCCAAGATGACCGAGTACCTCGACTCCGTGCGGGACGTCGAGCGGCGCATCCGGATGGCCGAGGCGCAGAGCGACCGCGAACTGCCCGTCGTCGAGCAACCGTCGGGCGTCCCGGCGGAGTTCGACGAGTACGCGGCGCTCATGTTCGACCTGCAGGTGGTCGCCTTCCAGGCCGACCTGACGCGCGTCGCCACCTGCATCGTGGCGCCGGAGATCAGCTCGCGGGCGTACCCGCAGATCGGGGTCGCGGACCCCCACCACGCCCTCTCGCACCACCAGAACAAGCCCGAGAACCTGTCCCAGTTGACGAAGATCAACACCTACCACACGCAGCTCGTCGCCGGCTTCCTCGAGAAGCTGCGCCGCACGCCGGACGGCGACGGAACGCTGCTCGACCAGGTGGCGGCGGTCTACGGCCGCGGCATGGCGGACAGCAACGCGCACACCGCGCTCGGGTTGCCCCTCGTCGTCGCGGGCGGAGCGGCCGGACAGCTTCGCGGCGGACGCCACATCCGCTACGAGGCGGGGACGCCGTTCACCAACCTCTACGTCAGCCTGCTCGGGAAGATGGGCGTGCCGGTCGAGCGGATCGGCGACAGCACGGGCGCCCTCACGGAGTTGTCGGACATCTAGGAGCTGCGCCGCCGGTGGGAAACCGCCGGGGGCCGTCCGGGCCGCCGGCGCCGCGATCAGCGGAGGCTGCGCCGGATGGCGCGGACCGCTTCGACCGTCTCGTGCAGCGCGGCCAGATCCGCGACGTCGGGATGCACCTGCCGGGCCGCGCGGAGCCAGGTGTCGGCCTCGGCGTAGCGATCGAGGGTGATGCGCACGTTGGCTCCCTCGATCCAGGCTTCCACCCGGCGGGGGTCGACCTCGACCACCGCCTCGTACTGCGACAGCGCATCCTCCGGGCGGCCCAGTCCCTGGAGCAGGTCCGCCAGCGCCAGGCGGGCCTGCACGTAGTCCGGCTCGTGCTCTATCGCCGCCTCGAACCGGCGCCGAGCCTCGTCGAAACGGCCCTCGGACGCAAGGATGACCCCAAGGCTGAAGAGGGACTGCGTGTGCGAGGGCTCGATGCGGAGCGCCGTCTCGAACTCCCGGACGGCGCCCGCGACGTTGCCCAACTGGTGCAGGGTCGTGCCCAGGGTGTGGCGAATCGCGACGTTGTCGGGCTCCAGCGCCAGCCCGGCGCGGAACGCCTCGGCCGCCTCCGGCCAGCGACCTGCGGCGAACGCCTCGAAGCCCCGGTTGTGGTAGGCGAGCGCGCTCTCGAGCAGACCGTGGTAGGCATCCATCAGCGGGTCGGCGGCGGCGGGGGCGGCGCCGCCCCGCCGCTCCAGGTGCGCGGCCGCCCGCTGCGCGTCGCCCATGCGCTCGTAGGCGCGGGCCAGGGCGTAGTGGAGGCGATTCGCCTCGGGCGCCAGCGCCAGCGCCTGCTCCAGATGCCGGGCGGCCTGGGCGGGCGCGTCGGCGGCCAGCATCGCCCGGCCGAGCCCCCAGAGCGCCGGCGCCGAGCCCGGCTCGACGGCGAGGGCTTCCCGGAACCGTGCCGCCGCGTCGTCGGGCCGGCCCTGGTCGAGGCGCGCCTCGCCGATCTGGAGGAGCGTAGGGACGTCGGTCGGACGAAGCGCGTGCGCCCGCTCGAAGAAGGCGGGGGCCTCCGCCTGCTCGCCCCGCAGGAGAAGGAACTGCCCGAGGTAGTAGGGCCAGCGCGGATCGTCGGGCGCCAACGCCTCCGCGTTCCGCAGGCAGGCGATGGCGGCCTCCTCGAACTCGGCCGCCATGAGGAGGAGTCCTGCGTCGCCGTAGGCGCGGGCGAGCTGCGTCGCCGGCGCCCCCGCCTGGATCCGGTCGGTGAGGGCGTCCCAGCGGCCGCCGACCTGCTCCCGGAGCGGGGCCGGGAGCCGCGAGAGGTCCGGTGGCGGGACCGCGTGGAGCCCCGCGGGGACCCCACCGCCGCCGCAACTCCCGGCGAGGAGGCCGAGGAGCAACGCGAAGGCGGACGGTGCGGCCCGCCAGCCGGGACGGGTCGCCCGCCAATCTCGCCGGACACGGCCCGCGGACCTCACGGGCTGCCCCCGCTCTTCGCCGGCTGCAACCGCCCCGGCAGCATCCGCGGTCACCGTCCGGGTCGCCGCCACGTCGCGGCCCGCGGGCACCTACCTCTGCGTCAGCTCGACGCCGTCCCAGGTCAGGGACCGGTACAGGTTGTTGGCGAACGTGATGACGATCGGCGAGTCGAGGCTGTACTTGTCGTCGTCGCCGTCGTAGTCGCGCACGGTGAGCTGGCCCTCGAGATCGATGATGCCGTAGGTCCCCTCACCCTCTTCGCCTTCCGCGTCCTCGAACTCGAACTTGCCGTCACCCTTCAGTTCCAGCTTGATGCGTCCGTCCGCCGACTCGAACTCCACGTCGTCCCGCAGCCGGTTTCCCGGAGGCGACGCGACCATCTCGATCTCGAGCGGCCGCTGCGGCTGGCGGGCGTCGCGCTGGTCGAGGTACATCGCCACGCCGGTCGGGGTGTAGCCGGCGGCGTGGAACTCGATCACGTAGTCGCCCGACGGCAGGTTCACGAGGTTGAAGCGCCCGTCGTCGTTCGTGTTCGTCGTGCGCGGATCGGCGCCCTCGCGGCGGCCGATGACCTGCGCTCCCTCGATCGCGTTCCCCCACTCGTCGGTCACCTCGCCCCGCACGCGCGCCATGGTCTGCGCCTCGGCGTCCGCAACGTACGCCCCCGCGCCGGCCCCCGCAACCACCAAGCCCAGCAAGACGATCCGCGTCATCCAGCGATCCATGGGTGCCCTCCCTGTCTTCCGTGCGCCGCACCCCGTCCGGCCCCTTCGCCCAGGGTCCGAACGGGACAACGAGACAGCCGCATTGTATCCATCGGGCGGCGGGAGCGAAAGACCGTTCCCCCGCCCGGCTCGGGCCGCTCAGGGCGCCTGCCGTGCCACGGTAATCCGGAACGGGCGGTGCATCCGCGCCACCTCGTCGGCGTCGCGCATCACCCGCACGCGGGCGACGTACTGGCCGGGGGGAAGATGCCCCACCGAAAGGTCGGCCGCCGCCGAGCGCCACGGGGTGTCGTCGGTACCGAGTAGCGCGGCGGTGGCGTAGGCACGGGCCGGACCGGACTCGTCGCCCGCGACGTCGACGTGAACGCTCGTCCGCTCGAAGGCCCAGGACGACTCGGCATAGACCTCCAGCGACGCGATGACTCGTCCGCTCGACACCTCCGGCTCGACGACCTCGAGCAGGTTGTCGAGGGACGGCCGCTGATCGGCCACCTGCAGCGGCCCGAAGGCGAGCGGCGTGTCCGAGGCCTGACCGGCCAGGAGCAGATGGTCGACGCTGCCCCGCCGCCCGAACCCGTCGATCGCCGCTACCCGGAGGGAATACCGCCCGCGGGGCACGGTGATCGGCAGCGTGTACTCGTAGCCGATGCTCCCGGGTCGCTCGGCAAGGGTCGCGGACACCCGCCGCCGGCCCGTCAGGACCACCCTGCCGTCCGGATCGCGGAGCGCGAATCCGAGCGTCACGTCCTCCACGTAGTTCGCGTCGCTTCCGACCTCGGCGGCTACGGACACGCGGACGAGGCCGTCGTCGGGGTCGGGGAAGGCGTAGGTCGCGACGCGCAACGGAAGCTCGGTCGTAGCCACGGGCGAGCGCAGCATGGCCAGCAATCGCTCGTCGACGCTTCGCTCCTCTTCCGGCTCCTCGATGAAGCGCACCTCGCGCCGGGCCCGCACGCGCGCCCGGTCGCGCTCCACCGACACGCGGATGCGACGGCGATCCTCGTCCCGATCCTCGGGGCCGACCTCCACGCCGAGCAGGTAGTAGCCCGAGATCTGTGCCTCGAGACGCTCGAATATGCGTCTCGGGTTCGCGGTGACGCGAAACAGCTCGCCCCGCGCCACGGCGGCGGCAGCGGAGAGGCCGCGCTCCCGCATGTAGCGGTCCTGACGCGGCGACGGCGCCGGAAGCGGCTGGCTCACGTCGGTAAGGGGCTCGTCGACCATCATCACGAAGAGCGTCGTCCGGGAGGCCGCGGCCAGATCCTCTATTTCGCGCAGCAGGGCCGCGTTCTGGTCGATGACGAGCCCGCCCGACACCCAGACCACGTGCTTCGGCCCCTCCACGTCGCGCAGGGCGCGCAGGATGCTCTCGATCCCGCGCCGGGCGTTGGTGGAGTGGAACTTCGCCTCCTGCACGATCTGCATGCTCTCGTTCCGCACCTGGAAGGCGCAGGCGGGGCTCTCGTCGCAGACTCTGTCGATGACCTCGTCCTCGAGATCGCGGTCGCCGTAGACCGCGATGCGGAAGGCCTCGTGCAACCCGATGTTCAGGGCGCGCCGGGCCGGCTCCCCGAGTCCGGCCATGAGAGCGGTCTCGCGCCGGACGCGATCGTGGTCCGTGGTGAAGTCGATGTAGATGCCGGGCTGCGGGATCGCGATCAGCGCCACCTGATCGGCCGGGCTCAGCGCGTCGACGAACTCCGCCGCGGCGCGCATCAGGTGCCGGCCCTCACCGGTGAGGATGTTCTCCTCGTCGACCGCGAGGACGATCAACCGGCCGCGCTGCTGCGCCGCGTTGGACGTATAGAGAACGTTCCGCGACCGTGGCACGGCGGCTCCCGCCGGCTGCGCCACGGACCGCAGCGACACGTACTGCGCCTGCATGACGCGCCGATCCTCGCCGTCGATGCGGACACGGAAGTCCGACGCTGCGAGGTCGGTGATGGGACGGCCGTCCCGGTCGATGACGTTGACGTCGATCTCGATCACGTCGACGCCGCTGCGGAAGGTCAGTTGCCCCTCCGGCGGCTGCGCCGCGGCGACCGGTGGAAGGAGAAGCGCCGGCGCGACCAGGGTCGCGAGGCCGAACCGTGCGATCGCTGAACGTCCCATGGCTGCCCCCCTCGACCGTCGCCGGCCGCGGCCACCGGCGCCGGCCCGCGAACCGATGCGGCTCCTCCCGGAGCGACTCGCCTCCCTGCCGCCCTCACCGCGTCATGCGGTAGGGACGGTGCGCGAGGTAGTAGCCCAGGCGCTCGTTGATTGCCGCCGTGCGCGACTCGAAGCCCGCCGTCTCGCTCGAGCGCGCTGCCGCCTCGCGCGCCAGCGCAATCGCCTCATCGAAGCGTCCGTCCCCCGCATACGCGGCGGCGAGCGTATCGAGCACCACGGGGTGCGTGCTGCCGTAGAGCGATCGGGCGCGCTCGGCCAGCGCTATCGCCCGCCCCACGTCCCGCAGCTCTCCTTCCGGCGCCGTCGCCAGCAGCCAGGCCAGCTCGACCAGGGCGCGCGGTGCGGCGGGAGCGAGCTCGACCGCCCGCTCGTACTGGGCGATGGCGGCCTCCGGATCGCCTTCGACGAGCAACGCGGCGCCGAGGCTGGCGCGGGCCTCCGGGTAGTCGGGGTCCAGGGCGACCGCCCGCCGAAACGACTCCACGGCCTCGGTGACCGGCTCGTCGGGCTGGCGGCGGGCCATCAGCGCCAGCCCGAGGTTGTAGTGGGCCGCCGCCTCCCGGGGGCCGAACTCGACCGCCAGCCGGTAGTGCGCAAGGGCGTTCGCGCGGTCGCCGGTCGTGTCGAGCAACGCCCCCAGGTTGTTGTGCGCCTCGCTGTAGGTCGGCTCGATGGCGATCGCCCGGCGGTAAGCCCCGATCGCCTGCCGGATGGACCCCTGCGCCTGCAGCACGCTGCCGAGGTTGTAGTGGGCGTCCGGAAAGTCCGGCGCCAGCCGGATCGCCTGGCGCAGCTCCTGCTCCGCCAGCGCGACCTGCCCCACCTCCATGTAGCGCACGGCGAGACCCGTGCGGCTCTCGTGATCGTTCGGGTCGCGGCGCAGCCGCGCCTGGTAGCCGAGAATCTCGTCCCGCGCCGACTTGACGCGCAAGGCGCCGGTCAGCGCGGCGCGGTCCTCCGGTCCGGCCGGGACGACCTGCAGCAGCAGTTGCGCCATCTCGTCGCTCGACTGCGGGCCGAAGACCACGCGTTGCGGCGGGTCGTGCGGATTGCGCGGATTCGCGGCCGAGTTGTCGTAGATGTAGCTCATCTCGACGCGCGTCCCCGCGGGCAGGTGGACCGGCGTCCGGTAGCGGTACTCGTCCTGCCAGTTGAAGTCCCAGTCGTCGATGCGCAGCAGCGTGCGCTCCGCCCCGTCCGGCAGCGTCGCGGTGGCCCGCACCTCCCGGCCGAGGTAGTGGGCATGGGGATAGATGGACAGCAGGTCGAGAGCCACCGGCAGGCGGAAGGCGTCGCGCACCACGTGCGCGCTCTCGCCGGCCGGGATGTCGATCGTCAACGACTGCAGGATGACGGACACCGGCTCGATCGTGGCGGGCGCGTCGGCGAAGTAGAGGCCGACCTCCGGCTGCACCGGGACGGGCGCGACCCCAGGCAGCATGTGGAGCTGCAGCACGAAGTCGGAGCCGGGCGCGAGGGCCCAGGAGAGCTCGTCCGATGGCCCGGTCACGGTCCGGCCGGGCGCCCAGCCGAGAACGTGGCCGGGCGGGAACCGGGCCGTCTCGACCATGAAGCCGGAGTAGCCGGGAAGCGGATCCTCGGCGTCGCGTTCGCGGGCCCGGCCGGTCGTGTCGATGCGGATCGTCGCGTGGTGAATGGGGCTCGCGGGGCCGGGCCGGATCTCGACCGCACGGACCCAGCGTTCCTCCTCCGTCGGGACGGGCACGACGAACTTCCGGTAGACGTCGGCCTCGCCGCCCGGCAGGACGTACGGCTCGGGCAATGCGACGACGAGATCCGGCGTCCCGAGCTGCCAGCCGGCCGCGTCGGGCGGTGCGGCCGGTGCCCCTGGCGGCCCCTCGGGCGCGCCGGCGGCGGCCCAGCGGCCGATCGCGCCGATGTCGGCATCGCTCAGCCGCCGCTCTCCCTCGAACGCGCCGGCCGGCGCGACCGGCTTCCAGGGGGGCATCATGCGGCCCGCCGTCGCCTCCGCGATCCGCGCCGCGCGTTGGCGCGCGGCGTCGTAGTCGAGCAGGCTGAACGGGCCGATCCCGCCCGGGCGGTGGCACCCCACACAGTTCGCCGCGAAGATCGGCGCGACGTCCTCGGTGAAGGTGACCGCGTCCTGGGCGTAGGCGGCATCGGCCACCGCCAAGCCCGCCAGCCCCCACGCGAGGGCGGCGAACCGCGCGCCGCGGATGAGTCTCGCCATCATGTCGCCGGGCAGTTCGCCCAGCCGCCGATCCATGTTATACACCCTTCACCGTCAATCGGCGGCTTCCGCGTGCGGCGCGAGCGCGACCTTGCGGTCGCGTTGGGAGTCTGCGCGGGGCAGCAACACGCTGAACGGCGCGTTCAGCGGCGCAGACTCCGAGCCCGGAATCCCCGGGCTCGGGACGGAGGGAGGCGACAGTGAGAAGCTCAATCGTGCGGCGGACGTGGCTCGCCGGCGCGGCGCTCGCGGCGGCGGCCGGCGTGCTGTGGCTGGGCGGGGCGACCCTTCCCGCGGCCGGCGACGACGGCGTGATCCGCGGCATCGTCCAGAGCGACGCCGGACCGGAAGCCGGGGTGTGGGTCATCGCGGCCACCTCGGATCTGGAGACGGTGTTCCGGAAGATCGTCGTCACCGGCGACGACGGCCGGTTCCTCGTGCCCGACCTGCCCGACGCCGACTACGAGGTCTGGTCCCGCGGCTACGGGCTGATCGATTCCACCCCGGTGGCCGCCCGCCCCGGCGACGACGTGGAGCTGGCTCCGGCCGTCGCCACCGACCCGCGCGACGCCGCGGCCATCTACCCCGCGAACTACTGGTACGCGATGCTCGAGGTGCCGGACGCAGGCGAGTTCCCGGGCACGGGTCCCCGCGGCAACGGCATCAGCCGCCAGATGCGCAACCAGGCGGAGTGGGTCGACCGCCTCAAGGACGGCTGTCAGCTCTGCCACCAGATGGGCAACCTGGCGACGCGCGAGGTGCCGAACCTGGACGACTACGACTCGACGCTGCACGCCTGGGAGCAGCGCGTGCTGATCGGCGCCACCGGGGCGGGCATGAACGCCGGCATCGACCGCATGGGCCGGGAGCGGTCGCTCCAGTCCTTCGCGAGCTGGACGGACCGCATCATGGACGGTGCGGTGCCGCCCGCGCCGCCGCGGCCGGCGGGCGCCGAGCGCAACGTGGTCCTGACGCAGTGGGGCTGGTCGAGCGAGCGCGGCTTCATCCACGACGAGATCACCACCGACAAGCGGAACCCGACCGTCAACGCCAACGGGCCGGTCTACGGCGTCGACATGCTGGGCAAGCTCGCCGTGGCGGACCCGGTTCGCCACCTGGCCTTCGAGCTCGACATCCCGACCCGGACCCCGATGGACCGCCGCGGCACCGGCTACGGCGCCCCGACGGTCGCCCCGGTGCCCTCGCCCTACTGGGGCGACGAGGTCGTCGAGCGGACGGGCCCCGCCAATCCGCACAACCCGATGATGGACGCCCGCGGACGCGTCTGGATGACGTCGACGATCCGGCCGCGCGAGAATCCGTCGTGGTGCCGGGAGTCGGATCACCCCTCCGTCGAGCGGTTCCCGCTCCAGCGCGCGGGACGGCAGATGTCCTACTACGACCCGGAGCAGGAGGAGTTCGTCCTCATCGACACCTGCTTCGACACGCACCACCTGCAGTTCGCCGAGGATGCCGACGACACGCTGTGGATCAGCGGCGACAGCAACGTCGTCGGCTGGATCAACACGCGGCTCTACGACGAGACGGCCAACGAGCAGGCCTCGCAGGGCTGGTGCCCGACCATCCTCGACACCAACGGCGACGGGCGGGCCGGCGCCTACGTCGAGCCGGGCGAGGCGCCCGACCCGGCGAAGGACACCCGCATCAACGGCTTCGCCTACGGCATCATCCCCAACCCGGTGGACGGCTCCGTGTGGGTGGCGCGGCCGTACCCGAACCCCGTGCCCGGCCAGCTCGTGCGCCTCGATCCCGAGACGTGCCTCGCCGAGGTCTACGAGCCGCCGTTCGAGACCGACGCCGTGCCGCCCGAGCAGTGGGGCCACGGCCCGCGCGGGATCGACGTCGACCGCAACGGCCTCATCTGGACCGCGCTCGGGGGCAGCGGCCACCTCGCGAGCTTCGACCGCAGCAAGTGCGCCCTGCTGAACGGGCCGGACGCCACCGGCCAGCACTGCCCCGAGGGGTGGACGCTCTATCCGACCCCCGGGCCGCAGATGGCCGGCGTCTCGGCGGCGGGGAGCGCCGACTTCCACTACTACATGTGGGTCGACCAGTTCGACACGCTCGGCCTCGGGGCCGACGTGCCTCT
The DNA here is from genome assembly GCA_026708265.1 of Acidobacteriota bacterium. GTDB lineage: Bacteria > Acidobacteriota > Vicinamibacteria > Vicinamibacterales > UBA8438 > JAGWAJ01. Next base: position 71,665 of record JAPOVI010000368.1, read on the forward strand.
GGTCAACGGGACGACGTCCGACTCGCTGATTGCGCTCGTCCCGGAGACGGGCGAGATGCTGACGCTCCGCGTCCCCTACCCGCTCGGGTTCTACACGCGCGGGCTCGACGGCCGGATCGACGATCCGGACGCCGGCTGGAAGGGGCGCGGCGTCTGGGCGAGCAACGACACCATCGCCAACTGGCACAACGAGGGCGGCAAGGGGATGACGAGCGAGATCGTCCGCTTCCAGGTCCGCCCGCATCCGCTGGCGCCGTAGCGGGGGCGCCAGGGCCTGCAGGCCGGCCGAGCGGAAACCGGAGCCGCAGGCGGCGGTTTCCGGGCCGGGCGCCGGAGGCCAGGGAGGGACCGGACGGTCGTCTCCGGTCCCTCTCACGAGCCGACCCCCATCCAGAATGGAGGCCGCGACGCGGCGCCTGGTGTCCTGTCACCGTGGGTCGTGACGGACGTAGTGGAACGAATGCGTCAAGGGGAACCGCTGGTTCGAGACGGGATGCAAGCCATGCAGAGTCGACTCACACCGATGCCGCGCGCCGGGGGGGCGTTCGTCACCGCCTGCTTCACCGCCCTCAGTGTCCTGCCGGCGGCGTCCCTCCTCGCAGCCCCGACCGCGGCGGACGACCGGCGGCTCCCGGACGCGGCGCGCGACGGCGATCGGGCGGTGATCGCGCGACTGCTTGCCGAGGCGGTGGACGTTGACGCGGCGGCGGTCGACGGGACGACGGCGCTCCACTGGGCCGTCTACCGGGATGACGCCGAGCTGGCGGGGGCGCTGCTCGACGCGGGCGCGGATCCCGACGTCGTCAACCGCAACGGCGCCACGCCGCTCGGGCTCGCCTGCGCGGGCGCCGGCGCGAGGCTGGTGACGGTGCTGCTCGACGCCGGGGCCGACCCCGGACTCGCTCCCCGGGGGGAGGCGCCGCTGCTGACCTGCGCGCACACGGGAGCCGTCGCGGCGGTGCGGGCGCTGCTGTCCCGCGGCGCGGACATCGACGCGGCGGACACCTGGCGCGGCCAGACTCCGCTGATGTGGGCCGCGGCCGAGAACCACGTGCCGGTCATGAACGTGCTGCTCGAGGGAGGCGCCGCGGTAGATGCCGCCTCGACGGGTGGCTTCACCGCCCTGATGTTCGCCGTCCGCCAGGACGCCCGCGACGCCGCGCGGCTGCTCCTCGCGGCCGGAGCGGACCTCGACGCGCGAGCGCCGAACGGGCAGAGCCTCCTGCGGATGGCGATCACCAACCGGCACTATCCCCTGGCGACGCTGCTGCTCGCGCGCGGCGCCGATCCAACCGCCCGCGACTCGCAGGGCAACACCGCGCTCCACGACCTGGTGGCGGCGCGGGCGCTGCAGCGACGGCCCCAGGTACCGGCCGCGGTCTCCGAAGGCGCCGCCCTGCACGCGACGGAGAGCCTGGAGCTGATGCGCCTGCTGCTCGAGGCCGGAGCGGACCCCAACGCGCGAACCGAGCCACGGCCGCGGTTGACGGATGCGCGCGCGCAGGCCGGTGGTCGCCCCGCGATCGACAACCAGGTCAACATGGGCGGCGCCACGCCCTACACCGCGGCCGCCCGCGGCGCCGACCACGAGGCGATGCGGCTCCTGGCCGAGCACGGGGCCGACCCGCGGCTGGCGACGTACGCCAACAACACCGCGCTCACCCTCGCGGCCGGCGTCGTCTTCACCGAGGGCCTGCGCCTCCAGCGGCCGGAGCCCGACGTCCTGGCCGCGGTCGAGCTGGCCCTGGCGCACGGCGTGGACATCGACGGCGCGAACGCCCACGGGCAGACCGCGCTCCACGGCGCCGTCTACCGCGCCGCCGACAGCGTCATCCGGCACCTCATCGCCGCCGGCGCCCGGACCGACCTCGCGGACGAGCTCGACCGCACGCCGCTCGACCTGGCCGAGCAGGGCTTCAACCAGGCCGCCAGCGTCATACGCCGCGACCGCTCCGCCGCCCTGCTGCGCGAGCTCGGCGCCGTCTCGTCGCGGCCCGCCGCGCCCGCCGACGCGTCGCCGTGAGGCGATTGAGGTCCGCACCGTGCACGCTCCGGCGGCTGTCGGTTGACGCGACGGGGAGCTGGCGCTCGGCGGGAGGTCGTCGAAAACCGCCCGCGAAGAAGCCGGCGGAGGAACGGAGGCACTCGATGACGATCAGACTGCACGCCGCGTTCGCCGGTGCTCTCGTGCTGGCCGCGTTCGCCAGCGGCCTGCCCACCGGAGCGGCCGCCGCGCAGGAACCCGCCGGCCCCGCCGCGGCTTCCGCGACCGGCAGCGCGCCCGCCGCGCCGGCAGAGGCCGCCGAGTACGGCGCGCTGCTCCAGCGCTACTGCGTCACCTGCCACAACGGCCGGCTGCTGACGGCAGGGTTGTCGCTCGACGTAGGGGTCAGCGAGTCCCACGTCGCCGCCGACGCGGAGCTCTGGGAGAAGGTCGTCCAGAAGCTCCGCAGCC
>JAPOVI010000082.1 GCA_026708265.1 Acidobacteriota bacterium
TGTAGAGAAGGTGCCTCGATCCGTCGAGCCCAGGCCCGACTTTTTCCACGGGCTGTTAGGGGACTTCGAGTTCGACACGGGAGGATTCGATGGGTCCGACTCCGTGACGAGCAGGATACTGCTCGAGCTGCACGGCTGGCCGGAAGAGCGGTGGCCGGAGGGATGGTCGCCTCGGTAGGGCCAGCAGGCGCGTCGACGGATTGGTCCGGTTGCGCTGCCGGGTGGTGCGGTTGGCGTCTGGCGGGGTCGGGGATCCGGCATTGTCGGACGAATGCCGCTCCGGCGGCTGCTGGAGCGTCAGAAGGTCCCGGCCGTTCCGCATGGGTTCCGGTCCCGCTTCCGGGACTGGGCGGCGGAGGAGACGGAGCACCGGCCCGAGGTCATCGAGGCCGCGTTGGCTCACGTCGTCGGCAAGAGGTGGAGGCGGCCTACGCGAGGTCGGGCCTGTTCGAGCGGCGGCGGAGGCTCATGAACGATTGGGGCAAGTGCGTCGAGGGAACCGACCTTTCGCCGCTGAACCAGCGGGGCCACGGAGTCGCCGGAACTGCAGCACCCTGGCCCCCGCTGAATGCGATCCGATCCTGCCTCTCCGGATCAACCAGACCGACGCCCTGACAGGTCAGGCAGGGAACAGGGACGAAGCACCCGGACGGACATAGGGGCTCGGGGTATCGAGCGGGAACGACATCGAGCGGGACGAAGAACACGATAGGGTCCCCGGAGAGCGGCGACGAGGATCCGGGCGGTAAGAGAGAGCCGGCGCACGACGATCAGAGGAATTGAACAGAGCTGGCTCACCAGCTTACCCAATGTCCGACATTGGGGGCTGGCGACGGGGCGTTGGCGCCCCCTTCGAACCCCCTTGGGTCGAACTCCGCGGCTTTCGGCAGCTTCCGCCTCCGACGCCGCAAGCTAGTAGTTAGGCTTGCGCCAGTCCCCACGTCCCTTCCTCCGTCACGTGCTGCTCTCCAACCGAGGCCCCTTCCTTCCACCGGCGTTACCCGGCTTCCCCGGTACTACGGGCCTCTCCGCCACCCTGACCGGCCCGGCCTGACCCTCTCGGGCTGTCGGTTGGCGCGTGCCACACCACCAGCAGGGTTTCCCGTGTTGCGTCGCGTGCCGTTGCCACTACCCCGGCGGAGGCGGTCGGTGCTCGTGTCGCTCGCTTCCCGGCAGCTGGCAGCCTTCGGGGCTTGCTCGGCGTTCACTCGCGTTACGGCCCGCGTGGTCGCTGAACCGCCCAGGGCGGCCCGTTGTCGTCGAAGTGCTTCAGCCGATGTCGTTTACCTCCATCGTCCGCTCCGACTGCTACCGGCTGGGAGCGGCAGTTGCCGGGCAGGATTCGCACCCGCTGAGGAACGGCGCCCTTCACGGCGCACCCCGCCCGAACGGTTACGATAATGTCCCGCCTTCGGCCAGCTTCGCCGTCCCGGCGCGATCTTGCGGCGCGACGGTCTCTCGCTAGCGGCGCTAGCGTATTGCCCTCAACGCGACTGCTAGGTTGGGCGCGACTGCGTCGTCATTGTCGATCATCAGCACACCCTGCCTGTCCCCTGTCCGCCCCGGAAGATACGACACCATGACACTGCACGACGCGCCAGCTTCGAGGTGGCGGTATGCGCACGCATCCTCGTCGATTGCGAATTCGTCCGCGTGGCGGCCGCGGATCGATACTGCGCGGACGCCGACGGCTGCGCTGCTGTTGTTCGACACGGTGATGACGCTTGTGGGTTCTTGCGGGCTGAAATGCGCCACGATGGGAGGGACCAACTCCAGGTCCGTGCGAGTGATGGCGATATCGACCTCCGCGGAGGTTTCGTCGACGCTCACCCGGCAGCCGAGCATCTCCATCGACACTCCACGGAACGGGTCGCGGAACAGGCTGCCCTTGCGGATGATCGATTCGCTCTCGTCATCTGTGTTCGTCACCATGAAGAAGTATGAGTTTCCCGCGCTGTAGCCACCCCAATCACTGAACACTTGCGTCCCCGTAGCCCGCACGTCCACTTGACACGGCCCAGCGCTGTAGGGAATCCAAGCCAGAGTCGTCCACGGGCTGAACTCCCGCGTCTGGAGCCAGTAGCTCACGGGGCCGTGCCTGTCGTCGCTGCCCAACGGCACCCGTATCGCCTTCACTCCCCCATCGAGCTGCTCGAGCGTCGTCACCGTGTAGGTGCCGGAACCGGTCGCCTCGATCACCTGGTCGTCGCGGAGCCACCCGGCCCGCGCCTGCCACATCGCGTGGAAGTGCACTGGGAAGTGCTTCGTGTAAAGCTCATAACCGTCGTCCCCGCCGAGCATGTCCCAGTCGGCGCCGTGGGTGACCCACGTGTCGGTGCAGGTGTCCGGATAGACGGATTCCCGGTAGGTCGGATCGAGCAGGCTCGCCGGGACGGGATTCTCCTTTCGCGCATCGCAGCGGCTCATGTCGGTGTCCAGGGAGATCCCGGCGCTGACGGCCATCGAATGCAGAAACCCCAACGTGTGTCCGTACTCGTGCGCGATCCTTCCATTCCACGCGCAACCCTTCCCGACGGGGCGCCCGCCGACGTACCCATCGGGGCGGCCGCCGAGTGCCGCCCAGCCGAAGGTGAAGGTGCCGTTCGGCGTGTCCCAAGTATCGGGCTCAGGCCCGAGGCTAGCGACGCATCCCGGGTTGCCAGGTTCCCCCGGCCGAACAAAGAGCAGGACCTTGTCGTAGGACCCCAGATCGACGAAGTACGACAGTTCGTCGATGGCGTCTCCCACCACTTGAAGTCCCCCCGCATCGGTCGGCGGGTAGTCTGTGCGTCGCTTGTTGATTGTGATCCAGTCGAGCACTTCGATGTTCAGGCGTACCTGCTGGCGCGAGGTTTGCCAGATGAACTCGCGCAGCGAGTCGTCGTTTCGGACCAGCAGATCCTCGATGTCGTCCTTCGTGTACGGGGGTTCTGCCGGGTCGGTCTCGACGAAGTCGAACAGCGCGGCCACGACCCGTTCGGCGGCAGGCGCCTGCGCTGTCGTCGTAGCTGGCGCGGCGAGCGTCAACGTCGTGAGCAGGCCGATCGCGACGAGCGCGGGCCACCCGGTCGTACCCTCGAATCGGTACCTCTCCATGGCGTAGTCCTTCCAGGATGTGTCGCCGCAATGGGAGCACTGGTCGAGAAGCCCGAGAGTCTCCTCAATATCGTGCCGCCGACCGGCCAGGATCGGCTGGCCGACCCTCGAAGGTGCGTGAGTCATCGTACCACGGGCAGCGCATCAGCGCGGTCATCTCGGCCAGGGCTCGCCGCCAGAGCGTGCGAGCTTGCGGTTCGACAGTGTCAGCTCCCGCGCCTCGCCAGCGAGACCTCTTGAAGGCCGATGCGGACGGACCGGGGTGGACCGACCAGCGGATCGCCGACGCCTTGTCGTGCCGCAGCAAGACCGTTGAGAGAATCCGCCAAAGTGGGCGATCGCGATGAACCTGAGAGCCGACAACCCGTGCGACCGGCTCGGGCCGGTGTTCGGCAAGCAGAACGAGGTCGTGGGGCACATGCGGGCGCTGCCGCATCGGGACGTGGCGGCGGCGATCTCGACGGTGCAGGCGTCGAACGCGGCCGAGTTCGTCAGGCTGGCGTTCGAGTTCCTCGTGCTCACGGCGGCGCGTTGGGGCGGGGTCGTGGGGCACGATGGGACGAGATGGACACGGAGGCCCACGCGTGGACCGTTCCGGCGGGGAGGATCAAGGCGAACCGCGCGCACCGGGTTCCGCTCTGCCGGTGTGCTCTGAACATCCTCGACACGGCGCGGACGCTCAGCGACCACCCCGGCCCGCTGGTGCTCCCGGCCGGCGACGGTGAACGGCTCGACGAGAAGGTGCTCCGGCGGCTGCTGGAGCGTCAGAGGGTCCCGGCCGTTCCTCATAGCTTCCGCTCCTCCTTCCGGGACTGGGCGGCCGAGCAGACGGAGCACCGGCGGGAGGTCATCGAGGCGGCGTTGCCCACGTGGTCCGCAAACAAGGTCGAGGCGGCGTACGCGCGGTCGGACCTGTTGGGGGGTCGGCGGCTGATGGACGATTGGGCGCAGTACGTCGGCCGCCACGCACCCCTGAGCATTCCGTGATTGCGGCACCGGCGGGACATGAACTCGCCGCAGCCACAAGCCTCCTGACCACGCCTCAGCCCGTCCGTCCCTGCCTCCTCCGGTCGACCACACCGAGGACGCAGGCGTCTGTCCTGGCGTCTGTCCTGGCGTCTGTCCCGTGAACGAGACCGACATTCGACGGGTCGACGGCGCGCCCGCGCATCGTTGCGTCCGGCATCGCAGCGCCGCCACGGCGGGGCGGAATCCCTTCTCGGAAGGGGTCGCGGGAGCCCGCGCTGCAGAGGAGCGAGCGCATCCGCGGCCCCGTTGTCAGCCGGCCCGCCCAACCCGCGCCATGCCGGCCCGCAGAATGACGGTGGCGTCGCGGTGGACGATAACCTCGAGAAGCTCGCCGGTGGAAGTCGTGGCAGACCACGGCTCCGCCGGCGTCGTCGGAAGGCCGCCGAACAGGCCGAGCACTGTCGCGGTGAGCCGCCGGTAGTCGGGATTCACCGCGGGAGCGTTGCCGTGGAAGACGACTAGCGCACTCAACTCCGGCTGATCGACCGGGTACGCGATGCCGGCGGACCCGCCCCAACTGAACCCGACCGCACGGAGCTGCCCATTGGCGGCCGCCTCGTCGCGCGCCCAGGCTCGGATGACGTTGAAACACTTCGATCGCTCGTACGGGCCGACCTCGCCAGGCGTCGCGGCAGCCGGGAAGGCCGGGGCGACAGCGATGAATCCCTTTGCCGCAACGGCGCCGGCTATGCTGCGCACCCAATCCGACAGACGGACAAGATCTGCTCTTGAGGCGCGCGGCGAGGGGCTGGCCGAGCGCTTTACGGGAGCTACGGGAACGATCATCACGGTTGGCGCAGGCAACCGCTCGGGATAGGCCACCCGAACGCGGATTGGTGACAGCCTTCCTGGTACCGGAATCTCGACAATCTCAGCGCCTCTCGACGGCGCAGCAACCTCAACTCGCGGCAGAGATCGACTCGCCAGCGGATGCCCCGCGGCGGTAGCAGGGGCATGCGCGCTGAGAATTGCGCCTACCATCACCCCCAGGGCGCCGACCTGGAGCACGGCAACCGCCAGTAGAACGACCCGGGACGAATCTGGATCGTCGCATTCTCGATCCTCCCTGGGCGCGCTGACGAAGAAACCTCAGTCTCGTGCGCCTCACAATAGGAGAGGATCCGAGAACTGGATCCATTACACCACGACCAGCGGAACAGGTGGTCTGGGTCGTCGAGCATGTTTGCCGCTTCGCCGGCGTGCTCTGGACAATCCTGGGCGGGGCGCGGACGCTGGGCGCTGGCGCCAGCCCGCTCGGGTTCACGACGGGCGACGGGACGAATCTCGACGAGAAGTGCTCCGGCGATTGCTGGGAGCGGCAGCGGGTGGCGGGCGTGCCTGATGACTTCCGGGCATCAACGTGGCGGGGTTGCTGTTGGCACGGGGAGTGACGCGCCAGCGGGCGCTCGCGGTTAGCGCCGCACTGGGCGCGAGCCGCTGGCGGCTCGTTCGTCAGCTCCTGACCGAGAGCGTGATGCTGGGCGTGGGCGGCGGCGCTCTCGGGCTGGCTGCGGCAGCAGCCGTGCTGCGTGCGGTCCCGGCCGTCGTTCCCGGTGACATCGCACGCCTCGACGAGGTGGGCATCGACGGGGTGACGCTCGCGTTCACCTTGGGGCTGTCGGTCACGGCGGGACTGCTGTTCGGCACTGCGCCGGCCTTCCAGTGGTCGCGGCTCGATCTGGCGCGCACCCTGAACGAGGGAGCACACAGCCCACGGGCGGCTTCCGCCTGCTTCGCTCCAGCCGGGCGCGCGCGGCGCTGGCAGTAGCCCAGGTCGCCCTGGCCCTCGTGCTGTTGGTGGGGGCGGGGTTGCTCCTGCGCAGCTTCGTGCAACTCATCACCGTCGATCGCGGCTACG
>JAPOVI010000095.1 GCA_026708265.1 Acidobacteriota bacterium
GCTGAACGAGTGCCTGCCGGACGGCACGTTCCTCGGCCGCAAGTTCTGGCCGGGCGTTTCGCCCAAGACCTGATGTCGCTGTCGGTGCGTTTCCGGACCGCCCGGCGGTCTGGCAAATGCAGGAGGCCCTGGACGCGGTCGCCTCAGCGCTTGCCGCCTGGGGCAGCTTCTGCCGGCAGCAGGCGCGCGCGGATCCGGAGAACGCCGAATGGTGGACCGAGGTAGGCGGCTGGGCGTCGTCGCCGGCGTCGGACCTGCGGAACGCCGCGCGTCAGCTGGGAAACTACGCCGGCGAGGTGGGCGGGCAAGTCGTGGACGCGGCCGCGGCCCGAAAGCTCGTGGAGGCGGCGCTGAGCACGCTCTGGACCGGAGAGACGCCGACCGGGAACGACGAGTCCCCGGAGCAGTTCCTGATCGCTGCAATGCGGCAGGCGGACGGTTGGCTCGGCGGCTCGTGGACGCCCCCGGACCGCGACGCATGGATCGGACGGCGATGTCCGGACGGCGGCAAGGTGCCGGCTCGGTGACGACGGCCTGGCACCTGTTCGGGCCCGGCCCCGACATCCAGCCCCTGGGCGCAAAAGTGGCCGAGGTCGACGGCAGCACCATCCGCTGGCTCGCGGACCCGTCCGACACGCCGCCGACGACCAAGCTCATTGCGCTGGTCGCGTCCGGCGAGCCCTGGGACCGCGCCACGGTGCCGGTCTACTCCAACGTCGGCGACCTCGTGAACGAGTACGGAACCGCGCCCTACGACAGCGAGTGCTAGGCTTCGCCGACCAATCATCGTGTCTGTGTGCAGACACAGAAAGGATCCTTCCATGATCAATCGACGTCGGGCCGCCGCCGTCTTCGCCGCCGCCCTCCTCGCAATGCTGGTCCTGTTCGCGGGCCCGGCCGTGGCCGCGGACGCGGAAACGCACGTCAGCATCACCCATCGCCTCGAGGCGGAACTGTCGCGCCACTGGAGCTTCGCCGACGGCTGGACCGTGGCCGGGCGCCTGGTCTTTGGCGACGGCAAGGAAACGGAGATCGACTGCACGGTAGGCGACAAGTGCAGCGGAGTTCCCGACGCCGAGCAGGCGGGCGCGATCCTGGTCGAGGCCGCGGACAACGGCGTGAAGTCCCTGGGCCTGAGCGTTGGCCGCAGCTGGGACGTCGACCAGGTCGAGGTCTCGGTGTCCGCCGGCGGCCGCTGGCACCCCAACGTGACCGCGACCGGAATCGAGCACCTCAGCTACGACGACGTTTCGTTCCTGGCGGAGGTGCGGTTGACTCGTGACGCCATTGGCGCGTATGTCTCGCTCGAGCACGGCGAGCCGAACGCCGGCGGCATCGGACCCCACGCTGTACGGCTCGCCGGCGACACCTGGGAGCTCGGCGACCATACGGCCGTGGTCGCCGCGGCCTTCGTCCGCTTCTAGCCGGGCCCGTGGACGCCGAAGCCTGGGTCCGCTCGGTCCTGGCAGTGGACTTTCCTCACGAGGCCCGCGTCACCGACGACGGTGGTGAACAAGTCCTGGATTCCGCGACTCTTCGCCGCCTGCACGACGACGGCGAGCTGGTCCCGCTGCTGATCGAGAGTCGCCAAGTCTGGCTCGCGCTCGCCGGGTTTTCGGTCACGCTCGAGGTCCACGATCACCGATAGGCGCTACCGGCGGCAGCAGGGTTCGACCCTGGCCCGTGACAGCCGGGGCGTCATCGACTGGCCGACTGCCGGCGGGGACGGGACCCCGATCCCGTCCGCGATCTTCCGGTGTCCGTGCGGCGAGCGCACGGTCAAGGTCACGGAGCCGCCGCACGGCATCGAGTTCGACGCCGAGGGCCTGCTCACGCTCGAGGGCTCCGTGGGGTCGCGGGCCACGGACGAGCACCCGGACAACTGGTGTCACTTCCACCTGGAGACAGGGATCCCCAAGATGTGCGGAGACGCCCAATGCCCGGGCGCGGGCTCGTGAAAACGGCCGCCCCCGAGCGACAGGGAGCGGCCGTAAAGCGACGATCGAAGGTGCTGAGGTACTAGGGGCCGGAATCCTCCTTCGCGTCGATTAGGGGCGATTTACGGCGGTACCACGCCCGCTGCACGACCTCGCGGCCGGCTCCGCGGGGCCGTGTGCGCCACTGCCGGCGCCGTTCCATCGCCGAGCGCACGAGCGCGAGCAGTTCCGTGGCCGTGACCCTGCGGGCGAGGCGCGCCCCGAGCTGCGCCTTGCTTCGCCCGGTGATCGGTTCGCCGTCGCCGGTGCCTCGGAGCGCGCCGCCAGAGCAGCTTCGCCATGACCTCGAGCTGCAGGTCCTGGTTCGGCCTGGCCCCGCGCTCGACCCGAAGCAGGGCCCCGCCTCGCGGTCCCCGGCGTACGACGACGATGCCGACCTGGGCCGGTATCACCGGGAGCGCCCGGGCCAGGTGACGGTGCGCGAGAACAACCGTGAGCCGCTGGCAGGCGCGGACGTAGAGCGCCATCTGTCGCGGCAGCCGGGCGAGCGAGTCGACCTCGCTCTTGATCTCGTAGCCGTGGAAGTAGCGCAGGCCCAGGTGGGCGACGTCGACGCGGCCCTCGGACCACTCGCCGATGCCGAGCTCGTCGACGACGAGACCGGTGCGGGGGATGATTCGGTTCTTGAGCGCGGTCCGGATCGAGGCTTCCGGGCCCGGCTTCACTGCCCCACGGCCTCGGCCGACTCGATCGCTCTCCGGATCTGCTCGGCGGTGTCGGATGACGGGCCCGCGAGGATCAGGTTCCGGAACCCGTCCAGGATCGCGCCCAGGCCGGCGTCGTACGCCTGCTGACTCTTGATCGGCATCAGATCGTGTCTCCTGTCGGTCGTAAACCCGGTCCCTGAGCGCGAGATCCTCGCGTAGCGGCCGGTTCCGGCCCCCGGAGGTAGTAGGGGACCGAAACCGGCCGCTACGCGCTAGGGCGGAATGGGGCCCGTCGCCGCCTTGGAACTTGAGCAGAGAGGCTTGTCGCTTGACGCGACTGGCGACGGGCCCCGGCGATCATTTCGAGGGCTTCAAGCGGTCGGCGGGATCCCACAGGGCGATCCGCTCCAGTCGACGAACAGTCGGCCCTGGTGGGCGACCCGGCGCCCGGTCATTCGACGATCTCGGAGCGGGCGCATCAGTGTCTCCAGTTCGGTGGGTAGTGCTCGCAGTACCGGGCGCCGTAGACGGCGTCGTAGCCGGGCCAATCGTCGTCGGGCTCGCCGTCCGGTTCGTCGTCGACGTCCTGGCAGTCCGGGCAGGCGACCGTCTTCCAGCCGTTGCAACCGGACTTCGGATCGTCGACGTCGATCTCGCCGGTTCCCTCGCACGAGGTGCAGGCCGGCTCGTCTTCCGTGCCCTCGCGGAGAGCGCGTTCGTCAACGTCCTGCGTATGGTCTCCGTGGTCGCGGGCGGCCTCGATGGCGAGGCGGCGGCGGTTCACGCTCTGGCCCCGGCCTGAGCCCGAACGAGGCGCGCGGCCCCCGCGACTCGGCGCGCCCACTGGCGCTGGGTTTCGGTGTCGCGCCGCTTCAGCGGCACCTCCGCGCGACGGCGCCGGGTCGTGACCAGCAGCACCAGGCGCGGGCTCTTCGCGGCCTCGCGGGCGCGGGTTGTGGATCCGTTCGGGCCCACGTACACGGTCTCGATCATGCTCAAGTTCCTCCGGTAGTCGGTTGATCGATGCCTGGACTATACCGTAACGGGGTCCGGTTGCTATGCTCCCGGTCATGGCTCACGGCGAGCAGTGCAGGATGTGCCCGAACACGATTCCGGAGACTCGGCATCCGAACGCCGTCACCTGCTCCGACGAGTGCGGACGCGCGAACGAGAACGAGCGTGCCCGGCTCCGGAGCCAGCAGTACCGGGACCGCCACGGAGGCGAGATCCGCGACCGCGACCGGCGCCGGTATGCCCGGTCCAGGGCTGCGGCCGCGACCACCTAGAACGGGACGTCGTCGTCGTCGGCCTTGGGTTCGAGGCCGCAGAGCGCGATGCCGTCGCCCCTCCAGATGACCTCGTCGACGGTCCGGATCTCGGTCGTGCCCTCGCCCGCGCGCTCGATCGTGACGTCGTCGCCGGTTCTCACCTTGCGAGAGAGGACCATTGCCCCCCACTCGCCGTCACGCTTCTTCAGCTGCCGCCACTTCGCGGGCCAGCTCCCGTCTGCCAGCCGATCCATGTCCTTGCGCGTGTCACGGCCCCGCTGCTCGCGGTAGCTCGTGGCCGCGGCCTTCGCGGCCTCGGCTTCGGGCCCAGGGTCTTCGTCCGGATCCTTCTTGCCGGCGCGGAACGCCGTGCGCTGCCGGTAGCACTGGCCCGGACACCAGCGCGCGCTGTTCGGGGCCAGGCCCTCGAACGCCGAGGGCGCGGGCGTGTCCCAGGTCCAGATCGAGATCCAGCCGCGGCGAGCCGTGTCCAGGCACTGGTCACACCAGCCCGGGGCCAGCAGCCAGCAGCCCGCGCACTTGTGGGTGCGCCCATCAGCGGTCGGGAACTGAAGCGGTTCCCAGTGACCCGACCCGCAGCGAGGGCAGAGGTCGCACGGCTCAGCCATCGCGGCGGTTCGCCATTTTGGCGGTACGCCGCCGTCGCTTCACAGCAGTCGCGCCTGCCGCTCACCGGCGCGGTAGTACCCGATCCGGTCGTTCTTCCGCTGGTTGCAGGGCTCGCAAGCTAGCTGGAGGTTCGCCCGATCGTCGCTCCCACCCTTCGAGCGCGGAACCTTGTGGTCGATGTGACCGTCGCCGTACTCGATCTCCGTTCCGCAGAGACGGCATCGGCCAGCCGCAGCCTCGTAGCAGGCGTTGTAGTGCTTGCGGGCACGTTGCTGTCGGCGTCCTCGCTGGCGCTCGGCCTCGACATTCGCCCAGTACCGAGCGCGGGCACGTTCTCGGATCGTCTCCCGATTGGCTTCCCGATACGCACGCTGAGCCTCTGAAAGAGCCTCCTTGTTCGCTGCGCGGTACGCGCGCTTCCTGGCGAGAATCCGGTCCCTATTCGCCTCGTGATAACGCTTGCGTCGTTCCCGGATGCGATCTCGATGACGGGCGTTGTAGCGCTTCTGAGAGATCCGTTGGCGCCCTTGTAGGCGTTCACGGTTCTCTTGGTGCCACCGAGCCCGGTAGCGGCGCTGGCGCGCCGTACCGCATTCGGTGGAGCACGTCTTCATGTTGCGAAGCTTTCTGAACTGGGCTCCGCATTCCACGCACTCGGCTATGATCGGCCCAGCCACCGCGACCCCCCAAACGGTCGTTCCGGTTAGCTCCGGGGGCTGACCCACAGCCCCTGTTGAGCGCACCTATCCTACCCCGACAAGGCGGTCGATGTACGAGCCAGCTTGGTAGGTCGTGAGCTGTCGCATCTGGGCACTCGACAACTCCAAGCCGATGTCCTCGGCTAGATCCCGTTTCTCGACCACGAGACGAGTCAGGTATTTCAGCTGCCCGCGCGACGCGGGCTTCGACCGGATCGCGTCCTCGACGTTCAGGACCTTGCACGTGGCGATGGCGATGGCGCAGAGCTCGATGATGTGGTCCTCGGTCCAGTTGTTCTCGAGCTCGTGGTCGACCGGGGCATCCGTGAACACGTGCGGGGCCTGATCCGAAGCGATCGGTGTCTCGACCCGAAACCGGAAGAACCGGTACACGAAGGCGTCGACGCCGGCGGTGACGCAGTAGATGCGCCACTGGCTGTCCTGGCGGAGCCAGTAGGAGTTCGCGGGCTTCGTCGAGCATTTGTAGTCGAGAACAGCGGGCGGATCGAGCAGGGCGTCGCGCCTCATGTTCATCTCGACCACGGCCTCGTGCGCGGGCACGTCCCACTCGCGGCGGAGCCAGGCCTCGCGCGCGACGATGGTCCGGTCGCCGGGCAGAGGGGAGTCGGCGCCGGTCACGGTGACCGCGTAGCCGCCGTGACAGATGGCTCCGGGCTCGGCGTCGCGCTCGAGGGCCTCGTGGATGGCCTTGCCGGCCGTCATGGGTGGCG
>JAPOVI010000376.1 GCA_026708265.1 Acidobacteriota bacterium
GTCGGCGTAAGTGATTGATTTCAAAGGCTTCGCCTGAACCGTTGTTAAACTTGGGCTAGCACGCCGCGCGCCAAGCTCCTGGCGGATCGGACGCGTCAGCGCAGCGGTCGGATCGACGCGCTCACGTCGACGCCGGCGGCCGTTGCACCTCGGCCAGGACGATGCGCTCGATCTCGCACACGCTCAAGTCCCGTCCTCTCGGCTCCAGGTAGCGGGCGACATGCTCGGAGGCCCCCACCTCCTCGCAGACGCGGAGCCCGAAGCGGGCCAGAACGTCGGCGACGTCCGCCGGGTGGAGGCCGCTCTTCCAGAGGGGATCGTCCCCCCTGCACGCAGAGTCCCACAGATCCGACAGCTCGGGGAAGGCGGAGCGGTCGTCGAGGAAGCGCTGCAGCACGTAGCTGAAAGCCAGTCGGCTGCCGGGCGCGCTGCCGCCTACGAATCGCAGCGTGTCGTCGAGGGCCGTCCGCGAGACGTACTGGCTGACCCCCTCCCACAGGAACAGCGTCCGTGTGGCCGGGTCGAAGCCGGACGCCGCCAGCGCCGTGGCGAGGTCCAGCGTCTCGAAGTCCAGCGGCACGAAGTGGACGTGGGACGGCAGGCCGCCCAGGCGCCGCCGCAGGCGGGCCTGCTTCCCTTCCAGCACCGACGGATGATCGACCTCGAAGACGCGGGCCGCTGCCGCGCCGGGTACGCGATAGGCTCGCGAGTCCAGCCCGGCGCCCAGGATGACGACGGACCGCACGCCGTCGGCCAGCGACTCTCGTAGCACGTCGTCCAGGTAGGCGAAGCGGCACAGGAGCACGCCTATCGCCCCCGGGGCTCGGCGCTCGCTGCGGCGGAAGACCCACTCGCGAAGGGGGCGCAGCGCGAACAGTGAGAGGAGGGCGCTCAGGAGCGGTCCGCACAGGGGCCGCGCGAGAGGATCGTCGAAGAGTCGCTGAGGGGGCGCGACGTAGCGCTCGAGGGCTCTCAGCACCGCGGTGCTTACGGCGGTACGTTGTGCTCTTCTGGAAGCCATACGCCGGGCCGTTGCAACTCTAGCAGGCCGCCCGGATCGCCGCCCGCGTGCGCCCTGCTCAGGGCGCGGCCCGGGCCGGCTCGACGAGCAGGCGGCGTTCCCCGTGCTCCCCGCCCACATCGGCCGCGAACCGTCCACCGACCGACCAGAGCCCCGCCGACACGCGCTCGACGATGGGAGCCGGGAAGTCGGGAAGGGCGGCCGCGGCCGGCTCGTCACCGATCCAGATCGCGGGACACGCGGACTGCAGTCGCTCGAGTGCCGCGTGCACGGCGACTTCGCGCCCGTACGCGACCATCAACGGATCGTCCGGGAGCGCCGCGCGCACCACGCGATGGGCCGGCAGGTAGTACATCGACTGGCGCCAATCGATCGCTCCGCCGTCCGAGACGACGATGACTCCGTCGGCATCGCACCGCTCGTCCACGGCCCTCCGCACGAGATCGATCCTCGAGTCCACGCCCGCTACCGTCCGCGCGGAGGCGAACGTCACCGGCTCCAGATCGGTCGCGAGCCTCTGGAGCAGCGTCTTGTCGGCGTAGCGCAGGCCGTCCCCGGTGACCGACGCCGGCAACGGGCCGAGGGCCAGAAACTGCACGCCGCCGGCGACGGCAATCCCGGCCAGCGCGATCGTTCCGCGCCGGCCCATGGGCGCCAGTCCCGCCATCAACGCGAGAAAGGCCAGCGGCACCAGCGGGAGGAGGTAACCGGGCTTCGGGAAGTGCAGGAACAGGAACACGGCCAGCATCGGCGTCGTCCAGGCGGCCGCCCACGGCCGGTCCAGGGCCGGCGCACTCGCAACTCGCGGGCGGAACGCCCGCCACGCGGCGAACGGCAGGGCGAGGGCGGCTCCCACCCCGATCATCAGGACGCCCTGCAGCACGTCGCGCGCCTGCCGGTTCAGGCCTTCCATCGCCGACGCAATCGACGCGTCGGCTGCCACCGCGAGTCGCGTCTCCGCGGTGGCGCCCACGAACTGCGCCAGGGTCAACGCCGGCAGCGCCGGGTCGTCGAGGGAGCGGGCGACCAGCACCGCCGCCACGGCGCCGGCTGCCGCGCCCAGCGACGCCAGCCGCCGCCCGGCGGGCGCGACCGCAGCGAGCGGCAGGAGCATCATTGCCGTCGGGGGCTTGACGAACGCGCACGCGGCGAAGGCGAGAGCCGAGGGCCAGAGCGGCGACTCGTCGCGGAGAACTCGGAGGCAGGCCGCCGCCACGAGGAGCGCGCAGAGCATCTCCAGCGCGTAGACCTCCGCGACCGAGGAGTAGAACCAGACCAGGGGGCTCAGCAGGAAGGCGACCGTTCCGGCGCAGCGCGGAGCCGGAGCTGCGCCGATGGCGGCCGCCAGCTTCCACAAGACTATCGCCGCGGCTGCCGTCGCCGTCGCGCCGACCAGTATCAGCGCCGCGTTCGCATCGCCCGTCACCAGTCGCGCCAGCCGGCCGAGCACGACGTAGCCGAGGTACCCGGGCGGGTGCGGCTGGTGGAGCGCCAGTTCCCAGCGGTCGAGGGCCAGCGCGAAGTTGACCGGGTCCCAACCGGAAAGCCGCTCCGCCCGGAAGGGCGCACGAGTGAGCCATACGAGCAGCCCGGCGCCCGCGCTCACGGCGACACCCGTGCCGACCCCGCGGGAAACGAGGCCAGCCGCCAGCCGCGGGCGCGACGTCGTCACGCGCCGGCCTCCGATAACCGCCGCGCTGCGAGTCGCCTTCGCCCTTTCGCGGTCTGCACCGCCCGCTACGTGCAGACGTCGCCGAGATACCCGCCGCCTCCGCAGTAGCGCACGTCCTGGAGCTGCAGCAGGATGCCGTCCGGGTCGGTGAAGTAGAGCTCCGGCGTCCCTCCCGGCGCGCCGCCGCGGTCGGGCATCCGCATAGTGACGTACGAAGTGAGCGGCCCGACCGGGCCCTGCGCCCCCTCCGGACGCGGCTGGATGCCGAAGCCCTCGAGCGCCGCCATCACCTCGTCATGCTGGAAGTTCTCCATCGTCAGGCACGCATGGTGGATGCGGGCCGGGGCCGGTCCCGGCGCGAGGGCGAGGAACTGGCGTCCCGAGCCGACGGAGAGGAGCGGCAGCGCGCCCTGCGAGCGCGTGCTCGGCATCCCGAACAGGCCCTGGTAGAACGCGATGGAGCGCGCCTGGTCCGAGACGAAGAGCGTGAAGTGGTTGATGTCGCGCACCGCGATGACACCTTCGCCCGGCGGCGGCTCCGGCGACGGGCAGAGCTCCCCCAGAAGCCCTTCGCCGCCGCAGTAGGTGATGTCCTGGAGCTGGACGACCAGGCCGTCCGGATCGCCCATGTAGAGCTCCGGGGTCCCTTCCGGCGCGCCACCGAACTCGGCCCCGCGCATCCGGACGCGGACGCGCCGCGCCGCGTTCTGCCCCGGGTCGTCCGTCGGCGCGACGCCGTGCTCGCCGAGGATGCCGACGAGGCGGTCGTCGTCGAACGCGTCGACGGTGAGGCAGACGTGGTTGATGTGCGGCGTGACGTCGGGCCGGCCGCCGCCGAGGGCGATGAACTGCGGCCCTTCGCCGACCTGGAGAATCAGCGTCCGCGCCTGCCGGGCCGCGATCGTCATCCCGAACAGGCCCTGGTAGAACTCGCGCGACCGTTCGATGTCGGTCACGGTCAGGGTCATGTGGTTCCAGGACCGAACGGGGATCGGAGGCGCTTCCGGGGCTGCTGCCGACTGTCCGGCGGCCCGGCCGGCGCGTGGTGCCAGCGCGGCCGCCGCCGTCGGCGCCGCGGCGACCGCAGCCAGCGATCCGAGAAACGACCGGCGCGTCACCCGTTCGCGATCGGTCGCCGTCGAGCGCATGTCGCGCGTATCCGCCATGTTTCCATCCTCACTCGGCGACGAAGTCGCGGTGAAGCGTTCGGGTCCGGATCTTCCAACCGTCGGCCGTCTTCACGAAGGTGTCGTCGTAGTAGCCCGAGGCCACGGTCCTCGGCTCGGGACCGGTGACGTCGTTCAGCACCCAGTAGGCGCGGCCCTTCGCCCCGTCCTCGGTGGCCGTGATCACGAAGCTGCTGTTCAGGTGCCGGCGACCGTTGTCGCCGGTCTGGCCCTGGTTGCGCGCCTCGCGGCCGGCCCGGAGCTCCGCCATTCCCCGCTGCTCCTGCCCGGGGCCGGTCCGGAAGACGGCATCCTCCGCGAAGGCCGACAGCCACATCTCGGCGTCCCGGAAATCGGCGCCCTGGTTGTAGAGCCCGTACAGCCGCTCGATCTCGGCGTAGTCCGCGCCGGTCAGCTCCGTCGGCGCCGCTCCGCGCGACGACTCTGCCACGAACAGACCGAGCCCCACCGCCAAGGCCGCCACCAACGCCACCTTCAGCACCGCGCTTCCTGCTGCTTGCATGTCACCCTCCTGATGTCGGCCCAGTATAGTCGCCGGCCGCGACGGCGACCGCGTCCGTGCCCCCGGCCTCGACCGCGGCAGACCGGTCGCGCAGGCCCCGCGTCGCGTCACTCGTAGTACCGCCGGTAGCGACCGCGCCGGAAGAGCCAGCCGCCCAGCGGGCCGAGCCAGGCGAGCACATGGTGCATGTAGCCCAGGTCCATCAGCTCGATCAGGTTGCCGTCCATGTCCCGGGCGAAGAAGAACGTGTGCCCGCGCGGGGAGCGCTCCGGCTCGCTGACGCACTCGACGCCCTTGGCCTTGAGGTAGGCGTGCCAGCGCCGCGTCCCCCGCACGTTGAACGCGATGTGGGTCAGCCCGACCCGATTCCAGGGAACGTCGATGGGGGGCTGGCGGGGACGGAACTCGAAGATCTCGATGACGGCGCCGCCCGGAGCGCGAATCCAGCCCACCCTGCAGCTCGGGGCCGAATCTTCGAGGCCAACCCCGAAGAAGCTGCGGACCCGCTCCGGCGGCTGGTCCGCGACCCCGACCAGGGGGCAGCGGAAGACGTCCCAGTAGAAGCGCACCGCCGCGTTGAAGTCGGACACGGTGATGCCGGCATGGCTGAAGGATCGGACTCTCACGGCAGGCTCCTCGAGGCGGCGCCGACCCGCAGATCGGTCTCGGCGATGTGATCGGCCACGCGCAGCGCCTGCGCGGCGATGGTCAGGCCCGGGTTGACCGCGGCCGACGACGGGAAGAAGGAGGCGTCGACCACGAACAGGTTGTCGACGTCGTGCGAGCGGCAGAACGGGTCGAGCACGGACGTCCGCGGGTCCGTGCCGAAGCACGCCGTGCCGCACTGGTGGGTCGTGTTCCTCGCGCCGTGGGAATGCGTCATCACGACCCAGAATCCGAGCCGGTGCAGGATCCGCCGCATCTCCCGCACCAGACGCCGGTGCGCGCGTACGTTGTCGGGACGGTAGTGCAGGCGGATGCGACCGCCCGCGTCCACGGTCACCCGGTTCTCGGACCGCGGCAGGTCCTCCGTCATCGCCAGCCAGTCGACCCCGCGCGCCACCCACGCGGCATATGCCCGGAGGGGGACCCACGGCACGACGGTCTGCGCCATCACGGCGTGCGTCCGCCCCTGCGACTGGATCTGTCCCAGGGGCGGCCCGCCGTCCGGCCCGCGAAGATAGAAGTCGTTGATGGCGAGCGTCTTCTGGAAGACCGCCCGGTTCCGCCGGAACGGGTGGAACCCCTGCATCATCGTCGCGTGGTGCGCCATGTAGCGCCGGCCGACCACGCCGGACGAGTTGGCGAGTCCGTGGCGGTGTCGATCGTTCCTGGACCGGAACAGGAGCGCCGCCGAGTTCACGGCGCCGCACGAGACGACGAAGAGCGGCGCCTCGACGAGCACCGTCTCCCGGTTCCGGACCACTTCCACCGCGGTAACCCGGCGGCCGGGCGCATCCGTCACCAGCCGCCGGGCCCGCGCCCCGGTCCAGAGCGTGACGTTGGGCCGCTCCGTCGCCGGGGCGACGCAGCAGACCTCCGCCTCGCT
>JAPOVI010000022.1 GCA_026708265.1 Acidobacteriota bacterium
TTGCTTGCAGGTGACCGCACGAAGTCGCTCGACTCCGTGCGTCCATGCTGACTAGTTCGATATCCGCACCACCTTCGCGCGGTCGCCGGTGACAAACCCTGCCCACTCCTGCATGAGCCGGCGGCGGCGCTCGAACACGTCGGAACGGAAGTACGCGCCCTCAACACCGCCGACCGTGTGCGCCAGCGCCGCCTCGGCAACCTCCCGCGGCTTCCCCGTCTCCGCGCACCAGTCGCGGAAGCTCGACCGGAAGCCGTGCGGCACCGCGTCTATGCCCAGGTCCCGCATCAGCTTGTTCCACGTCATGTTGCTCAGCGGTCGGCTCGGCCTCGTAGGCGACGCGAACAGCAGGTCGGCCGGCCCGCGCAGCGGTCGCATGCGATCCAGCACGGCCAGCGCAGCAGCGGCGAGCGGCACGCGCCACTCGACGCCGCCCTTCATCCTCGCCGCGGGGATGCGCCACGTGCGGGCCTCCGCATCGATCTCGGCCCACGTCGCGAGCCGGACCTCGCCGGCCCGCGCCGCGGTCAGCACGAGGAACTCGAAGCCGGCCTTCGCAGCCAGCGACGCTCCCGAGGCTCGCACGGCCTCCAGCGCTTCGGGGACGTCCTGGTACCTCAGCGCCCGGTGGTGCTTCATGACGGAAGGCATCGCTGGCAACGCGCCACTGATGGCGTCTCCCGCAGCGTTGTGCTCGACGTGGCCGTGCGCTTGCGCCCAGGCCAGCACGGCGCGAATGCGACCGCGCAGCTTGCGCGCGATGTCCAGGTGAGCGGTCCAGATCGGCGTGAGGCAGCGCAGCACGTCCTCCCGGCCGATCTCGTCCACCGGCAGATCCGCCAGGATCGGGAACGCGTGTCGCTCCATCTGCTGCTTCCAGATCGTGGCCGTCCGGTCGCCGCGCCATCGCGGGCGGTTGGCCTCGTACGTCTTGAGCGCCGCCTCGCGGAACGTCAGCGTCCGGGCCTTACGCTTCTCGGCCAGCGGGTTGCGCCCGTCCGACACCGCGACGCGGTTGGCGAACGCGCGCTGACGGGCCTTCGCCAGCCCGACCACCGGCCAGCCACCCAGGCCGATGTCGCGTCGCCGGCCGTCGATGGCGATCCGCTGGACCCAGGACTTCGATCCGCCGGGCGCGACGACCAGGTGTAGCGTCCCGCCGTCACCGTAACGGCCCGGCTTCGTGAGCGAGCGCACCTTTGCGGCAGTCAGCTTCATGGATGCCCGGTCCCCCGTCTCCCACTGATTCTGCCACGGTCGATTTGGGCGCAGATGGGAATCGAACGGAACGGGACGGAGCGTAACTTATTGAGTTACATGGTGTTATCCATAATGGTGGGAACATACCGGAACGCCGCGGAGGAGAGGAAATGCCGAGGGTGGGGCTCGAACCCACACGGCCCGGAGGCCACGGGATTTTAAGTCCCGTGCGTCTGCCAGTTTCGCCACCTCGGCGCGGTGCGGGCCTCCTCAGGCGTCGTGCGGGACGAACGCCATGAAGCGGAGCGGGTTGTCGATGGTCAGGGTGTGGATTGTGGCGTCGTCGACCCCCGCCTCGCGCAGCATCGGGACGAACTGCGTGATGGTCTTCGCGTAGCCGGCGCCGCCGCGGAGCTGCGTGTCGCTCGCGCGCGCGAAGTCGGAGGCCAGCAGCACGCGCTCCGCTTGACCGGCGTCGAGCATGGCCTGCACCATCGGGACCTTGTGGCCGTCGGCCTCGGGGCCGCCGCCGAGCCGGTCGAACCCGACGTAGGCGCCGCGCGCGGCGATCGCGCGGTGCACCTCGGCTTCGGGATCCTCGAGACCGCCCATGTGGCCGATCACGACCCGGTCGGGGCTGACGCCCACGGACTCCAGGATGTCGAGTTGCGTCACCGCCTCGAGGCCGTTCGCAGTATGCGTGAAGATCGGCAGGTTGGTCGCCAGGTGCGCCTTGCCGACGGCGCGCATCATCTTCCGCTCGTCGGTCGTAATCTCCGCGGAGCTCCCGATCTCGCCGAATGCGCCCCACCGCTCCGCGACGGCGGCGGCCGCGAGGCTCTCCGCGATCTCGTCGTCGGTCCCGTTCCGGACCTCATCCGGATAGAAGGGGTCGATGTAGTAGCCGCCGCTGGCGACAATCGGCATCCCCGACTGCTCGGAGACCGACCGCAGGAACGCCAGGTCGCGGCCCATGTCGGCGTGGCCGCCGTCGACGAGGGCCGAGACGCCCTCGCTCAGGGCCGCCCTGAGCTCGGCCACCATCATCCCGGTGTCCTGCATGAAGTAGGGCTCGTCCGCGGGGCCGATGAACGCCTCGCGCTGCGCGTCCGCGATGTTCGGGAGCATCTGGTCCCAGAAGGCGAGGCCGAGCGACAGGTGTTCGTGAAAGAGGACCGACCCGTGCGCCAGCTCCGCCGGGGCCATGTCGCGCAGGATGGTGCGGATGACGGCGCCTTCCGGAAACGCAGCGGTCTGCGCGGCGCCCAGCGGGGCAGCCGCGGCCGGTTCAGCGAACACTCCCGAGCCGGTCGCCCGGCCGGCTGCCGCCAGCCCGAGGCCCGCCGCGCCCAGGCGGCGCAGTGCCTCGCGGCGTCCCATCCCTCTTCGCCCGCTGGTCTCGATGCTCATGTCTTCCCCCTTGTCCGCGACGTTACGGCCGCGGGGCGGCGCGTGTCAACGACGCGGAATCGGGTTCGGTGTCCCGTGCGCGGCGGCCGTCACCGGCGCGTCGCGCCAACGGCGATGCAGGTCGCCGGTGCCGGCGGGATTGACAGACCGGGCGGTGCGAGGCCATGCTAGGCGGGCGCGAAGGAGGTGTCGTGGCCGCTCGAATGATCTTCTGGGTCCTGGGAGCCATGCTGTTCTACCTGGTCTCCCTCTGGCCGTCGCTGCAGTTCGCGGCGTTCGCCGACAACACCCGCGTGCACCTGCTGTTTCTCGCAGCCTGCGCCATCCTGTTCTTCGTGTTTCGGGTGCTCGCCAAGCGCGCGGCCGGCGGCGACCCCGCCGCTCCCCCGGGCGACCAGGCGTCCACGCCGTAGAACGGCGCGGACGCCTGAAGGATTGGTTGGGCGCCGAGCGGAGCCGTCAGGCGACGAACGGCGGGCGAGGAGTCTGCGCCGTAGCGAGACTCGCCCCGGAGCACTACCTGCCCGCGCAGACTCCCAATGCGCCCGTCAGGGCGCTAACGCCCCCCTTGCCGTAGCACCCGCCGTCCCGAGACCGGGCCGGCGCAGTCCGCCCGCGTCAGTGCACGGACTCCGACCGCGCGCTGGCGGCCAGCGCACGCCGGATGGTCGCCGTCAGCTCATCGGCGTCGACGTCGAAGGGTCCCGCCACCACCGCCCCGCTCGCTATCTCGATGGCGATGGCAACGCCGCCGTCGACCGGCGTCACGATCCAGCTGAAGCCCCGCAGGGACACCGCCGCTTCGCCCGACCCGGGGTTCTGGACGTCGTGAAACGCGCCGAGCGTCAGGGTCAGCACGCGGCGCACGTCGTCGTCGGTCCATTCGGCGGCCTTCGGGCCGTCGAAGTCGACCGTCCGGTCCACCACGTCCTCCGAGCCCTTGAGGAGGACTTCGACCTGGAAGGTCATGGGTGCTGCTCGATGGACGCGAGCTGCGCGTCCAGGGCGGCCGGCGTCGTGACCGGCTCGCGACAGGTGAAGTCGTCGCAGACGTAGGCGGTGGAGCGCCCGCCGACGAGGGTCATCGCTCCGACGAACGGCAGGCGCGCCGCCAGCTCCTCCTGGCGCGGGCCCGGCTCGACCGGGATCCGCACCGCGAACGGCAGGTAGCGGGCCGCCACGGTGCGGGCGAGCGCCCGGTAGCCCTCGTCGTCCGGGGATCCGACCAGCACGACCTGCGTCGGCGGCGCGTGGTAGCGTGCGAGCACCGCCATCATCATCGGCACCACGCGGGCCGCCTGCCCCGGGCGGACCCCGAAGCGCGCCAGCGTCCGCTCCGCTCGCGCGGCCGCCGCGGAGTCGCCGGTGATGCGCGCCAGCGTCAGGGCGTTGTCGGCCGCCACCGCGCCCGCCGACGGCTCGGCCCCGTCGTAGTCCTCCTTCATGCGCAGGAGCACCGACGGATCGTCCCCCGTCGTCGCGAACCAGCCCCCCTCACCCTCGTCCCAGAAGAGCTCGTCCTGCCGCGCCGCGAGCTCCTGCGCCCAGTCGAGCCACTCGACGCCGCCCTCGGCCTGGAACAGCTCCAGCAAGCCCCAGACCAGGCACGCGTAGTCCTCGGCGTAGCCGTCGATCGAGACCTGGCCGGCCCGGCTGCGACGGTGCAGGATGCGGCGCTCCGGATCCCACAGGCGCTCGCGGGCGAACGCGGCGGCCCTGGCCGCCGCGCCCAGCCAGCGCGCCGACGACGGCGGTTCGAGCACGCGGCCGGCGCGCGCGCAGGCGGCGATCATCATCCCGTTCCAGGCCGCCAGCACCTTGTCGTCGAGGTGGGGGCGGGGCCTCCGCGCGCGCGTCTCGAACAGCCGGTCCCGCGCCTCGTCGCAGACGCGCTCGACGTCGGCGGGCGTGCGCCCGGTCAGCGCCGCGATGTCGCGCACGTCCTGCCCGAGGTACGGGATGTTCTTCCCCCGGAACTCCCCCAGCGGGTCGGCGGGCGCGTTGCCGTTGGGCTCGATGCCGAGCCGGCGGGTGACGATATCCGCATCGCCGCCCAGCAGCGCCCGCACCTCGGCGTCCGTCCAGAGGTAGAAGGCGCCCTCGGCCTTCAGGGCGGCGGGGCCCGCGGCGTCGGCCTCCGGCGGCAGGCTGTCGGCGTCCTCGGCCGAGTAGAACCCGCCCGCCTCGTCCGTCATGTCGCGCAGGACGTAGGCGAGCGTGTCCTCGGCGACGTCCCCGAAGACGCGCTGGCCCGTGGCCTGCTGCGCCTCGAGGCAGGCGAGGACGAGCTGGGCCTGGTCGTAGAGCATCTTCTCGAAGTGCGGCACGCGCCACGCGGCGTCCACCGAGTAGCGGTGGAAACCGCCCCCGACGTGATCGCGCACGCCCCCCCGGGCGATGGCCTCCAGCGTCGCCACCGCCATGCGCCGGGCCTCGGGGTTGGGTCCCCGCGCCCCCTCCCGCAGCAGGAAGAGCAGCTCGGACGGCCGCGGGAACTTCGGCGCCCCGCCGAAGCCGCCGTGCCGCTCGTCGAACGCCTCGACGAACTGCTGCACGCCGTCGGCGAGCGCGTCCGCTCCCGCCACCCCGTCGGCCGCCACCTTCGCCGAGCGTTGCTGCATCTCCCGCAGCCGGTCGACGATGGTGCTCGCGGAACGCACGAGCGCCTCGCGCCCCGTCGACCAGCGCCGGGCGATCTCGCGCAGGACGTCCTCGAACCCCGGCCGCCCCCCGCGCCCGGAGGGCGGGAAGTAGGTGCCGCCCAGGAAGGGCTTCAGGTCGGGGGTCAGCCAGACGCTCATCGGCCAGCCTCCGGACCCGGTCGTCGCCTGCACGAAGGCCATGTAGACCCGATCGACGTCCGGGCGCTCCTCCCGATCGACCTTGACGGAGACGAAATGCTCCTTCAGCAGGCGGGCGATGCCGGCATCCTCGAACGACTCGTGCTCCATGACGTGGCACCAGTGGCACGTCGAGTAGCCGATCGAGAGAAAGATGGGCCGGTCGTCCCGCCGCGCCGCCGCGAAAGCCTCCTCGCCCCAGGGGTACCAGTCGACGGGGTTGTCCGCATGCTGGCGGAGGTAGGGGCTCGGCTCGTGCTGCAGGCGGTTGGGCATCGGCGGAGGACGAGGCGGACCGTGGCTACGGCGCGGGCTCCCGGCCGCCCGTCGCCTCGGGCCGGGTGGCGTCCTTCCAGGCCGGATACGAGCCGAGCGTCCGGAGCGAGGGCGCGAACTCGGCCAGGTGAATCAGCGCCCGCGCGCAGCGG
>JAPOVI010000419.1 GCA_026708265.1 Acidobacteriota bacterium
GATCATCAGGGACCGTCGGCTCGCCGTCGAGCATGTGCTTGGCATGTTGGCCGCCGGCGACACGCCCGAGATCGTGCTGCAAGGCTACCCCTGGTTGGAACCTGACGACATTCGCGCGTGCCTGGCCTACGCCCGACGCCTCGTCGGACACGAACGCATTGAACCGGCGCTTGTCGACCTATCGAGATCGTGAGGGTTCTGCTCGACGCATGTGTGTGGGGCGGGGTCATGCCAGTCCTGCGCTCCTCCGGTCACGACGTCGAGTGGGTCGGCGACTGGTCCAGGGATCCCGGGGATGAGCAGATTCTGGAGACTGCGGCTGCTCACGGGCAGGTACTGGTTACCCTCGACAAGGACTTCGGCGAGTTGGCGGTCTTGTATCGACGTCCGCATTCCGGAATCGTTCGACTCGTGAACTTGCGCGCGCAGGACCAGGGGCCGGCCGCCGGAGGCCACGCAACGATAGGCCGAGCTGATCACTCGGAGTCGAGGTACCGATCCTTGAACAGATTGAGCACGCGCCGCATCTGGTCGCGGTCGCGTGCCGTCAGGTCGAGCCACGTCAGCGCTGGTTCCATGCGCCTGCTATGGGGGCGATGCGCTACGCGTGGCCATGCGGGGCGCGGGCGATCAGCAGCGAACGTCACGACCTCCGCGGCTGGTGCCAGGCCCCCCGCGCCACGGCCGGGACGAAGGCGTCGAGCCCCTCGGGGCGGAACGGCAGCGTGCGGCCCTGCTCGGCGCTCATGTAGGCGGTCATCAGGAGCTCCACCACCTCGACCCCGTCCGCGAACGTCAGGTCCGGCGTCTCCCCCCGCAGGAACGCCCGAACCATGTGGCGGTTCTCGTCCGTGTAGCCGTACTCGGCCGTCTCGTCGACCACCACCGGCATCGAGCCGACCTCGGCGTTCTGCTTTTCCACCAGGTCCTCGCCCGCCGTGCCGCGCACCTCGCGGCTGAAGAACAGCTTCACGCCGCTGGCGAGCGAGTCGACGGCCAGCGAGTACTCGGGACCGAGGAGCTCCATGCTCAGCCGCAGGCCGGGGCCGACGTAGCTCCACGACGTGGTGGCCTCGCCGATCAGCGGCGTGCCGTCGCGCGCCTCGTACTCGATGGTCACGCCGGCGAAGTCCTCGGCCGGCCGCCGCGCATAGTCGACGGCTTCCCCCATCGTCTGCCGCAGGCGCTCGCTGTACTCCGGCCGGCTCCACTTGAGCGACGCGATCCGGCCGGTGACGCGGCGCGGGCGGATGGAATCGCGGGGCGCGCCGGGCGCGGTCAGCAGGTGCCGCACCACCTCGACCGAGTGGCACGCCATGTCGTTCAGCACGCCGCCCCCCTGCAGGTCACCGCGCCAGAACCACGGGCTGTGGGGGCCGCTGTGCTCCTCGGCGGCGCGCGCCAGGTAGGGCCGGCCGGTCAGGGCGGCCCCGCGGCGCCAGATGAGCTCCCGGCCGCGGGCGACCGGCGGCGCGAAGACCTGGTTCTCCAGGTAGCCGTGACCGAGGCCCGCCTCCTCGGCGAGCGCGAGCATCCGCTTCGCCTCGGACACGGTGCGCGCGAGTGGTTTCTCGCAGGCGACGCCGCGGAGCGTGGCGCCGGACCGCACGGCGGCGCAGATCGCCTCCAGGTTGGCGAGCCGCGCGTGGTTCGGCCCGCACAGCCACACGGCGTCCACCGCCGGATCGGAGACCATCGCCTCGATGGAAGGGAACGCGCGCGCCTCTCCCACGTCGAGCTCGCGCGCGAGCTCCGCCGCCGACTCGGCATGCCCTGCGTTCGGGCTCCAGCAGCCGCGCACGTCGGCGTCCCGCACGCCGAGCAGCGAGCGGATGTGAAAACGGGTGATGAAGCCGCTGCCGACGAAGCCGATGCCGAGCCGCTGGCGGGTCATGTCGGGCGTAGCCTAGTGCACCGACGCAGCGGGCTCAAGCGACCACCATGACCGCCGACAGCGACGTCGACCGGTCGTCGTCAAGGACGCGGCCGATCTCCGTGGACTCGCCGCGCGCAGCCGCGGCTGCGGACCCGAGCCGCCCCCGCCGCTCGACATCGTGCCCGCCACGCGCGAGCTGCTTCACGACCATCGCGACGCCCTCAGCTGGATCTACGGACCCGCCATGGCCCACGGCGTCGTCGCCTGCGAGCCGGGGATGCCGCGCTCGAAGCCTTGGCGGCGCGCGTCCGACGCACTCGCGTGTCCGCCACCACCGGCAGAGCAGGCCGGTCCGGTCACAACCGACTATCGGGATCGCCATGAGGCGTTGCCGGGTCGCTCGTTGCGGCGGTGCCCCCGGTGCCACGACGGGAGCATGCAGACCGTCGATCACCTCGCCGCCTGGGCAGGCCGGCCGGGAACGACACCGGGCACCTCATCCTCCACCGCACGGAAGGCGTCGTGTGGCTGCCCGAGCACTGGCGGCGCAAGCTCGCCGATCCTCCAGAACGCCCGCGGATCGGGGGCGACATCGGTCGCCATCACGCACCGTCGGGACAACCGGCGGATCACGGTGAGCGACGACGGACGGGGCATCGGCGACCCGACCGCACTCCTCGCGTTCGGCAGGAGCGGCTGGCCGAAGGACCTGCACGGCGCCGAGCACCCCGCCGGCGTGGGCGTCTTCTCGCTGGCGCGGCGGCCGCACCGGATACGCTCGCGGGTCGCCGGGCGCGCCGCCTGGAGCCCGCCATCCAGGTCGACGCACCGAACGTCGACGTCGCCGCCCGGCTCGTGCACTGACCGCCCGCGCCGCAGCAGCAAGCAGTTCCTCCGCGGGCGAAGCAACACCAACCGCCGTCTGGCGGCACGCTTTCGACCACGATGCCCGAACAACTGATCGACCCCGCTCCCTTGGACGACAGTTCCCTTGGGGAGCGTCGTCACGTTCCTCGACCGCGAACGGCCCGCCGTCCTCGGCACCGTGACCGAGCTGCGGCGCCAGGAAGCGATCAGCGCTGAAACGTCCGTCTAGGCGCCCCCAAAACTGCTTGACGGTTAGCCGCGCCTTGAGTAGCATGCGGGTCGGCATGAACCGCCCCGCCGCACCGCTGTCGCTCGACGCCGAAGACAGGAGCACGCGGGGGATGTGGGCGCGCAGTGCGACAGCGCCGCACCGCGTGGTGTCCCGGGCCAAGGCATTGCTGATGGCCGGTGACGGCGTTGCCAACAGTCGCTTCGCGACCGCACTCGGCATCAGCCGGCCGACCGTGTTGGACTGGCGGACACGGTTTCGTACCGAGGGTTTGGACTCGGTGGGTGCGGTGCGCCCCGGCCGCGGCCGTAAACCCGGGATCACCGCCGACCAAGTGCAGGCTCGTCGAGAGCCGGTTCAGCCAACTGACGCCACGACGGCTTCGCCGCGGCGTCTTCTGCAGCGTGCCGGAACCCGCGGTGTTGGCGGGTTTCCTAAGAAACTTGCCCGGACGAGCCCAAGATGTGGTGGTGATCGTGTGGGTGACCACAAGCCTTCACTTATCCGGGGCCGGGCCAGCTGGCCACAGTTTCTGCCCCGACAGGCGGGGCTCAGCCCGAGGACGGTTTCCAAGGACCTGTGGGCGGAGGCAGCAATGACGAAAAGCCAATTCCGTGAGTTTCTGTTCGGAGCGAAACACCTTAGCGGACTGCTGGTCGCAGCAGCTACGGTCGCCGTACTCCTTTTGACGCAAGCTGGTGCTGTTGGACAAGAAGCTGGTGCCGTTGAACACAGTGTGTCGGCGCTGCCAGAGACTCAGGAGGCGCCGGGATATAACCCGACGACCCCGGCAAAAGTTGAGCTGGGAAGGCTGCTGTTCTGGGACCCGATTTTGTCGGGACCCGGAGACGTAGCCTGCGCGACGTGCCATCATCCCCAAAGCGCCTATGCGGAGGACCGCGACCTGTCGCGCGGCGTGACGGGCATCGGTCTGGGCCGCTTCCGGCGTGACGGGCATCTCGTCAAACGCAATAGTCCGACGGTTCTGAACGTTGCCTTCAACGGCATCGATGAATCGGGCCGCTACGACCCGGCGAGTGCGCCGGCGTTCTGGGACAATCGCATCAGGAGCCTCGAATCGCAGGCGCTCGAACCGCTCAAGTCGTTTGAGGAAATGCGAGGGGACACCTACCCGGCGGACGAGGCTGTCGCGAGAGTGGTGGCGAAGCTCCAGGCCAACGCCGAGTACCCGAGCCTGTTCGCCGGGGCCTTCGGCGGTGAACAGCCGGTCACCGCCGAAAACCTGGGCAGGGCGATAGCGGCGTTCATGCGGTCGCTGCTGGCCAACAACTCGCCGTTCGACCGCTACATGCGCGGCGACCGCAGCGCCATGACGCGGGAACAGGTCCGCGGAATGCAGCGCTTCGAGGAGATCGGGTGCATCAGGTGCCACAACGGGCCCATGTTCTCCGATTACAAACTGCATGTCATGGGCGTGCCCGACAACCCCGCTCTTGCATCAGGTGCCACAACGCCCGCCTCCGACGGAGGCGCGCAGAACCCTCCTTGCCCGGCAGCTCCTGAGGAGCCGCGTACCGCAGCGTCCCGAGCAGCGTGCGACAGCTATGCGTTTCGCACGCCGTCGCTGCGAAACCTCGAATTGACCTTCCCATACGGGCACAATGGCATGTTCAGGACGCTACGCGCCGTCGTGGGGTTCTATGAATCCACCATCGCCGGGGAGTCCCGGAACCCGAACGTCCGCTACGAGGAGCTCGATCCGCGGCTTCGCGAGTTGCAGAACGTGGACGAAGAAGACGTGGATCTGATCGAGTTCTTGTTTGCTCTGAGTGACGACTCGTTCGACCGGACGATTCCCGAGCGCGTACCGAGCGGCCTGCAAGTAGGCGGAAGAATTCGCTAGACAGAGTACGCGCCGTCGTGGTAGGCTGGCTGTTGGACACCCAATTTTGGGGCATGGCGATTGGAGGGCTCACATGAAACGGATTTCCCTGTGTGTACTCGGCGTAATGGCGGTTGCGATGAGCGCGCCGGCGCAGGCGCAGGTCTACGAGGAGCGCCGAACCGATACGAAAGACCCCATCCAAAAGCCGTTGCTCGCCGCTCCGAACGCGGCTATGGCCAGGGACGCCACGGTCATTAAGATAATTCGGAATCCGGCGAAGAGTGCGGAGGAGGACGTCACGGCTGCCGACTTTACGTTTGAAGTCTTGAGGCCCGGCCCCGGCCGTATGATCTGCTACGACCTGACCGGCTTTCCCGGAGAGCGGCCGTGGTCGGTGGAGTGCACCAGCAGCGATGCCAACCTGCCGCGCATCATGCAGAATCGAGCGTTCGCGGAAATGGGGGCCAAGGCCACGCCACTGCTGGCGGATGGCAGGCGGGCCGGCAGGCCTGTCTTGTCGAGCAGCGGCACCGGAGGGATTAGGGATCTGGTTGTGGCCGCCGGGAAAGACGGAACGCGTGAGTTGTCCGAAGTCGGGTCCATCTGGTACAACCTCCGGGGCGACAGTCAGGACACCGCCATCTGGCACACGTTTATCGGCATGCCGAACTTCACGGCGGAGCAAGTCGGACTGCCGAACAACCGCGACGCGGGCGGCGCTTGGCTGATGTTCGAGGGCACGCCGGAAGCCCACGTCATGTTGCCGGGCCGATAACCGGCAGAGAGTTTCTCGGCCTCGGGGTTTTCGACCAGAAATCAGGGGAGGTGTGTGACACCTTCCCCTGATTTCCCGCAGGTTGCGAATGACATCGCTTTGGGTGAGCACTATGAAATATCTACTGACATGTCTTCTCGCCTGCGCTCTTCTTGCCTCCGCCGCGATGTTTGCAGCCCAGAGCAGCCAGACTTTCACAGGCACGATCACCGATGACGAGTGCCCCGTAGCCGATCATTCCGGAATGCGGATGGGGTCGACCGACGCTGCCTGCGCCATCG
>JAPOVI010000189.1 GCA_026708265.1 Acidobacteriota bacterium
GCCGCCAGCGCCACCGCGGCCGGACGCCGGCGCCGTGCCGGCCGCGCTGCCGCCCCCACCGCGTCCGCCGCCGGCCTCGTGCTGGTCATCGCCATGGCGCGCCCCCTGCTGTGCGGATGAACCTACTGCTTCGCGCCGGTCCAACGGCCGGCGCCGTACCAGACGAAGTCTCCCTCGTCGCCGTCGATGGTCGTCCCGTCAATCCGTCCCGACAGGTTGATCGGCATGTCGCCGTCCAGATCCGGGACGATGAAGGTGAACGCGATCGAGGCGCCCTCGACCTTCCCCTCGAGCGGCAGCACCATTCGATCGCCGATGTCGATCTCGCCGGAGATGGCGGCGCCGTCCTGCTCGAACGTGGCGGTCCAGGTGGCCTCGCCGGTCCGGGTGTCGAGGTCGATCTCCCAGACCCCGGAGACGTCGGACTGCGCGAGCGCCGCCGGTGCCGCGAGCACCAGAGCGGCAAGCGTCACCGCGACGAGCACGCGGCGTGCGAAGAGGCCATCCGCGACGCGCGGTGCCCCGGTGAGCCTGATCATCGATGATGAATGTCGCATGTCGTTGCCGCCGCTGGCGGGCACTCCTCCGTCCGTTCAGATGGCCCGGGAGGCGCGGCCCTCACCGGCCTCCGCCTCGCCTGCTCGTGGCCGGACGCTCCGCTCGGCGCCCTCCAACCGTCCAGGACTCCGCGCCCCTTCCACGGCGCCTCCTGGACCGCCGCTCGTCGCTCCTACGGCTGCAGCGGCGGTTCGTCGACCGCCTTGGTCAGCCACATGATCCCGAAGTTGAAGAACGCCTCGCCGTCGATGGAGATCTGCTGGTTGATCCGGTAGGCGGCGGGCGAGACGAAGTAGCTGCGCCCCTTGAGCACGAACGTCCGGTCGTCGTACGGGATCTCCGGCGTCTCCCAGAACGTGCTGTAGTAGCCCCCGAGGTCGCCGCCGAGGGGGCCGTACTGGAAGATCGAGAACCCCGCGTCGTAGCGCACGAACCGCGTGATGCTCTGCCCGCCGAGCCCGTACTCGTAAAACAGGATGCCGTCGCCGGTCATCGTCACGCCGTCCTCGTTCTCCATCGCGATGGAGATGCGCAGATAGCGGCTCGCGACGTGGGTGACCGTCTCGGTGCCGCTCCACCGGCCGGGCGGGAAGAGCCCCGTCTCCGGCGGATTCCACTCGATCTCCCATTCCCCGAGGAAGTAGCGCGGATCGAACGGCGGCATCATCTCGTTGCCGCGCGTGGGTCCCTGCTGGGTCGCGCGGGGCGCGGCCGCGCCCTCCGGATGGCGGGGCGCTCCCCCGGCCACGGCAACCTGGGTGGCGGCGAGGAGGGCCGATACCGACCCGATTGCCAGCGACTGCATTCGCATGAGCTGCCGTCCTGCTCCGGCCCGGCGCCACCAGCCCGCACGCGCGAAGCCGGCCGAGGCCCGGCCATTCTACTCCGGTCCGGCCCGGCCGCGCGGCTTGGTTTGATCGGGTCGGGCGGGCATGGTAGAAGGTCCGCGTGACGAGACTCAGCATCCGAACCGGCGCCGTCGCGGACGCCGGCCCCGCGTGCGCGGTCGCCGTCCTGGTCCTCCTGGGGAGTGTCTGCCTCGCGACCGCCGGCGGGGCGGCGGTCCAGGACGAGCCGGCGACCGACGAGGTCGCGCTGGTGACGGTGGTCGGCTGCCTGGCCGAGGAGCCGGGCGATCTGCCGTGGATCCTCGAGCGCGCCACCGCCGGCGAGCCGACCGAACAGGCGTTCACGAGCGAGGAGGAGCTTGCCCGCTCGGCCGGCGAAGCGCTGGGGGACCTGCGGTACCGGTTGTTGGGGGTCGGAGAGTTCGGCGTCGAGTCACACGTCGGCCATCGGGTGCAGACCAAGGGTCTGAAACTGCGCTACGACGGCGAGTGGCGCCTCAACATCACGTCCTTCCAGCATCTTGCCCCCACCTGCGAGTAGGCGGGGCCGCCCAAGCCGCGCGGCGGCGGCCCGGGTAGCGAGTAGAATGTGAGCCCGGCCTCAGCGGGAATCGGCGCCGCAAGCGCCCGAGGCCTGCGCGACGGCGCGATGCGCCGCCGCGGCATCGAGACGAGAGGAGCGCCCCACTGATGACCGACGCGACCCCGGCCCGTTGGCAACCGCTCCTCGGCGGGGTGCTGATGAACCTGGCGCTCGGCGTGATCTACGCCTGGAGCGTCTTCGTTGCGCCGTTCGGCGAGGACTTCGGCTGGAACCGCACCCAGGTATCGGTGGTCTTCACGATCGCCATCCTGTCGGTGGGCTCCTGGTTCGTCGTCGCCGGCTTCCTGCAGGACCGGTTCGGACCGCAGCGGGTCGCCGCCTTCGGCGGCATCCTCTACGCGCTCGGCTTCTACCTGGCGAGCCAGACGGACTCCCTCATCTGGCTCTACATCACCTTCGGAGCGATCGCGGGCGCCGGCAACGGCTTCGGCTACGCGATCCCGATCCCGGTCTGCTCGAAGTGGTTCCCCGACCGGCGCGGCCTCGCCGTCGGCCTGGTCGTCGGCGGCTACGGCGCCGGCTCCGGCATCTACGGCCCGCTCGCGCGGGAGGTGCTCATCCCGGCCTACGGCTGGCAGGGGACGATGCAGATCTCCGCTGCGGTGTTCCTGGTGATGACGCTGGTCGCGGCGTGGCTGCTCCGGAACCCGCCGGCCGGCTACAAGCCGCCCACCGCGGCGCCGGCTCCGGCCCCTGGCGCCGCGCCGGCCGCGGCCGCGCCGGTGGGACACGACTTCGCCACCGGCGAGATGGTCCGGACGCCGACGTTCTACCTGCTCTGGATCGCGTACTGCCTCGGCGCCGCGGCCGGGTTGATGGTGATCAGCCAGCTCGTCCCGGTGGGCGAGGCGGCCGGGCTCGGCGCCGCGGCGGGCCTCGGCCTGACGATCGGCGCCATCGGCAACACGGGCGGGCGCGTGCTGTCGGGGTGGATGTCCGACACCTTCGGCCGGCTCAACACGCTGCGGCTCATGGTGCTGCTGTCGGCCGTGGCGTTGCCGCTGTTCTTTCTGCTCGCGGGGCAGGTGGCGCTCTTCTACCTGCTGCTGGTCGTCATCTACTACTGCTACGGCACGCTGCTCTCGGTCTTCGCCTCCACTTGCGCCGATTTCTACGGCACTCGCAACATGGGCGTGAACTACGGGCTGCTCTTCTCGGCGTGGGGCGTGGCGGGCA
Source organism: Acidobacteriota bacterium (assembly GCA_026708265.1). Lineage (GTDB taxonomy): Bacteria > Acidobacteriota > Vicinamibacteria > Vicinamibacterales > UBA8438 > JAGWAJ01. The sequence goes on from JAPOVI010000189.1 coordinate 3,187, forward strand.
TCGTCGGGCCGGTCATCGCGGGTCGGGTCTTCGACGCCACCGGAACCTACGAGGTCGCCTTCTACGTCGCGGCGGCGCTGTCAGTGGTCGCGCTCGCAGCGCTGATGCTGTCGAAGCCTCCGCAGGCGCCGGCCGCGGCGTCCTGATCGCGCGCGCGCGACATGTCTGCAACATCGTCCGCACCGTCGAACGGAAGCCCGGGCGGCATCGTCGCCGTCGTCGGCGATCTCGGGGACCGCCTCTGCCAGTTCACCCAGCGCTGGATTCCGGACTCGTGGGTGGTCTGCATGCTCCTGACCGTGGCGGCGATCGGGCTCGCCATGCTCGGAGCCGGGGCCAGCCTCAACGAGTCGGTCCTGGCCTGGGGCAACGGCATGTGGGCGCTCCTCGAGCTGGGGATGCAGTTCTCGATCGCCATGATCGCGGCGCACGCCTGCGTGTCGTCGCGCCCGGTCTTCCGCCTCCTCGACCGGCTGGCGAGCCTGCCCGACCCGAACCGGCCGGTGCAGGCCATCGCCCTCATCGGCGCCTACTCGCTCGTCACCGCCTACATGAACTGGGCGCTGAGCGTGGTGGCATCGGCGCTGTTCGTGCCGTTCCTGGCACGTCGGAATCCGAAGGCCGACATCCGGCTGGTGATCGCGGCCGCCTACGTCGGCATCGGCACCATCTGGCACGGCGGCCTGTCCGGCTCCGCGCCGCTCATTCTCGCCACGCCCGGCAATCCGCTGCTCGCCCCGACCAGCGGCGAGCCGGTGATCGACCGCGTGCTGCCGGTCACCGAGACGCTGTTCGTCCCGTTCAACCTCATCTTCATCGCCGTCCTCGGCGCGGTGGCCCTGGGCACCGCGATGCTGCTCCACCCCCGGCGCAACGTCCGCACGCTGACGCCGGAGCAGGTCGACGCCATCATGCCGACGCTGCCCGAGGAGCAGTCGGTGGAGACGCCGGCAGGCAGGATGGAGTCGTTCCGCGGCTGGACCATCCTGGCCGCGATCCTGATCGGCTATCCCCTCGGCTACTCCCTCGTCACCCGCGGCTTCGGGGCCACCTGGACCATCAACGCCTACAACGCGGTCTTCCTGGTCGCGGCGTTGCTGCTCCAGGGCCGGCCGTCGAACCTGGTACGCGCGTTCGGGAACGGCGCCCGGACCGCCTCCGGCGTCATCCTGCAGTTCCCCTTCTACGCCGGCATCTTCGGCGTCATCAACAACACGGGCCTCGGCGCGTGGCTGGGCGAGCTCTTCGTCACCTTCGCCACCGAGGACACCTACCCGCTCGTCGTCTACTTCTATTCCGGCTTCGTGAACCTCTTCGTCCCGTCCGGCGGATCGAAGTGGCTGATCGAAGCGCCCTACCTGCTGCCGGCCGCCAGAGAGCTGGGCGTCTCCGCAACGACGACGGTCCTGGCCTACGCCTACGGGGATGCGACCACGAACCTCATCCAGCCGTTCTGGGCGATACCGATCCTGACCGTCACGCGCCTGAAGTTCGGCGACGTGCTCGGCTACACCGGCATCGTGGCCATCGTATGCACGCTGCTCAGCGTCGTCGCGATGCTGATCATCCCCACAAATCTGTGAGGGGCCGGGCGCCGGGCCGAGGCCGCGGCGCGCGCGATCGGCGCGCGACATCCTGCGGCGGCCTTCCCCGACCTCGCCGGGGCGCCCATCAACGAAACCCGCGCCCGCCACTACGAGAGCAGCATCGACAGCAACTTCATCATCGACACCCACCCCGACCTCGACAACGTCTGGCTGGCTGGCGGCGGCTCCGCGGAGGCCTTCAAGTTCGGACCCGTGCTCGGCGACTACATCTCCCACCGCGTGCTCGACGACGACCGCGAGCCCGACCTCGCGGCCGTCTTCCGGCTGAAGGAAGCGGAGTTCGCCGCGGCGTAGCGTGCCGCCGATCTTCGAACGCGACGCGCCGCGGCGGAGACGCCGACCGCTCGATGCGACCGCAGCGACCGGTCGGACGCTGATGCCGGGCGTCTGCTACCATCGTCGCCATGGGAGAGCCTGTGCATCGTCTTGCCAATGCCGCTGCGACCGGCTCCCGCCGCCGGGACACGCACCGGCGGCGCTTCACGCGGTTCTCCATCACGACGAACGCATGCTGAACCACCTAAGGCTCGAGAACTTCAAGGCGTGGCGCGAGGTCGACTTGGCCTTCGGCAAGGTGACGGGCTTCTTCGGCACAAATAGCGCCGGAAAGAGCAGCCTCCTCCAGTTCCTGCTCCTCCTGAAGCAGACCCGCAACGCCACCGACCGCCGCCTGGTACTGGACTTCGGCGGGCCAACGGGGTTGGTGAGTTTAGGAACGTTCACCGATATCGTTCACGGCCACGACGAAGACCGTCGGATGCGATGGCTGCTGGACTGGACTCTCCCGGCGCCGTTGAAGATCCAGGACCCAATGGTTCCTCGTAGCACACCCCTGTTCGACGGCGATCGCCTCCGAACAGGGTGCGAGATCGGTCTCCGCCAAGCACGCCTCCTGCCGCGACAATTGACGTACGAGTTCTGCGGTGTGCAGTTCCGTCTGCAGCCCCGGCCTGATTCCGAAAGGAAATTCGAGCTGGCGACCGACAGTCAGGCGTTCCGCTTTGTGCGTCTCCCGGGCCGCCCCTGGCCGCTGCAGCGTCCGGTGAAAACTCCCCTATTCCCCAAGGAGGTCAG
>JAPOVI010000128.1 GCA_026708265.1 Acidobacteriota bacterium
TGCCATCTGGGCGGCGGCAGCTCGATGAGGCCGTCGCGGTGCATGGCGAGCATGGTGACGCGGGCCATCATGTCCTTGAGCCCGCCATCGGGCTTGAGCCAGCCGGTGCGCCGACAGAACTCTCGGGACAGGGCGGCTCGGGTGGGCTGCGGATCGGCGGCGATCAGGGCGCGCAGCAGCGCCATCTCGTCAGCGGTGAAGTCGCGCCCGTAGTAGCGGCACTCGATGGTGCCGGTCATCCCGGCGCCGTGAACTTGCGCTTGCGCGCCTCGCTCATCGTCCAGGGTAGCCAGGGCGACAGGTCGTCCGGCGGCTTGCCGCCATTCTTCGCGCACGCTGTCAGCCACGCCTCCAGCCAGCGCAGCACGTCGATGCCGTGCATCGAGAGCGTGCCCACCACCGAGTGCATGATCGCGGTGAACTTCGCGCCGTCCTCGCTGTTCGAACCGAAGCTCAATCGGCGCCGGATGACCGCGCAGCGCAGTCCGCGCTCGGCGACGTTGTTGTCCATGGGGACGAAGGGCTTGTCGAGGAAGACGCACAGCCCCTCGCGATGCTTGAGCAGTCTGCGCAGCGGTTTGGCCTTGCGCGACCTGCCCGACAGGCCGGCCAGCTCCGCTTCGGCGTCCGCGAACAGGCGCTCGACGGCGGTCTTCAGGGCAGCCTGCGCCGCGTCGAAGGCCGGCATCTGGCGTTGGAGTGCGCGAGCGGGGTCGTAATGTTCCAGCCGCTCCTCGTTCAGCCGGTAGATCTCCGCGATCCGCTCGACCCAGCCATCGCTCCAGGCAGAGAGCCGGGCATGGCCGACCACGCTCCGGACGAAGTCGCGCCTCTGGTGGGCCCAACACCAGCACAGGATCACCTTGCCGCCGAGTTCGCGCGCCAGCTTCCTGTAGGCGCTGTAGCGGTCGCAGACCACGTACACGGTGCAGGCGGTGTCGCCGAACAGGCTCTTTGCGACCTTGGCGCTGCGCGAGGGGTCGATGAGGTAGTAGACCGCATCCGCGCTGACCGAGATCCACAGCCAGGCGCGGCTCGACCGGCCGTGGCGGCGGTACTCCTGCACCCGCCAGCCGGTCTCGTCGGCATGGCGCAGCGCCGCCTTGTTCTGGTGCGCGAGGATCGCCGCGTAGAGCGGGTCGAACAGCGGGACGAAGCGCTTGATGCTGTCGGCCAGCGTTCCCGGCGAGATCGCCAGTCCCTGGTCCCCCATCCAGTCCGCGATCCGGTTCAGCGGACGCAGACAGGCGCAGTGCTCGAAGAGAAAGCGCGTCCAGACGCTGATCCCGTAGGGCGTGTTGTCGAACAGCCGTACCGGCGGGGGCGCTGTCACCTCCAGCGGCGAGGACGCACAGTTGCAACCCCGGCGCCAGCGTGTGCGGAGGATCCTGCGAATGTGCGCCTTGACCTCGATCTCGACGAGGCTCGTGGAACGCTCGCCGTTGGCGACATAGGGCTTGCCGCAGCACGAGCAGGTGCGCGCGGCCTTCGGCGGATTGCGCCGTTCCTTCTTCTCGCCGAGCCCGGGCCGCGGGGTGCGGCCGTGGCCCGGCGCACCGTGCTGCTGGCCGCGCTTGCGCCCCGTACCCTTCTTCTTCTGCTTCTCGCTCTTGCTCCCGAACAGCGCCTGCGACAAGGCGCTCCGGGTCGATTGCAGTCGGGCTATCCGCGCTTGCAGTTCCACGTTCCGGGCCCGCAGCGCCTCCATCTTCTTGCCTTGGCGGGCGTTCGCCTTGCGCAACGACGCGAGCTCGTCCTTGCCCTCTCGCGCGCGTTCCAGCGCCTTGCCCAACCGGGCGTTCTCCCGGGTCAGGGAATCGACGTCCCGGCGCAGCGCCCTGATCGTGTCCTTGTCGGCCTTCCGTGTCGGCGCGGTCTTGGGCGGCCGGACGGCAGCCGTATCCTTCGCGGCTTTCGCCGCCCGCAAATCCCGGCGCAACCGGACGACTTCCATGCGCAGCGACGTGAGCGGGCTGCGCTTGCGCGAATCGACGCCGGCCTCCGAAAGCAGCTTCTCCAGCCGCGCCGCTTCCGACCGGTAGAACAGCGCGTCCTTCGCCGTGCGCCGGACCTCCTTGATCTCCTCGACCGCCGCCTTGAGCTTGTCCCGGCTCTTGTCGAGGATCGACTTCAGCGAACCGGCCTGGGAACGGGCGGTCCTCTCCGCCACAAGCAACTCTTCGGCGCGCGCTTCCGCCGCGTCCGCCCGCGCCCGCTCCTGCTCCGCGCGGGCCTCCGCCTGTTCGTACAGAGACTGCCAGTCGGGAGGCTCGCACACCGATGCCGGCACCACCATCGAGGGCGACCAGAGGCCGTTGTCCGCCTCGCTCAGCGCCAGAGTCGCCCCGAAATCCTCGTCGCGCATCGTCATGTGCGAGACGATAGCGAATCCCCGCGGGCGTTACCAGAGGCTTGCGCAGGGCGCCCAAAATGACTTCAGGCGAGACTGGAAGCGAACCCTCAATCGATGAAATCGCCAACCCCATCACCCGACGAACGAAGGATTACAAATCTCGCGATGCGCCATCGTCGCCATCGTTTCAGGTCAGCACGCGAAGCGCGGTCTCCGGCGCCTTGTCGAGAACCCGCAGCAAAGCGCGCGCCGCGCCGGTCGGGCAGCGCTTGCCCTGCTCCCAATTGCGGATGGTCTCGGGCGACACGTCGATGCGCCGCGCCATCTCCGTCTGGCTGAGGCCCATCCGCCGCCGGACCCGGCGCGCATACCGCGCCATGTCCTGCAACGCCTCGGCCTCGTCCTCCCGCTCCTGGGCCGCGATCTCCGCTTCCGTGGTCGCGTCCACCCGCGCGGCGTCGATGCGCCCCTTCGGGAAGGTGGCCGGGTCGCCGGGATCAACCCTGATGCGCGTTGTGCTCATACTCCGCAACCTCCTTCGGGTTGGCCTTGCGGGCCGATATGATGCGGACGGCCGGACCCCGCATCGTGTAGACGACGATATAGGCGCGCCCCTCGACCGTGCCGAGCAGTCGGTATCGGTCCTCGCCATAGTCGCGCCGCCGGTCCTGGACGACGATCCGGTGCGGATCGTGGAAGGCGTTGACGGCGTGGGCGAAGTCGAAGCCTCGGCGCTCGAAGCAGGCGCTGTTCTTGGCATCGTCCCATTCGAACTCCATCCCCGACCATATAGGCCAATGGCCCATGATTGTCAAGCCTGTCTCCAATGATCGCGCGCCCCGCTCCGATACGCAGCGCGAGCGCCATGCTTCCCATGCTGACGCCCTTCAGGCCGTGCTTCGCGAACCGGGACACCAACGCCGCCGGAAGCGCTCAAGCGCCGCGCTGGCTGGAGCGCTTGAACGGCGCGCACTCGCGGTCGAGGTCGAAAACGTCCTGTAGCAAAATCGCTGGACGCCTGGCGGCGGTAAGTGAACACACCTACCGCAGCATGCTGCCCTGTCGTTCCCTGTCCCCCTCTGGCTACGTCAGGCTACGCCCTGTCCCCCTATGTCCTCAATGTATGCTCCGAGAACCCCTTGGAAAAGCGCGTGTTCCATTCGGTACCACGGCGCATTGCGCGCGCATTGCGCTCGTATAACATACTGAAATCGCGCAGGAATCAGAGCATCCGGCGCGGTTCTCCCGAGAACCACGGCCTCGCGACGGTCCCGGCCCGTTACACGGGCGTTACACGCACGGGTCCCGCCGGGTTTCGCAATTTTCCAAGATACCTGCGACCCCTTTCGGCACTCCCAAGGCCCTCGCAGCGACGCCCCGTCACCGCGTGGCCGGGCTTGGCGCTCGCCGTCCGATTCCGGACTGCCTCGGGGTCTCCCGGAGCTACCTGAACCGGGTGGCCTGGGAGCTCGGCCGCGTCGGGTTCGTCGAGACGGTGCGCGGCAACGGCGGGAGATTGAGGCTCGCGCGACCGGCGACGGAGATTTCGGCGGGCGCGGTGGCGCGGTACATGGAGCGGACCATCCCGCTCGCCGAGTGCTTCCCCCGGCGGTGCCGACCGATGTCGGAGCGCGCCCGCCTGCCGATACCGGGCGTGCTCGCCGAGGCCGAGGCGGCATTGTTCGCGGTGCTCCACCGTTACACCGTCCATGACCTCGTGGACCGTAATTGGGAGCTACGCGCGGTCCTGTTCGCGGACCCGCCGTGACCTGCCGGGGCCGAAAATCTCGCCGAGCGCCTGTCACAAATCGAGACCACGCAGGCCATTGCCTACACTTCGCGCGAACATGGTCCGTGTCCGGCTCCGGCGCGGCGGCTCCAACCCCTTGAAAACGAACCGCAACCGGCGTGTGACGACGTGCTCCGCCCTGGTCGCGATCGGTGCCAACTATTCCCGGCACGACAGAGCTACGATCACGGACGAAGGATCGTACCCGGCCGTAGCCCATCGCAGCCAATCGTAGCCTCGGAAAACCCTGCACTATCAGTGCGTTAGGTGTGAGAACCTTAACTCGCGTCAGCGAGTCCATGCGGAATCGGCGTTCAGCCACGATGTCGGGGAACGATAGCGGGGCCGCTCTGACAGGCAAAGCTGCCGTGGCGAGTGAACGGGGCGGGGAGCTCGAAGCATGGGCTGCCGCGACGAGGCCGGTGCACCGGGACATGCACGGAGTCCGATACGGCATCCGGCTGCACTGTCGGCGCCTCTGCCGCGAGCGGTGACGGGACCGGCTCGCACCGGGTTCGACGATGCTGTCGGCTCGGTCGTCGATGCTCCCGTCGTCGGTGACGGCGAGCGGGCGATGCCGGTCGGCGGTGTCGCGGTCGCCTGCCGGCGATGACCGGAGGGCGGACAGCGGCGAGGGGATCGCCGTTGACGCGCACTCGCGACCGGTTGCTGTCTTGCGTTCCCGCCGGGCTCGGCTTACGGTACGCGAAAGTGAGACAGGTGACGCTCGGCAGGGGTGCGCGCTGCACGCGGGCTTGCCGGGCGACAGGTGCGGAGGCGACGCGATGACCATGATCGACACGGCGATGGGCGCGCTGCGCGCGACGGCGGCGAAGGCGCTGGGCCTGAACGGCAAGCTGACCGAAACCTGTTCGCGCGAAGACTCTCTCTTGACAAACCCGCCTGATGCGGTTGTTACAATGACGCCGGACGCCGGACGCCGGACGCCGGACGCCGGACGCCGGACGCCGGACGCCGGACGCTACCTGTGCGTCCGCATGGCGCAGCTGCCTAAGCTCAACATCCTCCCCGCCTGAACCCGCATCTTCCGCCGACGGGCGCACCGCATCCCGCCGGCCCGCTTCTCCCTCCGACAGTCCCGAACCTTCTTCCCGCCGCACCGCCGCGGGCGTCCGTCCTGCCGCCCTCCGTGTGCGCCGCCGCCTGCTCCCGGCGCTGCTCATCCTGCCGCTGCTGGGCGGGCTGGCTACCGAGACCGCCGCACAGTCCGGCATGGTATCGGTAACGTCTGGGGCAATGCGGGCCACGAACGAGAGTCCACACGTACAGAGTGGCAGCTTCAATATACACGTTTCGTCAGTGCAGACCGCGACGGTACCGTTCAAGCTCTGTTTCGCCAGTTCTTTGTCCACCGCCAGCTTCACGTTGACTAAAGGGGTCAGCTCACTGGCCCTCGACGCTCAGGGGTGCACGACAGACACGATTCCGAGTGGGCGAACGCTTGGCCCTAGTTACGTCCTCTACGCGACTACCAACGACACCCTCGACGAGCCCGACGAGGTGGTGACGGCGACCGTCTCGGCGGACCCCAACAACGCGCTCCCCGCCGGCGTGACCATCTCGTCCACGGCCAACACCGCCACCGTCACGATCCGCGACGACGACCCGACGGTGGTGCGTCTTGCGCGCAGCGGCACCGGCGCCATCGCCGAGGGGAGCACGGCGGAGTTCACGG
>JAPOVI010000123.1 GCA_026708265.1 Acidobacteriota bacterium
CCCGCGCACCGCCGCCACCCGCGCCCCCGGCGCGGCGACCGCCAACCCCTGGACCTCCAGCAGCGCGCGCGGCGCCGGCAGCGCGGTCCGGCCCTCCTCGGGCGGCGTCTCCTCCAGCAGCGTCGCCAGCGAGCGCCGGGCCGCCAGCACCCGCTGCAGCAGCGGCCACTGCCCGACCGCCTGGTCGATCGGCGCCAGCGCCCGCCCGAGCAGGATCGACGCCGCGATGATGACCCCGAAGGTCACCTGCCCCTGGATCGCCAGCCACGCGCCGAGGCCCAGCATCATCGACTGCAGGAACAGGCGCAGCGTCTTCGTCGTCACCCCGAAAAAGCCGCTCCGGTCGGACGCCGCCAGCGTCCGCGCGAGCAGGCCGTCGCGCAGCTCCCCGGAGCGCGCCACCACCGCGTCCTGCATGCCGAGGCCCTGCACCGTCTCGCTTCCCGTCCGCATCTGCTCCACGAAATGCGCCGAGCGCGCCGCCGCCTCCCCGAGCTCCTGCTGCAGGCGCCCGGTGCGCGCCTGGTTGAGCAGCGCCAGCACCAGCAGCAGGCAGCCCGAAAACACCGCCAGCACGCCCAGCAGCCAGTGGAACATGAACAGCACCGCCAGGAACACCGGCGTCCAGGGCGCGTCGAAAAAGGCGAACGGCCCCGAGCCCGAGGCGAAACGCTGGATCGCCTCAAGGTCCCTGAGCGCCGTCGCGGGCCGCGGCCGCTCCGCCGGCGAGACCGCCCGCGACAGGATCGCCCTCAGCACCCGCGTATCCAGACGCGCCTGAAGCCGCGCCCCGGCGCGCGCCAGCACCCGGCCCCGCGCATGGTCCAGGATCCCCATCATCAGGAACAGGAACCCCGTGATCGCCGCCAGCGTCACCAGCGTCGCCTCCGAGCGCGAGGTCAGCACCCGGTCGTAGACCTGCAGCATGAACAGCGGACCGGTCAGCATCAGCAGGTTGACGAAGATGCTGAAGAAGCCGACCGAGACGAACAGCCGCCGGCTCTCCGCAAGCGCGGCCCGTATCTCGCTCTCGCCGGCAGTCATCGATCCCATGCTCCCCCGGGCCGCAAGCCGGGAGACCCGGCTGCCCCCGTCATTCCGGTCACGAACCCCATCCTCCCGGGCCTGCAGGCCGCCCTGCCCGGCACCCCTGCGCGCAATCCGCAACGGGAAACCGCCCGCCCCTATAGCAAATTCCGGCCGGCTCCATAAGAAGACGGTCTTGGACCCTGCCGCCATGCGTCCCTATCATGGGCCCTGTCCGGATGCGGACCGCCGGGATCGAAGGAACCCCGGGCGGCGTGTCGGCGGAAGCGACGGAACCGGACGGGCCGAGGCCCGCACGAGCACCGAAAGGAGAATACAGGCCATGACCAGGTATCTGTATGTCGGCACCGACGCCGGCGACACCATCGCCGTCGATGACGCCGGCGGCATCGTCGTCGGGGACGAGGGGGACGACACCGTCACGGGCGGGGCCGGGCGCGATGTCGTGCGCGGCGGCAGCGGCGCCGACACCGTCACCGGCGGCGCGGGCGGCGACGTCATCCGGGGCGACAGCGGCAACGACAACATCTCCGGCGGCGCCGGCAATGACGTGCTGCTCGGAGACGCCGGCAACGACATCATCGACGGCGGCTCGGGCGACGACCACATCATGGGCGGCGCCGGCAATGACACGCTCACCGGCGGCAGCGGCGCCGACGTCTTCCTGTTCGCCGGCAATACCGGCAACGACACGATCACCGACTTCGATGTCAGCGAGGACACGATCGATCTCAGCCTGCTGCAGACGGGGATCGGGTTCGACGACCTGACCATTGCCGATCTCTCCGACGGCACCGGCGTGACCGTCACCCACAGCGCACTCGGCGGCACCGTCACGCTCACCGGGGTCGGCGCCTCGCAGGTCACCGCCTCGAATTTCAACCTGCCGGCCACGCCGCCCTCGACCGAATACGACACCGGCGAGGGCGCCACCATCGAGCGCGCGGAGGACCCCTGGGAAGGAACCGAAAGCGGGGATTTCTTCGTCGATTCCGCCGACGCCACCACCATGGCGATGGGGGGGGGCGATGACACGGTCCTCGCCGGAGAGGGCGCCGACACCATCGACGGCGGCGCCGGCGACGACATGCTGCTCGGCGAGGAAGGCGACGACACCATCCATGGCGGGGCCGGCGACGACACGCTCTACGGCGGCTCCGGCGCCGACGCCTTCGTGTTCAAGGCAGGGCACGGGACCGACACGATCGGGGATTTCGCCAATGGCGAGGACACGATCCGGATCGACACCGCAGGCCTCACCGGCGTGACCGGGTTCGACAACCTCACCATCACCGACGACAACGGCACGGCGGTGATCGACCTCACCGGCCAGGGCGGCGGCACGATCCGGCTCGAAGGCGTCGACATCACCGATCTCGATGCGACCGACTTCGCCTTCTACGACTCGACCGTGGACGCCGACGGGTTCTGAGATACGGGCCATCGCCGCGGCCCGCGCGGTCCGTCCGCCGGCGGCGGGGCATCGTTCCGGAAGCGGCCGTCCTTGCCTTCGCAGAGCGGCCCCGGGCATTGCGGCATGACCCTCCCCCGGCGAGACCCTTCCGGAACCCCGCAGACAGGCGCGGCAAACCGGCATGCCCTGCTTCAGGCCGTTGTGTCCGCGGCAACGGCGCGGCGGCGTTCCCCGCCCGCAAACAGCACATGGTAGAGGACGGGCGCGGCGACCAGCGTGAGGACGGTGGCGAAGGCGAGCCCGCTCATGATGGTCGCCGCCATGGAGACGAAGAAGGCGTCGGTCAGCAGCGGCGTCATGCCGAGGATCGTGGTGGCCGCCGCGAGCACCACCGGGCGCAGGCGCGACTTGCAGGCAATTTCGATGGCCTCGTTCAGCGCCCGGCCGTCGCGGCGGACAAGGTCGATTTCCTCGACCAGGACGATGCCGTTCTTGATCAGCATGCCGGAGAGGCTGAGCAACCCGAGGAGCGCGGTGAAGGTGAAGGGCAGGCCGGTTCCGAGAAGCCCGATGACGACGCCGTTCACCGCCATGGGAACCAGCAGCCAGATAATCAGCGGCTGGCGCAGCGCGTTGAACAGCAGCACCGAGATCAGCACCATCGCGATGAAGCTGAGCGGCAGCTGCGCCGCAAGGCCGGACTGCGCCTTGCCCGACGCCTCGAATTCGCCGCCCCATGCCATCCGGTAGCCCGGGGGGAGCGGCATGTCCTCGACCGTCTTGCGGATCGCGGCATGGACCTCGGCGGCGGTCCGCTCGCGCGGGATATCGGCCGACACCGTCAGGGTCGGCAGGCGGTCGCGGCGATACACCAGCGTGTCCTGCGCCTCCCAGGCGAAGCCGTCGATCGCCTGCCCGACGGGCACGAAGGCGCCGGCCGCGGCGGACCAGACCGGCAGGTCGCCGAGGCCGAGCCCGGACTCGCGGGGCAGGCGCACCAGGATCGGGATCAGCCGTTCGCCTTCCCGGTAGACGCCGGCGCGGATGCCGTCGGTGGCGAATTTGAGCGCAGACGCGATGTCCTCGCGCGCAAGGCCCGCGGTCTGCGCCCGGGCGCTGGCATAGACGGGGGAGATGACCGGCTCCCGCTCGCGCCAGTCGGTCCTCGGATGTTTCAGGTCGTCCGATGCGGCGGCCATGCGGGCGATCGCCTCCTCGCCGAGCCTGCGGAGGGTGTCCGGGTCGCCGCCAGAGAACCGGACCTGGATCGGATCGCCGCCGCCCGGCCCGAACACCGGGCGCCGGGTGCGGAACTCGCCCTCCGGGAAGCTGTCCCGGCCGAAGGCCTCCAGATCGCCCTGCAGCGCCGGGATCCGGTCGAGAGCCCGGACGCGGACGATGAGGTGCCCGTAGCTCGGGTTCGGCTTCCTGGCCGAATAGGTCAGCACGAAGCGCGCCGCCCCCCGGCCGGCGAAGGTCGCGACCGACTCGACCTCCCCGCGTCCGGCCAGCCAGGCCTCGACCTTCGCGAGGTCTTCGGACACCCGGTGGATGCCGGTCCCCTGCGGCAGCTTGTAATGGACGAAGAAGAGGGGCGTGTTCGAATCCGGGAAGAACTGCTGCCGGACATGGACGAAGCCGAACAGGGACGCCGCCGTCATGGCGATGAGGACGGCGATGACCGGCCAGCGCAGCTTCAGCGCCCCGCGCAGCAGCGCCCCGTAGGCCCGGAACGGCAGGCCGGCATAGGCGGCGGCCCCGTCCGCGCCGCCCCGCCTGAAGAAATAATGGCCGAGCAGCGGCGTCACGGTGACGGCAAGCGCCCAGGAGAGCAGCAGCGAGATGCCGATCACGGCAAAGAGGGAAAACATGAACTCGCCGGTCGAGTCCGGGCTGAGGCCGATGCCCGCGAACGCCATGATGCCGATGACGGTGGCGCCGAGGAGCGGGACCTGGGTCCGCGACGCCGCCTCGTCGGCTGCATCGCGCGAGGACCGGCCCCGCAGCATCGCGGTCTGCATGCCCTCGGCGACCACGATGGCGTTGTCCACCAGCATCCCCATGGCGATGATCAGGCCGCCCAGCGAAATGCGCTCCATCTCGATGGAGAAGACCGCCATGAAGAACAGCGTGCCGACGACCGTCAGCAGGAGCGTCGAGCCGACCACCGCGCCGGCCCGCCATCCCATGAACAGGGCGAGCACGATCGTCACGATGCCCACGGACATCGCCAGATTGACGAGGAAGTCGTTCGACGCCGCCTCGACCACCCGGTGCTGGCGGTAGACCGGATGCAGTTCGACGCCGACGGGAATGTCCCGTTCGAGCGCGGCGAGGCGCCGTTCCACCCGCTCGCCGACGGCCACGATATTCTCGGTCGCGAGGCCGGCGACACCGATCGTGAAGGCCTCGATGCCGTCGAAGCGCACGATCAGGCCGGGATCGGTCTGCCGGCCGCGGCGGACCCCGGCGAGGTCCGCCAGGTTGACCGTTTCGCCGCCGACGCCGACAGACAGGCCTGCGATCTCCGACACGGTGTCCGACCCGGCGGGCGCGGCGATGCGGGCCGTGTCGGTGGACCCGGCATCGACCACCGAGTTGGCGTTGGCGATCGCCGCGGCAACGGCCTGCGGCGGGACGCCCAGATTGACGGCAAGCGCGAGGTCCGGCTCGACGAAGACCGCCTCTTCCGGGAGGCCCCCGATGCCGACATCGGCTACGCCCTCGACCGCGAGCAGCTCGCGCCGGAGGAACGTGGCCAGGCGGTGCTTCTCCGCATCGGTGAAACCCTCGGCGGTGACGGCGTAGTAGATGCCGAACACATCGCCGAACCGGTCGTTCACCAGGGGCGCCTGGACGCCCGGCGGCAGTCGCCGCGCCGCGTCCGCGATCCTCGCCCGGAGTTTCGTCCAGATCGCCGGAAGCTCGGAGCCGTCGAACCCGGACTCGATATGCACGTCGATCAGCGACACGCCCGGCCGGTTGACCGACTCGATCCGCTCGACCTCGCCCAGCTTCTGGATCGCCGACTCCAGCGGCTCGGAGACTTCCTCGGCGACCTGGTGCGCCGAGGCCCCGGGGTAGCGGGTCTCGATGACCGCCTGCTTGATCGTGAAGGCCGGGTCCTCAAGCCGTCCGAGGGAGAGGAATCCCCGGATGCCGCCGGCCAAGCAGACCAGGATGACGATCCAGGTGGGAAGCGGCTTTTCGATACTGCCGCGGGCGATCCTCATAGCGCGGGCCTCAGTTCGACAGCCCCCGGAACCGGCGCACCCTGGCGCTGTCCTTCAGGGCGGTGGCGCCGGCCGCCACGATCTCCTCGCCGACAGACAGGCCTGCGACCGCCTC
>JAPOVI010000033.1 GCA_026708265.1 Acidobacteriota bacterium
ACTAAGCCATTCCGAGGAGAGACCCGGGGATCCAAGGGACGAACGCCAGCCCAGCCTCGACGAGTACTGCGTCTACCGAGAGCAGCGTTTCCTGAGTTCTCCGGGGATGGCAGCCGAGTACGCCCCGCTCTGGGACTCCCCTCCACCCGACGTCGAGGGGTCACCACCGGTCGGCGGTGGGGGGAGTCCGCCGTCGAGGAACGTCGACGACTTCACGTCGACGTCTCGCCTCGTTCGCGAACCGCCAATCTCACGCTTCCATGGGTGACACCACTCGCGCCGCGGCGGTGGTTCGAGAGTTCTGGCGAGGACTGAGCGGTGCACTGCGAGGACATGGGGTGGTCGGTCAGACGACCCTTGCGTTCATCGGCTGCGCGGCGACCGCGACGGCTGCCGTCATCGCGAATGAGAAGGCGGCCAAGATGGCAGTGCTGGTGACCGCCTGCGCCTTCGCCCTGTACTTGGTCGGGGTGCTGGCTCTGTCGTTCTGGAGGCCGGAGATCGCGGCAATGAAGGTGAGCGACCTCTTCGAGCTTGAGATGCGGCGCCTTGGGACAAAGGAATCTGGGCCAACCGTTGACGAACCGACGCGGCCGACTCCACCGGAAGCAGAGTGATGAATCTACTTCACGTCGGACTTGATCTTCACGGCCTTGACGGCAAGAAGCTGGTGGCCCTGGAAGGAGTGTTCAACGATGCCGAGAGCTGGATGCGCTACGGGGCTGGCTGCTGGGTGTTGTGGACGGACGAGCCAGAACAGGAATGGTGCGACCGTATCGAGAACGCGATCGCATCGAACAACATGCGCTTCTTGGTCTGCAAGGTGGACACTCGGGGCAAGGCCGGTTGGCTCTCGAAAACGGCTTGGGACTGGTTGCAGGACAAGGAGCGCCTGCTCCACCAGCAGCAACCACTTCCAGGCGTGGCTCGGGAGCGGATTCGATGAATCCAGGGAGGATGGGGATGCTGCACGACAGCGATCCGTTCGTCGAGCACTACGAGTGGCGCGCGCGGAAAGGTCTGGTCGACCCCGACATCGCCGCTGTTTTGATCGCCGACTACCGAGAACGAACCTCAGCCGTCTCGGGGCTGCGCCGTCTGAGCGACATCCCGCGGCCGAAGCCACTCAAACTTAACGGCCCGCGCCGCGTCGCGAGGGCGGCGCGTACGGCGTGAAGACGTCGACCTTCGCGTCTACTCCGGTCGCTTGGCAGCTTGATCGCGCCGAAAGGCCAGCCGGATCGAGGGACCGCGGCGCAGTGCGCGTCGCGACCAGCGTGCGGGTCTCGGCCGCCGGGTCGTCGCAGCGGTGGCGCCTTGTCGTCGTGTTACGACGACGCGGAGGATCCTGGACGTGGCTGCGCGGTTGGCGCGCGGTCGCTTCGATGCGATCGTCGCCGGGCACGGGCCATCCGGCACTGGCGCATCAGGTCGAGGGCGTCGCGGTGCAGGTCTAGTCGCCGGGGCGCGGGTTCGCTCGCGTGGAAGTTAGCGTTCGAGCGCGGGACCGGTTTGGTGTCGACTCGCGGCTGCCCGCCGCGGGCGATCTGCGCCGCCGTAGCCCGAGCCGGGTCGTGAGGGACCGAGGTACGCTCGCCGAAATCGCAGGAAGGCGCCCGTCCGGCCCGAGTCTTTCATCGACGCGTCGATGCGGCCGGCGCTGGCCCGAGCCGCTCGATAGCTGCTGGCCCGGACTTGTCGGAGAACAGCCATGGTGTAGCGCAATATCTAGCGGTTCTGGGGCCTTGACCTACAAGAAATGGTTGTTTAAAGTCTCACGATGCCCGTTGGCGCTCGTTCCAGCCCCGCCGAGCCAGTTGCAGCCGCGGCGGCGCCGACCCTCAGCGAGATCCTGACCCTCGACGAGGTCGCGGCGTACCTGAAGATCTCCAAGAAGACGGTCTACAAGATCGTCCGCTCCGGCGCCCTGCCCGCGTTCAAGGCCGGGAAGCACTGGCGAGTACGCAGCGACGAGCTCGGCGCGTGGATTGCACGCGGATCGAAGGAGAGCGGGAGGCAGTCCAAGTGACTGTCGCGGAACGGATGTCGTTCTCCGGCCACGAGACGTTCCCTTTTCGGTACACGTGGCTCAAGAAGGCGGCCGACGCGGTCGTCCGCGACGGGTGCGCGTTCCACGCCGACGACGCGGCGGTGCGGCTCGGCGTAGGCAAGAACATGGTGGCGTCGATCCGCCACTGGGGCGTCGTCACCGGGATGCTCGAAGAGGCGCCGGGGCGCTGCGGCGGTCGCGTCCGACAACTGCAGGCGACCTATCTCGGCCGGAGCCTGGTCGGCGACGATGGCTGGGATCCGTTCTTGGAGGACCCGGGGACGCTGTGGCTGCTGCACTGGCAGATCGCGAGTCGCCCGGCGGGCGCGACCACGTGGTGGTGGGTTTTCAACCAGTTCCCCGCTACGGTCTTCACCCGGGCCGAGCTTCTCGATGCGTTGCAGGCGCTGGTTTCCCAGCGGGGCGCGACCCGCGTGACGGGGGCGACGCTGAAACGTGACCTTGACGTGTTCCTCCGCACGTACGCCCCGCAAGGCCGCCGGAACACCGTGCTCGAAGACACGCTGGACTGCCCCCTCGCGGAGCTCGGCGTGCTCCGCGCGTCGAGCCGGGATCAGACGTACGCGCTCGTCCGCGGCACTCACGACACGCTGCCAGACGGAATCTTCGCCTGGGCGCTGGCCGAACACCTGGTGCGGCGGCCGGCCCGCGCGCAGACCGTCACGCTGGAGGATCTGGCGTTCGGCGCGGGCGCGCCGGGGCGGGTATTCTGTCTCGACGAACCGGGGCTGCTCGGGCGGCTCGACCGCATCGAGGCCCTGACGGAGGGCGGCGTCGTGTTCGACGAGACCGCCGGGCTGAAGCAGGTCTACGTGCACGAGGCGCCGGACCCGGCGAGGTTGTTGCACCGGTACTACGAGCCACGGTCGGCGGAGGACCAGGTGCGATGGCCCGGCAGGCAGCGAGTCTCCTGAACCTCGTGGACGTCGGACGGCGCTTCCGGCGCGCCGTGAACCTCACCCACGACGCGGGGTCGCCGGAGGCGCTCGACGGCTACCTCGTCACACCGGCCGTCCGGCGCGCCCTCTCGCAGATCACCAGCGGCATCGACGATGCGGAAGGCGACCGGGCCTGGAGCCTCGTGGGCCCGTACGGATCAGGCAAGAGCGCGTTCGCGGTCTTCCTTGCCGATCTGCTGTCGCCGCTCGGTTCCCCGGGGGCACAGGAGGCGCGCCGGCTGCTGAACGGTTCGGGCGACGTCCCGCTGCCGCGGCAGTCCCTGTATCCGGCGGTCCTGACGGCGGAACGCGCGCCGCTCGACACCCTCCTGCTGCGCTCCCTCGCGGCGACGCTCGAAGGCATCTGGGAGGGGCGGCGCGGCGCCAAGCCGCGCGTGCTCCGGTCCATCCAGGGGTACTTGAACGGTTCGCCGCCTTCCCTGTCGCGGTGCGCGACGTCCGACGTCGTGGCCTGCTTCGAGGAGGCGGTCGACAAGATCTCCGCCCGCACGGGCGCGGGGCTGCTGCTGATCGTCGACGAGGCCGGCAAGGCGCTGGAGTTCGCCGCACAACAGCCCGCTCGGGGCGACGTCTACCTGCTGCAGGCGCTCGCGGAGGCCGCCGCCCGGAGCAACGGCGTCCCGTTCGTCGTGCTGACCGTGCTGCACCAGTCGTTCGACGAGTACGCCCATCGGCTCGGTTCCTCCGAGCGCAACGAGTGGGCGAAGGTGCAGGGCCGTTTCGGTGAACTCGCGTTTCGCGAAGGGGGCGACCAGATCATCCGGCTGACGGCCGCGGCGATTCGCCGGACCGGGAGACGTCCGGCCGCGGAGGGCTGGAAGCGCGTCGTCGCCGAGACAGCCTCGTGGGTTGCCGAGCGCACTGGCTGGAACCGGACGCGACTGGCCGGGGATCTCAACGCCTGCTGGCCGCTCCATCCCGTCACGACCGCTCTGCTCGGCCCGCTCTTCCGCGGCCGGCTCGCCCAGAACGAGCGGTCGCTGTTCGCGTTCCTCTCCGCCGGCGAACCGCTGAGCTTTCGCGACTTCCTGCGCACGCACGGGCCGAAGGCTCTGTACACGGCGGACCGGCTCTACGACTACTCGACGGGCGTGCTCGGCACCCGAGTGCCGGGTCGCGACGGCAGGCGGTGGGCGGAGATCGATGCCGCGATCCGCCGGCTGCCGCCCGAGTCGGACGCCGCCGACGAGCGGGTGTTGAAGGTCGTCGGGCTCCTCGGCATGCTCGGCGAGCAGGTCGGCCTGCGGGCGTCGGCGGAGACGGTTGCCGCGTGCCTCGGCGACGAAGGTGCCGCGCGCCGCGCGCTCGACCGCCTGAAGCAGCGTTCCCTGGTCGTCTACCGGCGTTTCCGCGACGCGTTCCAGATCTGGGAAGGCAGCGACCTGGATCTCGACGACCTCGTGCTGCGAGCGGAGCAGCAGTTGCCCGCGACCGCCTCGATCGTGGCCGTGCTGCAGCGGCACGCACCGCGGCCGCCCCTCGTTGCGCGGCGCCACCTGTTCGAGACCGGCACCCTGCGCTTCTTCGACGTGCACTTCGTCGAAGCATCGCGCCTACTCCGGGACGAAGAGCTGAACCTGACCACCGAGGGCGACGGCCTCGTGCTCCTGGCGCTGCCGGCGATCGAGCGCGAAGCGGATGACCTGAAGACTCGGCAGGGCATCGGCGGTCTGGGGATCGAGCGCCTCGGATCGGGAAAACCCGTGGTGCTAGTGGTGCCGGCGGCCGCCGAGCGGCTGTCGCAGCTCGCGCGCGAGCTCGCAGCCGCGCAGCTCGTGCGATCGTCCACGCCGGAGCTGCAGTCCGATCCGGCGGCGCGAACGGAGTTGACCGGGCGAATCGAGGAGCTGGAGCGGCAGGTGGCGGCAGAGGTCGGCCGAGCGTTCGATCCGCGGCGGAGCGACTGGATCACGGCCGGGGAGCACCTGGCCGTTGCGTCGTGGCGGGAGGCATCGGCGGCGCTCTCCGCGTTGTGCAAGGCGAGCTACCCAGGCGCGCCCCCGATCCGGAACGAGCTGCTGAACCGCCGCGCGCTCTCTACGTCGGCGGCTCGCGCGCGCCGCAACCTGCTCGAGGCGATGATTCTGCGGGGCGATGCTGCCCAGCTCGGCTTCGAGGGCAACCCGCCGGAAGTCAGCATGTACCGCTCCGTTCTGGAGGTGCATGGCGTCCACCGTCAGCGAGACGATGCTTGGGGGTTCGGCACCCCGGGGCGCGCGCTTCGACCCGTCTGGAAGGAGATCGACCGGTTCCTGCACGACACGGAGGCCGGCCGCCGGCCGCTGACCGAGCTCTACGCCCGGCTTCGCCGACCGCCCTTCGGACTCAAGGACGGGCCGCTTCCGGTCATCGTCGTCGCGGCGCTGCTGGCCCGGGGCGACGTCGTCGCGGTGTACGAGCGCGGGTCCTTCGTCCCGGCCTGGACGCCGTCGCACGCCGAACGGCTGTTGCGGGCACCCGACGGGTTCGAGGTCCGGCTGTCGCGCGCCGACGGCTCGCGGCGGGAGGTCATCGAGCGCATCGCTGTACTGATGCACCTGTCGGACAAGGGCCGTGCCTCGTTGCTCGACGTCGTGCGAGGCCTGGTGCGCTTCGTCACGGGCCTGACCCCGTACGCCCGCCGTACGCTCCGGATCTCCCAGCGGGCGCGCGACACTCGGGAGGCGCTGCTGCGGGCCCGGGAGCCCCCCCAGCTGGGGTCCGAGGATCTTCCCGCCGCG
>JAPOVI010000168.1 GCA_026708265.1 Acidobacteriota bacterium
GCCGGAGCTTGGCGACCGCGCTCCGGAGCGCCTCCACGTTGCCCCCGTCCTTCTCCCCCCAGACCCGGCGGATCAGCGTCTCGAAGGTGGCCAACCCGCCCGCGTCGAGCGACAGCGCGTGCAGGTGCCGGTACTCGGTGGCCGTGAGCCGCCACCCATTGTGCACATGGCGTGGCGCGTACGGTTCGTCGTTCGTCATCGGTACCGGCGTCCGGTCGCGCCGGTGAGCGACCAAGCGCTCTCGACCGCCCCCCGCCGTACCGTAGCCAGGGCGAGGCAACTGGAACAAGGTTCGCGCCAATGCGGAGGATTTCCGCTGTCAGCGAGGCATGACGCGAGGTGATGGCGTCTTCGCTCGGGGCATCGTCCCGCGGTGTCTTGCCGACCTGGCCTACGGTGCCGTCCCTGCTGGAGCTCGCCCGCCGGGGGCAGTCTCGTTTCATAGTCTTCATGTTACAGACATGAAAGAGATCTAATTCACATGCAACAGACATTAAAATTGCCCATCAATCTAGATGATCAGAAGTTATCGTCATGATATTTAGCATTAGGTTGTCATTGCTTGTGTAATCGGCATATTCAAGCGCCTGCCCGAAGCCGTTCTTCCTCCCGCGGCTTAGGGCAGGTGCCGTTCAATTGTGCTTCGGGGCGGAGATTTGGCACGCGCTTGGCAAGCTTCACCGGACCGCCCCGGCGAAACGGCGTGCATCGCTTCGGCGCGCGCGGCCGGGTGGCTCGTTCTGGCGTTCGCGTCGTCGTTCGCGGCTCAGGCGCTGCCGGGCTCGGCCAGTGCCGACGTGCTGGTCAGCAACGTCGGCAGGCAGACCTCGGGCTTCGTCGGGAGATTGATCACGCACGACCAGGCGCAGGCGTTCACGACGGGCGCCCACGCGGCCGGCTACACGCTGACCAGCGTCGAGTTGAACCTGGCGAAGGTGAGCACCGCAAGGTCATACACCGTCGGCATCTACACCAGCTCGAGCGGTGCGCCGGGCAGCCTGGTGGGGATGCTGACGCTCCCGTCATCGGAAGTTGTCGGCAACAACGCGTACACCCACACCGGCCTTGATCTGGCTGCGAACACGACGTACTTCGTCGTGGTCGACAGTTCGGCTTCGTTCGACGGCGATACCACGCTCAACCTCACGCCTGAGAATTCCGAGGATTCCGGCGGCGCGTCCGGCTGGAGCATCGGCGACACCGGGTACCTTCGGGCCTGGGGCTCGACCGGCCCCTGGGGCCAGAACAACCCTGCGGTTTCCCTGAAGATCCGCGTCAACGGCAGGGCAAAGGGTAACCGGGCGCCCGTGTTCGATCCGGCGAGCTACAGCTTCACCCTGGCCGAGAACGCCGATGGCAGCATCACGGCAGTGGAGGTGGGCACGGTGTCGGCGACCGACGCGGACACGGACGACACGCTCACCTACAGCATCGCGGCGGACGACACGGGAGGCAGGCTCGCGGTTTCGTCGGCCGGGAAGATCACCTACGCCGGGCGCGGAGAGAACTTCGAGGGCTTCGAGAACCCGGCGACGGCGTTCAGCCTGACGGTGCGGGCGAGCGACGGAACGGCGCAAGCGGAGGCGACTGTGACGGTGGCGGTCACGGACGTGACCGAGAAGCCGGGCAAGCCGCCGTCGCCGACGGTGTCGGCGCCGCCGGACTCGACGACAAGCCTGGATGTCACCTGGACCGCGCCGGCGAACACCGGCCCGCCGATCACGGGCTACGACCTGCGTTACAGGAAGACGGCCGGCGACGGCTGGACGGCCGGCCCGCAGGATATGGTGGGCCTGACGGCGACGATCGACTCGCTCGACCCGGGCACGCAGTACCTGGTGCAGGTGCGGGCGACCAACGACGAGGGGGACGGGAGGTGGTCGGATCCGGGCGCCGAGTCCACGGCGCCTGAGCGGGCGACGTCGATGGACGGCACACCGGGGCTGACGGTGTCAAAGTCCGCGGTGAGCGTGGACGAGGCCCCCGGCCGGCGCAAGCAGACCTACACGGTGGTGCTCAACACGCAGCCGCCGGGCCGCGTGACCGTGATCCCCGTCGTCGCGGGTCCCAGCGTAGCCATCGTGCGCACCGGGTCGCCGTGGAGGGACCTGACGTTCACGCCGCAGAACTGGAGCACACCACAGACAGTAACGGTGAAGGCGGTCGACGACGACTTCATCGACCCGTTGCGTCAGACCACCATCATCCACCGGGTCCGGGGCTACGGCAGCGTCAGGCGGGGGCCGGAGGTCGCGGTCACGGTGACCAACGACGATTCCCCGGGCGTGACGGTGTTCGCCAACACGCATTCCCTCCACAATCCGCACACCATGGTGGTGCGCGAGAACGGGACGGGCCACTACCGCATCAAGCTCGACAAGGGTCCGATCGACGACGTGACCATCACCCTGTCGAGCGCCGACCCCTCGACCGCGACGGCGGAGCCGATGAAGTTCGTGCGGGCGCTGACCTTCACACGGGACAACTGGGACGAGGTGCAGCACGTTCTGGTGCGCGGGGTGAACGACGAGGTGATCAATCCCGAGGTCCGGCAGTTCAACGGCCGGGATTTCCGTGGCCGGCGAGGCCGGACGACGCGCATCGTGCACGGGATTTCCGGGGGCGGTTACGACGACGTGCCGGTGGCGGATGCCCCGGTGTTCGTGTCCGACGACAACGACGACGGGCATCGATCCCCGACCGGCGTGTCGCTGCCGCACGGCGAGTTTCGCATCAAGGAGGGTTGGGGAACGCGGCGCTTCACATTGAGTGTGGTCCTGCTCGGCGGAACCCTGGCGACCGACACCATTGTGCAGGGCTCGTGCAGCGTGTCCGCTGAGGACACCGCGCGCGTGCCGGACGACCTCGCCTGCGCCCCCTTCGAGTTCACCATCCCGCCCGGCGTTATCACCGCCACGACGACGAACTTCGAGGTGACGGTGGTCGACGACGATGAGTCGGAGGGCGACGAGACGATCTCCGTTGACATCGCCTTCACGGACACCGCTACGGGCAGGACCTTCTCCGCGGCCGGCACCCTGACCATCGTCGACAACGAGCCGGGGGCAACCGCCGAGGTGTCGGTGGCGGACGCCCGCGTGACCGAAGCGGAAGGCGTGACGCTCGACTTCACGGTGACGCTGGACCGCGCGCCGGGCCGCGCGGTCACGGTGGACTATGCGACAGCCGACGGCACGGCGCGGGCGGGCGAGGACTACACCACGACGAGCGGCACGCTCGCCTTCGGTGCGAGCGAGACGGTGAAGACGATCTCGGTGTCAGTGCTCGACGATCCCTATGACGAGGGCGAGGAGACGCTGACGCTCACGCTCTCGAATGCCTCCGGCCTGCGAATCGCCGACGGCGAGGCGACGGGGACGATCGTGAACACCGACCCGCTGCCCTTGCCGGGGACGGCGCAGGTGCAGAGCGAGGAGACGCCGCCCCGGTTCCTGATCTACCACGACCCGTCCGATCACGCGGCGGCGGCCCGATACGAGGAAGGTGTGCGGGCGCTCGACGGTGCGGGCGTAGCCCACCAGACTCGCCATGCGAGCAGGGCCGAGGCCGGTGCCCTCGCGGGGGTCGCCAACTCGGTCATGCCGCGGTTCTTCTTCGGGGAGCCGGCGGCATCTGGCTGGGAGCCGCGGCCGAAGGTGAACAACGGCGGCCTGCGCTGGCTGAAGGCCCGTGTCGCGGCGCTGCCCGGACTATCGGCGGGCGACGACCGTGTCGGCGAGGCGGCGGGCGCGACGCTTACGTTCACGGTGACGCTGGACGAGGCCGCCCAGGGACCAGTGACGGTGGACTATACGACTGCCGACGGCACCGCGACGGCGGGCGAGGACTACACGGCGGTCTCGGGCACGCTCACCTTCAGTGCGGGCGAGATCTCGAAGACCGTCTCGGTGGCGGTGCTGGACGATACGCATGACGAGGGCGAGGAGACGCTGACGCTCAGGCTCTCCAGCGCGGCCGGCGCGCGCATCGGCGACGGCGAGGCGACGGGGACGATCGCGAACGCCGGCCCGCCGCCGGGCACGGTACAGGCGGCGAGCGGGGGGACAGCGCCCCGGTTCCTGATCTACCACGACCCTTCCGATCCCGCGGCGGCGGCGCGATACGAGGAAGGGGTGCGGGCTCTCGGCGATGCCGGCGTCTCCCACCGGACGCGCCACGAGAGCAGCGCCGAGGCCGGCGTCCTTGCGGGGGTCGCCAACTCGGTCATGCCGCGGTTCTTCCTCGGGGACCCGACGGCGCCCGGCTGGGGGCCGCCGCAGCCGAAGGTGAACAATGGCGGTCTGCGCTGGCTGAAGGCCTGGTTGGCGAACCTGCCCGGGATATCGGCGGCCGACGCCCGCGTGACGGAAGCGGCGGGCGCGAGGCTGGACTTCACGGTGGCGCTCGGCAAGGCGGCGACGGTGCCGGTGACGGTGGACTACGCGACGGCCGACGGCACGGCGGTGGCTGGTCAGGACTACACGGCGGCCTCGGGCACGCTCACCTTTGCAGCGGGCGAGACTTCGAAGCCGGTCTCGGTGCTGGTCCTGGACGATGCGCATGACGAGGGCGAGGAGACGCTGACGCTCCGGCTTTCCAACGCTGCCGGCGCGCGCATCACCGACGGCACGGCGACGGGCATCATCGCCAACACCGACCCGCTCCAGCAGGAACGGCTGGCGCAGTTCGGGCGCTCGGTGACGTCGCAGACAGTGGCGGCGTTGATGGAGCGGCTGGCGATCCCGCCGGGGTCGGGCTCGCACGTGACGCTGGGCGGCCAGCGGCTCGGCCTCCTGGCGGCACCCCGGATGGACGACGAGGCGTCCGTACCCGGATCGAGCCCGCCTGTCCCGGCCTCCGAGCCGGGAGGGCGGGCGCCCGGCGGGTGGGACGGCACGGAGCGCTGGCGCGGGGCCGGTTTCGCCTGGGACACCGCTCCGGGCGCGCCGGGGACGGCGGGTTCGCGGGGCATGAGCGGGCGGGAGCTGCTGCCGGCGAGCTCGTTCCGCCTGACGCCTGGCGGCGGCGCCCCTGACGGCTCCGGGCGCTGGACCGCGTGGGGCCGGGCCGGTCTGGAGAGCTTCTCCGGGCGCGACGGCGAGGTGGCGACCGGCGTATTCGGGGCCGACCGTGAGCGCGGGCGCTGGCTGGTCGGCGCGATGGCGACCCACGGCGTCGGCAAGGGTGCGGCGGAGGGCCCGGCGCTCTCCTACGACCTCGAGAGCACGGTAACGGCGGTGAACCCCTATCTGCGCGTCCGGCTCTCGGACCGCCACACGGCCTGGGGTCTGCTGGGCTACGGTCTGGGGAGCCTGGATCTCGCGGCGAAGCGGGCGGGTGCAAACGCGGCGGAGCGCTACCGGACCGACCTGGAGATGACGCTGGGCGCGCTCGGCGGCCGAGCGGAACTGCTGACGCCGGCGGCGCATGACGGGTTTGCGCTGGCGCTCCGGGGCGACGCATTCTTCTCGCGCACCTGGACCGACGCGGTGAGCGTTGAGGGCGTGGGCGATCTCGCGGCGGCGGCGGGCGAGGCGAGCCGGATGCGGCTGGCGCTGGAAGGCTCGCGCCTGGTGACGCTGGAGGACGGCTCCACCCTGCCGCCGACCCTGGAAGTCGGGCTGCGCCAGGCCGGCGGCGACGCCGAGCCCGGACCCGGCCCCCGGGTCGGGCGCGGGG
>JAPOVI010000144.1 GCA_026708265.1 Acidobacteriota bacterium
CGCGGCCGAGCGCGGCCGCGACGTCCCGGCCGGGGCGCCGAACCCATAATTTCCGTTATGGGCTACCCCGGACCGTTACGTAACGGCTACAATGCGGCCGTGGCCCTGACCAACGCCGAGCGACAGCGCCGGTACCGCGAGCGCCGCGCCGCCGGCGTCCCCACCCGGGAGCGACGGCCGCCGCGGCCGCGGCCCCGGCCGGCCCGGTGGGCCGCCGCCCTCGCCGAGCTCCGGACCCTGCAGGGCGAATACGAGGCCTGGCGCGACGGGCTGCCCGAGAGCCTGGCCGACTCGAGGACCGCGGAACTGCTCGAGGGCGTGTGCGACGTCGACCTCGACGCCGTCGACGTGGAGCTGCCGCGGGGGTTCGGCCGAGACTGAACGCCACGGGTCCGGCACGAGGACCAGGGGGGGGGATAACCGGGTGGACGGTGAAGTTCTGCGGCGGTTGATCAGGGAGGCTGCCGGCGGCGGCGTGAGGGTGCGGGACCTGTCCGGCCGCACCGGGACGGCGACGGCGATGCGCGGGGGCCTGGCCGTCGTCACCCTACCCCGATGGCGTGAAGCGGGTGGACCCGGCATGGCTCGCGTGGGCCGGCGCAGCCGACCGAGCAGCGCCGGACCTCACCGATCCGCGCGGAACGGCCGGAGGACGAAACTCGCCAGCGCCGCGGCGTGTTCTCTGGCGCGTTCTCTGATGCCGGGGCGTCGGCTCGCCGCGGCCCTGGCGCGCGCCAACTCGGCGATCCGCTTGGCGTTCTCAGTGCTGCTGGTCCGATTGAGGCATGGCTCCGCGTCCCTGATGAGTCGATGCTCCTCTTTTCTGAGGCGACGTTGTGTGGGAGACCGGCCGGCAGAGGGATCGCTCGGCGGTCGCACTAGCACCGGCATCACGGCCACGCTGAAGTGGTCGCGCATGAATCTCTTCACGTCACCGTCGCAAGGCTTCGGATCGATGGCGCCAAGAACGCACGTCAGCGTCTCGCAGAGGTCGCGAGAGACGTGCTGGGTTGTCCGTTTGCGGAAGCCGGTCCAGGTGCTTCCGATGTACACCAGTCCATCGCACCTGACCTTGAGCCCCGCTTGACTCAGGAGCTTCCGACCCTTGGCACTCACGTACCAGGCATAGATGCCTCGCCTGTCCCGGCCCCGGCCGGTCGTCATGGCGTCAATGTTCTCGCGCGGGCGTGCGTTGAGGGCGTCAATGGAAACAGGTTCGAGCCCGGCTCGGACCGACCGCCGCCCCCCTGCCCGAGGACGCTGTCGGCCAAAGCCAAGTGCGCCCAACAGTCTCGCCAGCATTTTTCTTCGACAACTCCTCGATTCAGGTGTCCCGGTACTCCCCTAACCAACCGGGGCCGGAAACACCCCGGTTTCCGGGGCCTTTCCGCGAAACCGACTCGTTGTGCCGGAGGCCTTCGCTCTCGAAGCCGGCTCGAACCGACTCGCCCCTGGTCAGGTAGCGGCGCCCCGCCAGCCTCCCCCCCGTACAAGACGAAACCCCCGGCCGAGGACCGGGGGCTTTCGTGCTACTATCGCCGTGCCCTGCTCAAACGGTGTTGGCGCACCTCGCAGGGCAGAGGATGGAGACGAAGTGAATCGTAGCACACCCGCACTCAGCGGGGCGGCTGCCCCCGTTCCCGACGACGACCAGGCCCCCGTTCCCGACGACCCGCAACAGCTCGAGCTCAGGCTGTTCGAGCGGATTGACGCCTTCCAGGGTGTCCCGCCGGACCGCGCGCTATGGCGCGAGCTCCTCGACCTCGCGATCGGGACCGTGAAGACCTTCCGGGCGCAAGGACAGAGCCTGAGCGCGGCCGCAGTCCACCACATGGGGTGGGCGGTCTACGGCCGGACCAACCGGGCCGGAATCGCTGAGGTAACGAACAACAAGCTCGCCGAGGACACCCGTCGGAAGCGACCCGTGGTGACCGCGCTGATCACTGTCCTCAACCGCCTGCGCGTTATCCGGACGACGAGGGCGAGCCGACGCCGCCCGTCGTTTCACCGCCTGAACCTCGGAGGGATGGCCTGGCCGGCGATCCGCCGACGCGCCCGGATGATGCACCACGAGCAAGCCAAGCTCGACCTCCAGGCCGAAGATCAGCTCTCCCTCCCCGGGGGCTTCCCGCTACCGGCGAGTTGTCAGCAGAGCGGACCACTGAGTTGTCAGCAGAGCGGACCACTAAAGGGCTACGTACAAGGGGAAATCTCTAGAGCGAAGGCTGCTGCTGGTACGTCGCGCGCGAACTCGGCCGACCACCGGCAAGAGCAGCAGCAGCCCGGACGGAAGAACCGCATCGAGGGACTTATCGGCGCCATCGCCGCCCGGTCGCGCGCCCTCGGCCGGCCGTTCGACGAAGACGAGACACGGCAGGACATCGCCGGCGGAGAGCGGACCGTCGACGACCTCCAGCGCCAGGCCGACGAGCTCGACGCGGATTGCCTCGCCCGCCCCTTCACCGACCCGGCCACTGGCCGCCACGTGAAGCGCAACCCCGAGGCCATCGCCGCCAGCGTCGAGCACCAACGCCGTCTCGCCGCCGACGAGGGCCGGCCGTTCGACGAGGCCGCGGCCCGACTCGAGGCGGAACGGGCCGACGACCTGCATCTCGCCGAGTGCCTCGCCCTAGCCGACCGCCGTCAAGAGCGTGCTGGTGAGGATGGCGACTGAGACCCGCACGGCCGCCCCGGCCAGGACCTTCCCCGCCCTCGCCACGCCCCACCGGCGGAGGATCTACCTTTGCTGGTTGTGCGCTCGCTACCGCTCGCAACCGCACTCAAGGCCCGGACCGCGAAGAGCACGCGGTCCGGAGACAGCCCGGGGCTAGACTGGAGACGACATGGCCACCCTCGACACGCACGCCATCGCCCGCAGCCTGACCGACGCCGGCGCCGACCCGAAGCTGGCCGACGCCATCACGGCCGCCGTCCGGCAGGTCGCCGACCGCGATACCGACGCCCTCGCGACCAAGGCGGACCTCGCCGCCCTCGAAGCGCGCCTCTACCGCGCGATGCTACTGCAGGGCGGCGCCATCGTCGGCGCCGTGGTCGCCATCCTGCGCATGCTCGGAGACGGGCAGTAGCATGGCCGCCCTCGCCACCAAGGCGGACCTCGCCGCGCTCGAGGCTCGGGAGATCGCGTGGCGCTTCATCGGCGCGCCGGCAAGCGCGCAGCCTTAGCTCTTGCCGGGCCGAAGGTCCGGCCTCACCCGGCACCCGTCAGGTGTCGGCGAATTCGGTAGAATTCGGTAGTGAGTTACCTATTTTACTCCGCAAAATTGGTGTAGACTCGGGGTGCTGTGAGTACCCAGGTCGTTCGGATGGCGCGTGTCGGGGGTGCTGGTGGTGGGCTCGGCAAGCACATCGACGGCGAGACCCGACCCGAATCCGCCGCCCCTCGAGAGCTCGACGTCGAGGGCGGCGAGAAGGTGGCGCTCGAGCCGGTGGTCCTCCTCGATGGGGAGGGCGAGCAGATCGACCAGAAGACGGCGAAGGAGCGCGTCGGGGAGGCTCAGGGCTACATGCAGAAGTGCCGGCGGAAGAAGACTCGGGGCCGGCAACCGATGGGAGCGACAACCTGGGTCTTCGCCGGACCGCCCCGCTACGACGGCGAGAAGGAGGCGCCCTGGTCGGCCGAGAAGGTGCGGGCCTGGTCGAAGGACTGCGTGGAGTGGCTGGTCGATCGGGCGGGTCCGGGGTCGCGTCTGGCCCATTGCGCGCTGCATCAGGACGAGGGCGCCCCCCATCTGCACGCGACGCTGATCGTGGCCGACGAGCAGGGGCGCTTGGGATGGAACCGGGTCCGCAACCGGTTCACGGTGAAGGGGAAGACCGGCACGCTGCTGATGTCGGGGTTGCAGGACAACTTCCACGCGGCGGTCGGCCGGAAGTACGACCTCGAGCGCGGCGAGGTGGGTTCCGCCCGCGAGCACGCACCTGTTGACCGCGAGCTCGGGATCCGGATCCGGGTCGAGGAAGAGCGGAATCGGACGCGTGCCGCCAAGGTTCAGGCCGGCCAGCGGATCGCCCAGGTTCTGGAGCGGGCGGACGGGGAGGCGGCGCAGAGGTACCGGGGCCGCCTCGACGATGCAACCCGTGCGACCGCGGATGCCGAAGGGCGGGCGACCCTGGCAACGGAGGAACGGGACGAGGCCCGTCGGGAGCGGGACAGGGCCGCGGAGCAACGGGACAGGGCGAGGGCGACGGGGGAGTTCACGAGCGAGCTGGTGGCCCATCTCCAGCGGGACAACGAGCGCCTGAAGCGCGCCGAACAGGTGTGGGAGAAGCGAGCTGCGGCGCAAGTTGCGGCGGCGAAGCAGGCGTCGGCCGACGAGTTGACCAGAGTTCAGCAGGACGTGATGGCGGTGCGCAGGGAACGCACCGAAGCCATCGAGCAGGTCGGTACGTTGACGGCCGAGCGGGACCAGGCCCGGCGCGAGCGCGGCCAGGCCGCGCAGGAGGTCAAGACGGTGTCGGCCGAGCGGGACCAGGCCCGCGAGGACTTGGCGAAGCGAACGGCCGAGGTCGAGGATGTGAAGACCGATCGGAACGAGTGGATCGATTGTTTCGTGCGGGTGGTGCGGTCCCTCGACCCTGGGCGCCCGGAACTGGAGAAGGCTGCGGCTCGCGGCGGCATCAAGCCGGAGTGGTTGGTGCAGGAAGTCCAGCGCGGCCGTGGCGGAATCGACCGCTGATGGGGCTCCCCCCCTCCCCCCCGCGGGCAGGACCTCCCCCCCCTGTGCCGTGAACGCCATCGAAGGCCCAGGGGGTACCGCGAAGACCGCGCGGGTGCGGATCCACGGCTGGGGGGAGGGGGCTAGACTGGGGAGACGGACGAAACATGGCCACTCTCGACACCCTCGCCATCGCTCGCACCCTGACCGCCGCCGGCGCCGACCCGAAGCTCGCCGACGCCATCACGGCCGCGGTCCGCGAGGCGGCCGACCACGGCGACCACGTGACGCCCGACCAGTTCAAGGCCGGGCTCGAGAACCTCGAGGCACGGCTCGAGACTCGGCTCGCCACCGTCGAGACCCGCCTGACTTGGCGCATGATCGCCGTCGCCGGGCTCGTGGTCGCCGCGCTGCGACTGCTCGGCTGATGGCCACCCACGGGGTTCCCGAGTGCCTACGGGGGTCGACCCGCCCCGAGAAATCGCCGTACAGGCCATCCTCGCGGGTCGATCCGGCCGGATCCGGGTCCCGAATTCCGGATCGGCCACTCAGAGGCCCTGAGAGGCCCTGTACGGCGATTCCGGGTCGTCGGGTGCTGAGGCCCGCGCCAGGTCGAGATCGTCCAACCTGCGCGACGTGGCGCAACGATTGATGCCATTTCCGGCCCGAGCCGATAGGTCCGTGCATGCCGCACTACCACGCATGGCTCCGGACGGGTCGGATCTTCACGATGTCGCCGCGGCGGTTCGAGGAACGGTCGACGGGGCACCGGTGGGCAGCGAAGCGGCGGCCCGCCGCGGCCGATCGGCTGGTCCTCGCCTGCACCGACTGCCCGACGTCGCGGCCGTCTCGCCGGCGTTCGCCACGCCCCGCGGTCGTCGCCCGGGCGATCGCCGAGGCTGTCGGCGCCCCGGTGGCCCAGGTGCGCCAGGCCCTCGACGCCGTGAACGCGGCCGAGCGCGGCCGCGACGTCCCGGCCGGGGCGCCGAACCCATAATTTCCG
>JAPOVI010000378.1 GCA_026708265.1 Acidobacteriota bacterium
CGTCCTGCTGCGGGTGACGAGCGACGTCGACGGGGCGCAGGTCTTCATCGACCGCCGCTTCGCCGGCACCACCCCGTTCGAGTCCTACGAGGTCGAGCCCGGGCGGCGCCGCATCAACGTCTCGGCGCCGGGCTATGACGGCTACGCGGAGGACGTCGAGATCACGAGCGAGGTGACCACGGTGGCGGTCCGCTTCCGGGAGGTCCGGCTGGACACGGAGGTCGCCGTCGTGCACCGCCATCGCTTCGGCGACTGCGAGGGGCGGCTGGTCGCCGATGCCGCCGGAATCGCCTACCGCACCGACGACGACGACGCGTTCGAGGTCGCCTTCGACCGCATCGAGGAGTTCACGGTCGACTACCTGGAGCACAACCTGCGCCTGAAGGTCCGGGGCGGGCGCACCTACAACTTCACCGATCACGAGGCGAACGCCGACGCCCTGTTCGTCTTCCACCGCGAGGTGCAGCAGGCGCGGGAGCGGCTCGCGGGCGGCGACCGGGCCGCCGTGCCCTGACGGCGCGCCGCCGCGGGGACATGACGGCGACCGGGCGCGCCGCTGGATCGCCGCGACCCGATTGGACCGAACCGCGGACCCGAACATGGAACCCAATCGCTGCGCCTGGGGCGCCTCGCATCCGCTCTACGTCCCCTACCACGACACGGAGTGGGGCGTGCCGCTGCACGACGACCGGCGGATCTTCGAGCACCTGGTCCTCGAGGGGGCGCAGGCCGGCCTGAGCTGGCTGACGGTCCTCAAGAAGCGCGACGCCTACCGGCGCGCATTCGACGGCTTCGACCCGCGGCGGGTGGCGCGCTACGGCGACGCGCAGATCGCGCGCCTCCTCGCCGACGCGAGCATCATCCGCAATCGGCTGAAGATCCGCTCCGCGGTGACGAACGCCCGCGCCTTCCTCGACGTGCAGGAGGAGTTCGGGACCTTCGACCGCTACGTCTGGCAGTTCGTCGGAGGCCGGCCGAAGCAGAACGCCTGGCGGACGCTCGACGAGGTGCCGGCCCGCACGGCGGAATCGGACACGATGAGCAAGGACCTCCGGTCGCGCGGCTTCCAGTTCGTCGGCTCGACGATCTGCTACGCCCACATGCAGGCGACCGGCATGGTGAACGACCACCTGGTCGACTGCTTCCGCCACCGCGAGGTTCAGGAGGGTTGACGATGCTTGCGCCCCGCCGACCATGGCGCGCCGGAGCGCTGGCGGCCGTTCTGCTCCTGGCCGCCGCGACGCTCCTCATCGCGACCGGCGTCGTGCCGCTCGCCGGTCCGCCCCCGGGATCGCCCGCCGCCACCGAATCGCGCATCGACGCCATCTTCGCCCCCTGGGCGGGCAGCGACGGACCGGGCTGCGCGGTGTCGGTGATGGAGAGCGGCGACATCGTGTTCGCCAACGGCTACGGCGTCGCGAATCTCGAGTACGACATTCCGATCACGCCGGCGAGCGTCTTCCACGTCGCGTCGGTCTCCAAGCAGTTCACGGCCCTGGCGGTGGCGCTGCTCGCCGACGAGGGGCGCCTCGCCTGGGACGACGACATCCGCCGCCACGTGCCGGAGCTCCCGGACTTCGGCGTACCGATCACGCTGCGCCATCTCGCGCAGCACACGAGCGGCATCCGGGACCAGTGGAGCCTGCTGCAGATGGCGGGGTGGCGCTGGGGGGGCGACGTCATCACGCAGGGCGACGTCCTCGACCTGCTCACGCGCCAGGCGGCGCTTCACTTCCGGCCCGGCACGGAGCACCTCTACAGCAACTCCGGCTACACGCTGCTCGCCGTCGCGGTCGAGCGGGTCTCGGGGCAGACGCTGCGGGCGTTCACGGACGAGCGCATCTTCGGCCCCCTGGGAATGGCCCGCACCACGTTCCGCGACGATCACACCCTGCTCGTCCGGGACCGCGCGTACGCCTACGAGGCGGACGGCGCGGGCGGCTACCGCCTCAGCATCCCGGACTTCGCCGTCGTCGGCGCCAGCAGCCTATTCACGACGGTCGAGGATCTCGCCCGCTGGAACCGCAACTTCCGCACGGGCGAGGTCGGCGGCCGGGACGCCGTGCGCCAGATCCAGGAGACGACGACGCTGGCAGGAGGCGCGCAGGTCTCCTACGCGTACGGGCTCGTGCACGGCACGCACCGCGGCCGCCGCACGGTCGGGCACGGCGGCACGGATGCGGGCTACCGCAGCGAGTTCCTGCGCTTCCCCGAGGAGGACCTCGCGGTGGCGGTCCTGTGCAACGTCCGCACGACGGATCCGGCGCGCCTGGCCCGGGACGTCGCCGACGCGGTGTTGCCCGCGCGGCCTGCCGGGCGTCAGGGTCCGGCCGGGCGTTCCGACCGTCGCGAAGGCCCGGGGAGCCTGCGGGAGCGCTCCGCCCTGCGTCGCCGCGTGGCCGCGGACGCCGATGCGCGCCCGGAGACCGATGCGGGCACGGCCGCCCATGCGAACGCGGCCGGCGGCCTCCCCCCCTCTGCCCCGACCCGCGAGGAGCTCACCCCGCTGGCCGGCTACTACACGAGCGCCGAGAGCGACATCCCGCTGCACTTGGTGCTCCGAGGCAACAACCTCGTCCTGCTCGCCGGTGGACGCGGACAGCGCCTGTTGCCGTTGGGCAACTCCCGGTACCGCCTCGACGGTACGACCATCGAGGTCGAGCTCTCGCCCGGTCAGGCGGCTCCCGGAAGCGCCCGCGGCAGCGGCCGGGCGGGAGTCGGCCGTCCCGAGGGGGGGCCGTCGCTTCGCTTGGGGGGATGGAGACCACAGGTCTACCACCACGCGGCCGCCGCCCGCCCGTCCGCCGACCGGCTGGCGGAGTACGCGGGGGCCTACCACAGCGCCGATCTGGACATCGTGTACCGCCTGCGCGCGGAAGATTCTCGCCTCACCCTCCGGCACCGCAAGCTCGGCGTCATCCGGTTGACGCCCACCTTCGCCGACGGGTTCTACGGCGGTGGCTGGTACCTCACCTTCGGCCGCGACCCCGGGGGCGGGGTGACCGGCTTCACGATGAGCTCGCCGCGGGCGCGGAAGGTCCCGTTCCGGCGGCAGCGCGCCCTGCCCGCGCCCGCCGAGACGGTGGAGCCGTGGCCGGGCGCCTGCAGCGAGCCGGCCCCTCCCGCAGGCTGTACGTTGGACCGTCCGTAGGCGCCGGGCCATGCTTCGGCACCGGGGCGATGGCCTGCGGAGGGACACCGGAGTAGCACTCGGTCGAAGCAGCCATGATCCCGAAGCACATCACCGGCGCACACATTGAGGAAGCCATTCGGCGACGTTCCTCCGCGGCCGGACGACGAGTTGTAGGCGTACCGTCAGAATGGGAATTCGATATCGGCGGGGTCGCCCGCCGTTATCGCGACGATGATGGTTCCCCAGATGGCCAGGCCGAACCCGCTGCCGGCCCATCCGCTATCGGCCTTCTTCTCCTGCCCCCGCTGGCGGTAGCCGTCCCGGAAGCAGGCCGCATCGGCGGGGCTCCGACCCTCCTCGAGGGCCGCAGGCGGAGACGGACGGGTCGCTCGGGCGAGCATCGGCATGACGACCGGCAGGAGGATTCCGCCGACGAAGTAGGCGGTGCTCCCTTCACGCTGCTCCGCCGCGTCCCGCCCGGCGAGCGTGGAGGCCAGGCAGGGCGGCGACCATCTCGGCTGCACCTCCGCTGCGAGTCGTTCAGCGGATTCCAGGATGGGACCGGCCGCGGCCGGCGGCGCGGCGCAGACGAGCACGAGGCCCAGGATCGCCAGTGTTCGCATTCTCAGCCTCCCTTGTGATGGGGGAACTCAGAGTACTCCGGTACTCGCCTGGTTGCACGGGCCGGTGAAGCACGGCGTTCGTCTCGGAACACGTCGAGGGCGGCCTGCGCCGGCCGGCTCGCAGGTGTTGCGTCCCGCGGCGCCCCTCGCCTACGCTGCACCATGACCACGAAACGGCGGCAAGTTGCCTTCGCCCTGCTTCTGCTCGTGCTCGCGGCGGGCTCGGCTACCGCCCAGGACCGCGGCATCACGCCGGTCACCGATGCGATGCTGGTGGATCCCGATCCGGCGGACTGGCCGATGTGGCGGCGCACGCTCGACGGCTGGGGCTACAGCCCCCTGGACGAGGTCCACCGCGCCAACGTCGGCGCGCTGCGCATGGTCTGGTCCCGCGCCCTCTCCGAAGGAGCCCAGCAGGGAACCCCGCTGGTCTACGACGGAGTACTGTACATGCCCAACCCGCGCGACGTCATCCAGGCGATCGACGCCGTCACGGGCGACTTGATCTGGGAGTACCGCCGGGACCGGCCCGACGATCTCGAGCAGTACGTCCCGATCTCGTCCGCCAACCGGAACATCGCCATCTACGGCGAGACGATCATCGACACCAGCTCGGACGACCACGTCTTCGCGCTCGACGCGGCGACCGGCCAACTGGTGTGGGAGACGCAGATTCTCGACTACCGGGTGAACCCGGCCCACCAGACCTCGGGGCCGATCGTCGCCGACGGCAAGGTCATCTCCGGTCGGGGGTGCATGCCGCAGGGAGGTCCCGACGCCTGCGTCATCACCGCGCACGATGCCACGACCGGCGCGGAGCTCTGGCGCCGACGGCTGATTCCCGCCCCCGGCGAGCCGGGGGACGAGACCTGGGGCGACGTGCCCTTCGAGCGGCGGACGCACGTCGGCTCGTGGATGGTGCCCAGCTACGATCCGGAGCTCGACCTCGTCTACGTCGGGACGTCGGTCACCTCACCCGCCCCGAAGTTCATGCTGGGGGGCGTCGACCGGGCGCACCTCTACCACAACTCGACGCTCGCCCTCGCCGCCGACACCGGCGAGATCGTCTGGTACTAGATGCGGATCGACAATCGCCCAATACACACGGGCGCTATTGGAGGCGCGCAATTGGCCATCTACCACGTTTTGGACCACGCGATGATCCCGTTCCACAGCTGTCCATGACAGTCCAGCACGGCAGCACGGCCCAGCACGGGGTAAGCGTTCGGCCGCGCCGGTATGGCGCAACCCGGCATCGTCATTCTTCTGGTCGACCCCGTGCTGATCGAGACCTTCGTGGAGGCCGCGCCGCCTCATCCGCCCGATGCAGCCGGGCTGCTGGACGAGATGTCCGGCTCTACGCGAGGACCTCGCGACCCGGGCGATGCTGTCGAAGGCGTTGCGGGGCGGCAAGAGCGAGAACCGGGAGAAGCCCGCGCACCAGCAGCGAAGCCGCTCCGGCCCGCCCGGTTGCCGATGCGGGTCCGTGCAGGGGCTGGCGATCTCCTTGGGGACGCTGGCTCAGCACCAGGGTGCCGACCACGGGGTACATCAGAGCCGCACCGGGCCGGCCGAACGGTTACCAGCACGGCAGCACGGCAGCACGGGCAGCACGGAGCACGGACTCGCCGGCCGTAGCGCCTGGGGTAGACCGTCTCCGGTCGCAACCCAACAGTACAAGCCCCCATGGCCCAAGGCTGTCACTGCTCACACAGAAGTGAAGGAATCTCGACGGAGGTATTACCCAAAGTTGTGGATCGGGGGGCGTGAAGCAGGTGGCGTATCCTTCCACGTGAACCAACAGCACACCCTGGCTGGCCGGCCGGGGGGAAGGAGACACCACCCATGGAGAAGGTACCCTCAGCGGACAGGTCAAAACCGAATGGAATGGACGCCCTTCGTTGCTGATGCCC
>JAPOVI010000373.1 GCA_026708265.1 Acidobacteriota bacterium
AGCATCTCGGGCTTCTAGCGACACTGCTCATGTAGTTCCGCTGGTACTACCAGCATCTGAACGACCACTGGGACCTCGATCACCCCTTCGAGCGGCTGCTCGTCGACACGGCCGTGGCCCCCGACCCGGACCACGTGAGCTGGATCAACCCCCGGCTCCGCCCGGGCGAGGTGCGGCAGGTGCTGACCGGCGTCCCCGGCAAGACGGGCGTCGTCTACACCCTCGACCGGGCCACCGGCGAGTTCCTGTGGGCCACGCCCACGGTGACCCAGAACGTCATCTCGAGCATCGACGGGGCCACGGGGGATGTAACGGAGAACGCGGAGGTGGTCTTCGGCAGCGTCGGCCAGGACGTGCTGGCCTGCCCCCACGCCGTCGGCGGGAAGGACTGGGAGGCCGGTGCCTACAGCCCTCTCACCAACACGATGTACTACCCGCTGCGCAATGTCTGCGCGCGGATGATGGCGCTCGACGACGACAGCCTCTACCAGCTCGCCTTCCGCAGCCAGATCGCGCCGGGCACCGACCAGGTGGGCACCGTGCAGGCGATCTCGGCCGAGACCGGCGAGATCCTCTGGAAGCACGAGCAGCGCGCCGCCACGACCTCGCTCGTCACCACCGGCGGCGGCCTCGTCTTCGGCGGCGACGTGAACGGCCGCTTCCGCGCCCTCGATCAGCAGACCGGCGAGGTGCTGTGGGAGGTCAACCTGGGCTCCCCCGTCACCGGCTTCCCGATCACGTTCGCCGTCGACGGCCGCCAGTACGTCGCGGCCAGCACCGGGAGCTCCATCAGCTCGACCGTGCACCTCGCCGTCACCCCGGAGCTGCGCCCCAGCAGCGGCAACGTGCTCTTCGTCTTCGCTCTGCCGGAATAGCCGCGGCCGGGTTTGCCCCTCTCAGAACCCCGGCGGCGTCTCGTCGGCCGACGGCCCGTAGAGCGACGGGACGGGGACGTCGTTGATCCGCAGGTAGACGCCGAGCTGCGCCCGATGGTGGATCATGTGGTTGATGACGAAGCTGCGGAAGCACGCCACCTTCGGCAACGAGAACAGCACGGTTCCGTTGCTCAGCAGCGTCCACGGCTTCATCAGCTCGGCATCGCTCGCGCCGGCGAGGGCCGCGCGCGCCTCGGCGGACGTCCTGTCGAACGTCGCCACGAGATCCGCGGTGCTGGCGGGCGGGGGCGTCTGCTCCATCGGCTTGCCTCCCGGCGCCGTGTCGAGCTCGTCCCGGTCGATGGTCATCGTCCCCCAGGACGGCAGGTTGGCGATATGCCCGGCCAACACGCTCATCGACAGGGACTTCGGGTGCGGCTTCCAGTCGAACTTGTCCTCCGGAACGCGCTCGAGCGTCCTCCGGACGCCGGCCATCTCCTGATCGAACTCGGGCAGCAGACTCTCGCTGATCGCCATCGCGTCCTTCCCATCGGTTCCCGTGACCCGGCCGCAGGAGGCCAGCTCCCGGGCCGCCGCGCCAGCTCCGCTCAGCCAGTGTACCAGGCAGCGGGCGAGCTGACGGACGCCCGGCCCGCTCGTGCAGCCGCGGACGATCCGCCGGCAGCCGGCCGGCGTACTGTGATTGACTCATGGGGAGCCTGCAACTCACACTGCCGGAGGAGAACTGATGCTGGGCGAGTTTGGCATCGGACCCGGAGCGCTGCTCGTCCTCGGCGGCCTCGGCGCCGTGCTGACGTGGCTGCTGAGCGGGCGTCCCCGGCGGCGCGCAACGATCAGGGTCCGGAAGCGGGGATGATCGCCCGGACGGCCTCCGGGAGATCCTGCTCGAGGAGGCGCTCGCCCGAGAGCGGCCGATACATCGGGTGCCCGAAGGCCAGCGCCAGCACCACGGCCACCTGCAGAAGCACGAACGACCCCGCAACCGCGCGCCGGGGCGCCGACCCGCCCTCGAACGCCGCCCGCAGCCAGGCTGCCACCGGCAGGCACGCGGCGTGGAGCGCGATCACGACGTGCCAGCCCTGGACGGGGACGGGCGAGACCGCGGCGGAGGCGCACATCGCGACGAGGCACCAGCCGGCGTAGGCGCGGAACCAGTCGTCCGCTGATGCCGCTTCCGGGGCGTCGGCCGCCCGGAACGCCGACCTGGCCCGAAGCGCCCAACCGTCCCGACACGCCCAACCGGCTCGAAACCCCCATCCGGCTCGGAAATAGTCCCGGGACGCCAGCAGCGCCACGATCACGGAGAGAGTGCTCAATGCCACGAGCATCGTCAGCAGGCCGGACGCGAGCCCCGTCCTGACACCCGAATCGATGAACTCGGCGTCTGCGAAGGAGCTCTCCCGCAGACGGCGCCCGATGTCCGGCGCACCCATGCGCACCGAGTAGGCCAGCGCCTTCAGCGCGTTCAGCCCCCCGACCGCGACGCGCGAGAACTCCTCCGTCTCCCCGGGCGTCATGCGCGGCAGGGTGCCGGCCAGCCACGCCTGCGCCGTCGGGATGAGGGTGAGCGCGCCAGAGGCCGTCCCGGCGGCCGCGCCCCGCCAGTCCACCCGGATCGCGCGCCGAAGGGCGAGCAGCGCCGTCAGCACGACGAGGACGACGAACGACGCATGGAGCTGCAGCGTGGCGGTCAGCGTGGCCCCCAGGAGCAGGCTCCAGCCGAAGTGAGGCCCCGCGCGCAGGCGCCACGTGCAGGCCAGGTGCAACGCGGCGGGCAGGAACACGCAGGCGGGCTCCCAGACGAAGCCTGCGTGGTAGAGACGCCACGGCGACAACCAGTACGCGGCGAGGTACGCGGCGAGAAAGGATGCCCCCAGCGCCCGCCCGATGCTGGCCGCCAGCACCGCTGCCGCGCCGAGGTGGCTGAGCCCGATGAGCAGCCCCGGCGCCCGGTAGTCCGTCCAGACCTCCAGCGGGCCTGCGATCAACAGCGGCAGGAGCGAGCCCGGGATGTGTCCCCCACCGCTCATGTACTTCGCGACCGGCGGGAGCCGCCCCGTCTCCAGGAGGTCGAGGCCCGACAGGAACAGCGCGTACTGATCGCCGTAGATCCACTGCCGCGACCACAGCAGCGCCTGGAGCAGGGTGCCCGCGAGAAGCACGATCGCCGCGAGGAGGGTGCTGCGCTTCACCGTTCGGTCAGGCTCCGTCGCCGGCGACCCGGGGCGCGAACGCTCCGGCCACTCTCGCATGCCGACCGCCGTTGCCCCGCCTCGGGCCCGGCCGCGATGCCGAGCCCGGTTCGACTTCCTCGACGGTGAACACTGTACCGCCAGCGGAGAGCAGGCCACTGACATACCTCGACGGGCTTGAGCGCCGGTCAGAACCGTGCGGCATTGTCCGCTCCAAGTGCGGATTCTCCAACATGCTTCCGGATCCCGCCACAGATCGGCTGGAACTCTCCGCGTGAGACGCGGAATACCCGGCAGGATTCCGAACTCATGCCTCGCCCCGACCGCGCGTCAGTGCCGCGTCGTGGTACGCTGACCGCTGGGTGATTCGCGGGTGGCGCCGGACTGGAATCGAGCGCCGGATACCTCGGCGACGAACTGCGTTACGTGGCCGGCAACCGGCTGACTCCTCGACGACACCCCGTGCACGTAGGCCTCCTGCGCGCCGGCGCACGGTGCCTGTACGGCCCCCGTGCCGCAACTGCAGCAGCGACGGATAGTTGGTGCCAGTCTGCACTCGACACCTCCAGCTCGCTCGGTCCCGCCTCGGCACCTCCGTCGCCTTCTTCGGCGACGGCACACGTTAGAACTAAACGCCGGGGTCCCCGCGAGATGCTCGCCGCAGCAATCGTGAACATCGGCTTCCTCCTACCACGAAATGCCGAACTTCTGCTTCATCGCCGCCGTCCTCCCCCAAGGCTCGCCGGGAAACCGATCGACAAGGGTCATGAACACCCGGCGAAACGCCTCTGCTGCAGACTCCTCCGTCAGGGTCTCCGCCCGAGCGGCCGGCAGCAAGGGGCGCACATCGGGCAAGAAGCGCGGATTGGCCAGCTTGGCGAACATCCGCTCCTGAGCCTGGGCGCGCGAGATGGCTTGTCCGGCGAGGGCTACAAGCCGTCTGAACATCTCGACGACGCGGTTGGCATCCAAGCCCGCAAGAACCTGGAGCGCGTGCGCAAGGTCGTAGAGATCACGTCCCTTGTTCCGCTGCAGCAGCGCGCGCAGCTTGGTTGCCAGCATTTCCTCCCGCGAGAATGTCGAAATGGCCGCCCTACCGGAGAACCACGGATTCACGACCTCAAGCGGCAGCGCTGTCGGTTCATCGAAGGCTTCGACCTCACGGGTGTTGATCTCGATCTTCAGACGGATTGGCACACCGCTGCCATCCTCGGCCTCAACTCTGAAGCGGAACTTCGGCGCGACGGGACTCTGCTCCAACCGCGCCCGCCCCAGCCACGGCTCCA
Source organism: Acidobacteriota bacterium (assembly GCA_026708265.1). GTDB lineage: Bacteria > Acidobacteriota > Vicinamibacteria > Vicinamibacterales > UBA8438 > JAGWAJ01. The sequence goes on from JAPOVI010000373.1 coordinate 4,375, forward strand.
GAACGACACGCAACTGATCGAGGACTGACCCGATCGGACCGTGCGAAGTACGGACAAGATCGATGTCCTCCGAATAGCGCAGCGGCGCCGGGAAGTGCAGCTTGTTGAGCGCGGTACCGCCACGAAACCGCAGCGCTTCGCGCAGCATGGGGTCCGAGAAGATCTCAACCAGAGCACGGCTGATGATGAGGTCCTGCTCGATCTGTCGCGCGTCCGTCCAGGGAACGAGACTGCCCCACGCGACGATGTTCTGCGCGGGGATCATTCGTCGGGCTCCGGCACACGCCGCACAATGACCCGCCATCGGGGATCACGCTGTTGCGGCTCCGGCTTGAAGTCGGGGTCGCGTACTTCGTGCCGGTCGAGCTCGGTCCAGGGCAGCGCACCCCGGGCTTGCAACGCCTCCAGCATCGCGCCCGTCAGTGCGTCATGGCCGAAACGCTCCAGCAGGTGCCCTAGACGCTGAACGACCGGCCGTTCCACCAACACCGAAAGCGCGGCGAGTTGCTCAGGATCGATCTTCTCTCCGAGGTCGGACAGGACCGTGGCGACACTATCGATGCCGCCGGACGCCTGCGGATAGCGCAGCAGATCGAGAGCGGTCAGCGCGGCCGAGGAGACCTTCATCGTGCCGGTATCGGTCTTGCGACCCTCAGTCCCTGCCGTGACCGCCTGCACGTTCTTGCGGAAGTAGAAGACGATCAGGTTACGTCCGGCGCGGATCTTCGGCAGGCGCTTGGCCGAAATGACCTGGAACTCCATGACAGCCTGATGCGTGGCACCATGCAGTTCCGCGGCCTTCAGCAGCCCGATGTAGTAGGCTTGGCCCTCGTGGCGCATGAGCGCGTCGATGTACCAAGCCGGTGGCGGCCCTCCCCAAGACGCATACTGCGGTGGGACGACGACGTAGAATCCTCGCCGCGGATTCAGCAGTGCCTCGCGGCGCTGCAGTCGTTCGGCTGCATCCAGAAACGCACCACGTCCGACGCCCAGCGCCTGTTGGGCTTCCTCGGCGGTGAACACCGTGCGGCCAGCGGAGAGTAAACCACTGACATATCTCGACAGGCTCGAGCGCCGGCCGTGAACCATGCTGCATTATCCGCTCAAAATGCGGATTACTCAACATGAATTCATGGCCCACCACGAATCGGTCGAACCCCTCCGCGCAAGACGCGGATTGTCCAGCATGATTTTCACTCAACGCCTCGCCCCGACCGCCCGTGTGTGTCGCGACGTGGTACGCTGATCGTCAAATGATTTCCAAAGGGCCGGCG
>JAPOVI010000255.1 GCA_026708265.1 Acidobacteriota bacterium
TTTACGCCATCACGGGCAGCCTCTTGTCGCTACGCCGGTGAGAATTCCAGGCTAGCGCGTCGACCGCGGCATGGTGGCACCGGCCGCAGACGGCGCCGGCCCCCTCAGCGCCGCACGTCCGGCAGGCGGCGATCGGGGGCGGCATGTCAATGCACCGTCGGCGAGCCCGTCGCCACCAGCCCGCACCGCTGCGCCGCAGCCAGGTCGACGGCCGCCACGTTCACGCGGCGCCACAGCTCGCACGCCCGCGGGTCGCCGGCACGCGCCGCCGCAGCCCACTCGCACGGGTCGCCCCACTCGGCGATCTCCTCGAGTACGTCATCGGCGGCTCGGATGGCCCGGTCCAGTTCGGTCCGCTGCGCGTCTGTCATGGCTGAGTCTCGGGTTCCGGTTCCCAACCTACCCGCCGCATCGCGTCGCCCTTGTCGACACCGGCATCGGTAAGCGCCTTGACGGCGCGCGCCCGAGCCGCCACGTCGGCGGTCCCGGCCGCGCGGCCGATGGCCAGGGATACCGGCCGCTCGAGTACGCGCTCGAGCTCTTCCGACACCATGTCGGCGAGCGGTTGCACCGTCAACGTCCAGAACCGCCGCAGCGCTTCCCGCTGCGCGGTCCCGTCCGTGATGCCGAGCGGCCCGAGCGGCGCCGGCACGCCGTAGCAGGCGAGTACGGAGTTCTCGACGGCGCCGCGCAGGGTCACCAGCGCCATCGGAGGGTCGGCTCCGAGCCGGGCAGGTTCCCAATCCCGCCGGGGCGCCCGGGCCGTGTTGTCGCCGTACGCCGCCGCCGTCGTCTCGGGGAGCAGGGTCCGGCCCTTGGCGGTCCGGATGGACTCGGCGAGTTCATCGGCAGGGGTCGGCGCATCGTGGCCCGTCTGCGTCCCGTCGTCTGCCGGCGGCTGCCCGTTGAACCCCTCCGGCAGCGCTATCAGGTTCGCCACGGGGCCGGCGGCTTCGTACCCGAGCGCTTGCTCGAGCTGTGCCGTCAGCGTCCCGGTCAGACTGGCGAACCGGAGCGGCGACAGCCCCCGGGCCGGCGCGTGCGGCTCGGTCGCGAACCGAAGATGAACCACGGCCGCGGCGGGCGCCGTCACGGTGCGCGTGCTGTGCGGCCCCGCGACGGTCAGCCGGTACCACCAGTCGGCCGGGTCGGGACCGTCGCCCCACACGTCCGCCGACGTGGCCCGCAGGAGCCGCAGCCGGCCCCGTGGCGCCACGTCCAGGAGATAAAGCGCTTCGCCCCGCCGCGCCAGGTCGCGGCCCGCCTCAGCGAGCCAGGACGGCCCCACGGGTACGCCGTCCGGCACGCCCACCGTCGCCAGGGCGCGGCCCCACTGCCCCGCGGCGATCTCGACGGCCGCCGCGGCCCACGTCTGCACGCTGGTGGCGGTCGCCGCCGTGACGATCGCGTTGATGGCCAGGGCGGTAGCGTCTGCCCGCACTTCCGGCCGGGGCGGCTGCGCGATGCCAAGGGAGATCACGCCGTCCGCCTCACGTACGGCGCCAGGAGCGCCGCGGCCCCCGACTGGCGGACCGGAGAGACGGAGCGCGGCTGCACGTTGATCGTGACCGCGCCCGCTTCCATGCGGCCGGTGACGATGCCGAATGCGGCGCGGCCCATCTTCGCGTGGCCCGCCGTCCGGATCACCGCTTCATCGCGTACCGCTTCGGGGGCGGTCCCGCCGCGGAGGTAGGAGTCCACCAGCGAGCCCGCCAGGGACAGCAGGCGGGTCGCTTCCACGATGCCGGCATCTTCGGCATCTTCGGCATCGGCGACCGCGATGCCGAGCGCAGCCGCCAGCCCGGCCGCGTCTACAGCCATACCCGGCGCCGCTCCGGAGCGCAGCCGCTGCGTACCTCGACCGACGTATCCGAGTAGGACGGCGTGTCCACCAGACCGGCGCCCTTCAAGAGCGCATCCTGTACGACGCGGCGCCCGCCCGCGTAGCCGCTGCGGACGGCGTGAAACTCGACCGACAGCCCGGAGTATGCCGGCGGGTCCATACGCATAAGGGTCGCCAGGTCGCGCGCCGCGTGCGTGTCGGGTAGGGGGGCGTCGATTCTCACTTCGGCGCCGTCGTCGCTGACTACCGGGACGGCCCGCATGATGGGCGGCTGCGCGCTGCGCCCGGCGATCGGCGCCGAGCCGTGGCCTAGGTCGATGCGGATGCCGTTGGCAGGCCAGCGGAGCGCCCCCGGTGCAAACTCTTCGCGGCCCCGCTCGCCGGGCGCCCCGTAGCGCATGAGCACGCCCACCAGCCGCCCCGGCGAGCTGTCGCCGCCGTCGCGCAGTTCGATGGCAGCGCGTATCGTGGTAGTCACGGCGCCCGTCCCTTACGCGAGCTTCAGTTTGGTGCGGACGAACGCGGCCGGCCGTACGAGCCGGAAGTTGTAGAGCGCCACGGCCGTGATCGCCACCAGTCCGGACGCGGCCCCGGTCACCTCGTCGCGGATGAGCTTGAGCCCTTCCCACACGGGAACCACGGCATTCATGGCGCCGTCGCCCGCGCCGAGCTTCGCCAGGATGCCGCTCTGCACGTTCGACGCGGCGTCGGGAATGTTGGCGCTCGCCATGAAGTCTCGGAGGATGCGCCGCAGCCGTTCCGTCGCCGACGTGCTGTCGTTCGCTTGGATCAGTTCGGCGAGCTTCGCGTACGTGGCGGTCCCGATCACCCATGCACACTCAGACTCCGAGCCGGCAAACTTGCCGTCCACGCCCCGCGCCGCCTGAGCCGCCGCTCGGGCGAAGTTGACCGTCGACGTGGGGTTCGCGTAGTCGGCGAGCCCGCCGTTCGCGGCGGTCGCCAGCATGCCGCGCACGTTCGCATCGCCCTCGCCGATCACTTGCGCGTCGAGCCCGTCGCCGAGTGAGCGCCGCAGGTCCTCGCCGAGCGCTGGATCCAGCCCGCGCGTGATCATCGCGTCTTCGATCCGGAATTGGACGCGCGCTTGCAGCCGTACGGGTTCCAGCACGTTCGGCGTGATGCTGCCCGCCGCCGCGTCCTTGGCGCCGTCCTTGGCCACAAATTGCGCCGTCTGGCCCGTGCCGATCACCGGGTAGCTCGCCGTACCGACCGGAACCGATGGCATGGCCACGCCGAGCCGCCCCACGGCGGCGCGGGCGAATACCCGCTGCACGATCTCCGACTGGCCAACCGGGTTGCCGCTCGCCGGGGCGGGCGTGACGGCATCGGCTCGCAACTCGACGGGAGCGCCCGAGGGCGGCAGGAGCGCATCCCACGGGATCACGTTGCCGGCCGTCGACAGCCCGCGCGTCTCGGCGAGTTCCTTCTCGGCGCCCGTGAGCGCCTCGCCGTCGGCGAACCCTGCCAGGTATCGCCCGAGACTCGTACGCTCCTGCAACGCCCGCAGCGCGCGCGTCTCGGCGTCAACGTCGCCGCCGCGCGTCTCCGCTTCCCGCCGCTCTTCGTCTTCGGCGACGATGGCGGCGCGCAGTTGCGTCTCGACCGTGCCGTACTCGGTCGTGAGCCGGTCCGTTTCGGCCCTCACTTCATCGGTCACGGCGTCAGCCGCCAGACCGGCGATCTCATTCAACCGCGTGCGAATCTCCGACGCGCGAACGGTCAGCTTCTGGGATTGCGTCATGCCGGCAGATTATCACAACATCGGCGGCGCTTATAGGTCGCCGCCGCTCAGCAGGCGGGCCAGGGCAGCGCGCCAGGGGCGCCGGTCGGGCCCGCGGCCGTGGCCATGCGCGGCGGCGTGGCAGGGGTAGCAGAGCGGTAGCAGGTTCGCGGGGCGGTCGTCTGAGCGGTCGCCGTTCCGATGGTGCAGCTCGAGCGGGCCGGCCCGCCCGCAGCCCGCGCAGCGCCAGCCGTGCGCGTCCAGCACGCGCCGCCGCAGCCGCCGGTACGCCCGCGTCGAATGCTGCGGGCGCCAGCGGCCCGGCTCGACGGGGCGGCTCACGGTCTAGCCGTCGTCGCGCGGGGGTTCGTCGTCGTCGTCGCGCGGGGATTCGTCGTCGCGCGGGCGTTCGACGGTCCGGCGGTAGACACCGCCGCGTCCGTTGCGCCGGGACCATGCGAAGTCGAGTAGTTGTGCGTCCGGCATCGCAGCGCAGCGTATCACGCGACGTACACCCGGCCGGCCCGCGAGCGCCGCCGCAACATCGCCGCTTCGCCGAGCCCGACCGCGATCACGCTGGCCTGTAGGGAGTCGATGCGCGCCCGAGCCCGCGACTGGCGCAGCCGGCTCGCGTTCCCGTCGGCGTCCCGTACCAGATGCGACTGCCCGATGGCGGCGACCATGAGCACGTTGGACGGCGTACGCAGCCGCCCGCCCTCTACGGACCGCTGAAACGCCCGGATGTCGTTGGCGGCGTCTTCGGCAGCACGCGCCCCGGCGCCGCGCCAGACCGGGTGCCAGCCCAGCCCTTGATCCGCCATATGGTGGAGTAGCTCCGGATGCCGCTCGCGATCGCATCCCACGGCGCCGACGGCGGCGCCGGCCAGATGCGCCCGCAGCCGCGCCAGGAACGGCCCCACGGGCGTCAGCCGCCCCGACAGCACCAAGAGCACGCCGTCCCGATGCGCGCGCTCATACAGGCTGCCAGCGGCGTCAGCACGGGCGCGGGCGGCGAGCCCCGGCGTATCCGGGCACGCCGTCAGCACTTCCAGCCGCCCGGTCGCGGGCCAGTAGGTCGCCGCCGACGTGAAACTCTTGGTCGCCCCAAGGTCGATGCCGACGAACGCGCGCCCCGTCCGCGGGGGCAGCTCGTCGGGAGCCGCCACGCACCCGCGCCAGGCCTCGACGGAGCAGACCAGCTCGCCGACCGGGGAGCCCGGCAGGTTCAGATCCGCGGCCCGGAAGAGCGCTTGATCCGACGGCGTGTCGAGCACGCGCGCCGCTTCGCTGCGCATGTAGTCGACGCTCTTGATCGTCCCGAGTCCGGGGTTGCCCTTGGCCCAATTCTCGGGGTCGTCCAGCGCCAGGTCCGGATCGCCCTCGTAATGGTGCACCGCGAGCCCGGGAGCCCCCCTGCGGTTCAGGATCTCCGGGACGAACGGTCCCGGCCCGTGAATCGTGAGCGCCACGAACCGGCCCCCCTTCGCCGAGACGCTCGACCGCATGCCGGCCACCATCGGCCGATGGCGCTCGGCGAGTAGGCCCAGCTCGTCAACGATGGCCAGATCGTACCCGCTCGCGTGGCCACTGGCGTAGCCGGCGCCTTCAATCTCGACGGTCGCCGCGGTGTCATCGGCCACCATGCGCCCGGGCCACGGCGTGCGCCGGACGGTCAGTCCGCCGAGCCGGGAAGCGTCCCGGATCTCTTCGATCTGCCGCAACAGCTCGCCGGCCTTGCCACGGTTCACGCTCAGCACCCCGCACCGCCAGCCGGGGCGGCGGAGCGGCCCCGCCAGATGCGCCAGCACCAGCACCGCAATCGTCGCGCTCTTCGCGTTCTTGCGCGCCATGCAGGCCAGCGTCTCGCGGTGCGTGAGCGCATCGTCCACGATGGCGATCTGCCAAGGGTCCAGGTTGAACGGGCGGCCTGCCGCAGGGTGCCCGGCCGGGACGCGCAGCGACGCCGCGGCCCACTCAGCGACCGCCCGCGCGCCGTCGCCGAGCGGCGGTCGGTCCGGGGGCGCC
>JAPOVI010000102.1 GCA_026708265.1 Acidobacteriota bacterium
CGACAGCATGGCGCGCTCAGATCCCCTTCGCCGGCGGGACGGGATCTATTCCACCCGGATGAAACGGATGACAACGAAGGAGGCGCCGGACCGCCAGCGCGCCGCCTCTGAGGATGCCGTGCCGTCCCAAGGCCTCGATGGCATAGCTCGAGCAGGTAGGGTGGAACCGGCAATGCCTGCCGAGACCCGGACTGGCGTAGCGGCGGTACACCTCGACAGCCCCGATCAGCAGGCGTCGCGGCAACCGCGACCACCTCGACGCGTCACCCGACACGAGGACCCTGCAATCCGCGGCGTCGGTCGACGATTTCGACCAAGGCACCGAATAGTCCGTCCGCGTCCGCAGCCGTCACTTCGGCGGCGGGAACCGCAACATGAACAACGATGTCCATCGCGGGCAGTCCGCCCGCCTGACGGAATGATTCTCTAATCACTCGCTTCGTCCGGTTGCGATCCACCGCCCGCCGCAGCATCCGTTTACCAACTATGAGGCCCAGGCGCGCCATTTCAAGCTCGTTGTCCCGTGCCGCGAGGCGTAGCGGACCCCGGCGTGTGCGTACGGATGCGCCGCGGAGCACCTCGTCGAACTGTTTCTTGCGGAGCAGGCGGCTCGCGCGGGCGAAGTCACGCCTAGAGTCCACCGGCCATCCGGCGGATCAGACCGACAGTCGCTTGCGACCCTTGGCCCGCCGCGCGTTCAGCACCTTGCGACCGTTCTTCGTCGACATGCGGGCACGAAACCCGTGGGTCCGTTTGCGCTTGATCACACTGGGTTGGTAGGTCCGTTTCATATGAGTCCAAAGAGAACCGTGTCGGCCACCCAAACGCACGGGCTGCTAGAAGGGGGCGCGATTGTAGGGGGGTGGCGAGAGGGGTGTCAACGCGGATACCCGCTGGCGGCGGGCCGGGCGGGGGCTGTCCGACCAAGCACGAGCACGCGGCGGCGAAGATCGCGGCGGGGACGGTGGACCCCGTGCGCACGGAAAGGATCCGATCACGTTGACCGTCTTGGCCGACGACCAGCGGTGGACCCCGTGCGCACGGAAAGGATCATCGGGGAGTTCCATGACGAGGACGTGGATCGAAAGCGCGCGGACGTGGCGGCTCTCCACGCTTAGGTTCCCGCGCGAGCGCCGCCGCATGTTCTACCAGCTCGCGGCCGCGCAGCTTCGCGGGGGCGTCGCCGCGCCGGCGGCGTGCGGCGCGATGGCCGCGGGGCTTTCCCTCGACCGCGTGACCGCGGAGGCGGCCCGCGCCGTGCGCGGGGCCGTCGCGGAGGGCCGCGGCGTCTGGGAGGGCCTGGCCCGTACCCGCAGCGTCCCGCCCGGGGAGGTCCGCGTGGCCGAGGAGGGCGGCGACTTGGTCGGCGGGCTGGAGGACCTGGCGCGGACGCGGAGCGAGGCGCTCGGCATCCTGCGGTCGGTGTTGGCCCCCAACACGTACATTCTGGTGGCCCTGGCGGTCGGGACGTTCGGCGTCGCGCAGCTCGGGGATTTCATGACCGCGGCGCGTCTGGATCCCGCCGAGCCGGCGGCGAACAGGGCGTACCGGCTTTTCGGAGTTTCTGGCCGCCTGGGGGCTGCCGGGGGTCGGCGCGGGCGCCGTGCTGGTGGCTCGACGTGGTCCTGGCACCCAAGAACTCCAACACGGACGTGGAGATGAAGTACACGCTCGGGGCGGAGGAGGCGTGCAAGCAGATGGTCCAGCGGTGGGAGGACCAGATCGGCGTGAAGGGCACGCCGACGTGCGCGAGCGCCTCGCCCTGGGTGTTCACCCTCATGATCGACTAAGGCCGTTCGCCGTGAACCTGATCGAGATGGGGATGGTGGTCGGCGTCGTCGCCATCGGGGCCAGCACGGGGTACGCCGTCGGGGAGGCCGGCCGCGCGACCGCGCAGGCGCGGGCCGACCTGGCTGCGGCCACGGCGGTCGCGGAGCTCTACCGCGGCATGGCGTGCGCGTCCGCGGCGTGGACGGTGCGGGTCGACCGCATCGCCGACCGGGTGGACGCGGCGGGCCTGGGGGTCGGGCGGCCGACGCGGGCGGCCGACGCGGGCGGCCGACTGGCGCGTGAGGTACCAGGCGGCGTCGCTCGGCGGGGTCCGCGCCGCTGGACAACGAGCGCGCCGGCGAGCCGCTGCGGGTCGGCGGGGCGGTGTTCGAGCTGGAACTCGCATCCCCTTCGGACGCGGAGCGGCGGGTGATCGTCGGCGCGGGCGGCCGGATGCGCGGCGCGGCGGCGGTCGTGGAGCGACGAGCGGTTCCCGCGGGGGGGGCTGCGCGTCGCGGCGGGCGCACCTGGCGCGGCGGTCCTACTCGGGCCTGTCGAGGGCTTCGGGATGCTGAAGGCCGGCGGCGACCGGTCGCGCTGGTACACGCTGATCGAGGCGACGGTGACCGTGGCGGTGCTCGCGCTCGTCCTGCAGGGCTACTACGCCCTGAAGTCGGCATACCTGGAGGAGAAGGCCGTGGAGCGCACGGTCGAGGGCTTCCTCCTGATCGACGAGGCGGCGTACGCGTTCCACGTCGAGGAGGGGCGCTGGCCGAACAACCTCGCGGAGCTGCGAGGGACGACGCCCCCGCTGCTCGCGCCGGTGCCGGCGGGCCGGGGACGACCCGCCGGGGAACGGGATCGGCGGGGTGTTCGTCCTGTCCGCGCCGGGGACGGGCGGGATCGAGGTCGAGACGGTGATGCTGAGCGACGACCAGGCCTCCGCGGTCCACCGTTCGTACCCGCACCGGACGCGGACCGAGCCGGGCGCGAAGGTCGTTTTCGCGCAGACCGCCGCGCCGAAGGACCAGACCGACCACCAGCTGCTGTTGTGGCTCGACGGGCGGGACGCGATGACCGGGCACCTGGATTTCGGCGGGCAGGAGGCGCGGAACGTGCGGCGATTGCAGTTCCAGAACTTCGAACGCGGAGGGCGGGGCGTGCAGCGGCCGCCGGATCGCGTCCCGGTCGGACGGGGCGCTCATGGAGTGCTTCAACCTGAAGTGGCGGCCGGTCGGCCAGCCGAGCAGCGTCGAGTGCATGTGGACCGGGTGGGCGTTGACCGGATTGGTGTCGTGGGCGCAGACGCCGGAGAGCGTGAGGCCGCGGCGACCGTCGTCCGGACGGTTGATCGCTTCGTATTGCGATGCGGGAAAAGTGACGCACGTCAATACGACGTCCTGCACTGGAGGCGTCGAGTGGAGATATCTCTATGCGGTCGGCCGAGGCGACCGGTCCGGAGAAGTAGAATACCCCCCGGGGCTTGGCGCGGGGATTTGACGCCAAGCGAGAGAGATCGAGGAGCGAGCAAATGGAGAAGCTGAGCAGCGAGATGGCCGCGGGCGAGGACGCGGCCGCGGCGGGCGAGGTCGTCGAGGTGGATCCCGAGACGGCCGAGGCCCCAGGCGTGGTGCGGCGGGGGCAGCGCGAGCTGGGCCGCCAAATGCGCGGCGGTGAAGTGGTTGACGGCCGCGAAGGCCGCGGCTAGGAGCGCGAGGGCCACCAGGTGGAACCACCCCCGCCGCCCGTGCGTTCTGGCGATGCCGGCCTTCGGTACTGCCATTCGGTGCGTCCGCGGTGGAACCCGGCCACACAAGATACAGGGTCGCGAAGCGGGCGCAACCACGCGGGGCATTGGGCGTAGAGCGTCCCGTCCGGCTTCTCGTCGCGGCGGTTGGAGCAGCGGTTGCGGCACTTGAGTTCGGGCGGCAGGTGGGGACCGGCGGGCCAGGGGTGGCGGTAGGGCGCGTCGGGGCGGGTCCGCCTGCGCTCCCTCGCCTCGCTGTTCCGCCGCCTCGCCAAGTGCGCGGGGTAGCGCGCCCGGCAGACCGGGCAGAGGGTGTCGCCTTCGGCGCGCTTGCGGTGGTAGCACTTCACGCACCCGCCCTGCTCCACCAGTTCCGCTTTCCGCTTGGCGCGAACCGACCGGCAGGTCGGACAACGGTAGTGGAGGGTGCCATCTGGTCGCTTGTCGCAGGGGCGTCCGCAGCGGCAGACCCCGGCCTTGGTCCGTGCGGTGGCTCTTTGCGTCCGCCGCGTCCGGCAGGCTGCGCAGCGGTCGGAATCCGCGTCGTCGCGGGGGCGTCCGCAGGAGCGGCAGCCGCCGTTGGCTATCCGCTCCGCCTCCTTCCGGCGCTGCCACGCCGCCCGCCGGGCTCTGCATTTGGCGCAACTCCTGAAGAACTCGCCGCTGGGTCGGCGTTCGACGGGGCGGGAGCAGTTCTTCTGGCTGCACGTCGGTGAGTCCATGGTCCGGTCTCCGTGAATGGATGTGCCGGACGAGGAGCGGGCGCGCGCAGCCCGAAGCACCGCGCAGCGGTCGGAACGGAGTGGAGAACCCGGAGGGTTGCTGGGCGAGCACGTCCACGCTGGGAGGGACATCCAGGCGCGGAAGGGACCCCGGTATCCCGGGCCGCTCTTCGCGGAGGAAAATCCGGGGGCGGGGTTGGATCGGCGGGCGGGGCCGCTGGTAGGATTGCCGCCCCCGCGATTCGAGGTCCGCAGCAAGGAGGAGCAATGGCCGAACTGATCGACCCGCGCCCGAAGTTCGTGATCGTGATGGGCTGCAACGGGGCGGGAAAGTCCGCGTGGAAGCGGGCGAACTACGACCGGCTGCCGGAGCGGTACTACGACCAGGACAGCATCGCCGGCGGGATCGGCGACTGGAACGACCCGGGCGCCCGGGATCGGACCCGCGTGTACGTCGACGCGGAGGTGGAGAACACGCTGGCCGCCCGCCTGGACTTCGGGTTCGAGAGCACGTTTTCCGGCCGCCCGGGTCCGGCGCTCCTGAAACGGGCGCTCTTCCGGGGGTACCGGGCCGAGGGGTACTACATCGGCACGGAAGGCCCGGAGGTCAACGCGCGGCGGATCGAGCAGCGTGTGCTCTGGAACACCGGGCACTACGTCGATCCGGACCGGCTGCCGGGACGGTACCGGTATTCGCTGTCGAACCTGCGCCGGCACCTCGCCGACTTCGACCTGGTGGAAGTGGTGGACAACACCGAGGAACGCGAGGGGGGCGTTCCGGAACCGCGGCTCCAGTTCGTCGCCGAGCGCGGGCAGATTACGGAGCGCGCGCCGGCGGACGAGCTGGTTCCCTGGGCTGCGGAGCTTCTGGCGCGCCGCGAGCAGGCGATTCGCCAAGAGGCCGTGCGGGCCGAGCGCGAGGCGAGGAAGCGCGGCAGGGGCGGCGGCCGGATGGACTAGGGCTTTCCGGCCGCGGGCGTGGAGGCATGCCCGCATGGCAGCATGCAGGGCTATTTCACGCTAGCCGGAAGGCGGTGATTTGAGGGAGCGGTCGCGGGGGTCTGGCTTTCCGGCGTCGGCTGGTGTACAACGGGCGCATGTCGGCGGGATTCGACAAGACGGCGGTGGTGGTCGGGGAGGTGGAGGTGCGTCCGATCCGCGCGAAGGAGCGGCGGCGCTGGGACGCGCTGATGGACGCGCACCACTACCTGGGCTTCCGGCAGTTCGCGGGGCGGGGCGTGCGCCACGTCGCGGAGTGGCGCGGGCACTGGCTGGCGCTTTTGGGCTGGCAGTCGGGGGCGTTCAAGTGCGCCCCGCGGGACCGCTGGCTGGGCTGGCACCGGTCGGTGCAGTTCCGGCGGCTGCACC
>JAPOVI010000030.1 GCA_026708265.1 Acidobacteriota bacterium
CCCTCGGCGCGACGGCCGTGGGCGTGGGGCGCCCCTACATCTTCGGCCTGGCCGCGTTCGGGCAGGCCGGCGTGGAGACGGCGCTCGACATCCTGGACAGCGAGCTGCGGATGGTGATGCGGCAGGCCGGCACCCCCAGCCTCGCGCGCATCACGAAGTCCTACGTGCGCGATCGCCGGATGCAAGCCTGGTAGGTCCGGCGGGTCACGGGGCCCCCGCCGCATCTGGAGCCAGCCGGTCGGGCGCCCCGCTCGTTCATTCCGCTTTCCGGCGCCCGAGATGTGCGACGACCGCCTCCGCCAGCAGGCCGGACCGCCCGCGCGGGCCGGCGGCCCGGTCGATGAGGGTGAGCAACCGGGAGGGCAGGGTGACGCTCACGCGGATCGCCTTTTCGCTCAGCAGGCCATCGTCGAGCGGGACGGCGGCGACGATCCCGCCGTCCGGGTCGACTTCGCTGGAGGGTTCGGGGACAGGCTCCGCGGCCTCCAACACGTCCTCCACGTAGAGCGCAATCGCCTCGCGCGCGTTGGCCAGCGCTTCCGCCAGAGTGTCGCCGGCCGAGAAGCACCCTGGCAGATCTGGAACCGTTACCCCGCAGGGACCGTCCGGCCGGTCACGATGCACGACCACCAAGTACTCCATACGTTCCCCCTACGGCCTGCCCGTCCACTGCCAGCCGGCCTGTCGCCAGATGTTCCGCAGCGTCCCGACCGGAACGTCCTTACGCGGGTGCGGAACGATGACGCGACCGGGGCGACCGGGACGGCGAAACAGGTGGTGGCTGCCGCTCACCCGCTTCAACTCCCAACCGTCGCGCTCCAACCGCTTGATCACCGCCGCGCTATCCATGTGCATATAATATGCATAGTTGCGGCCGGTGTCGAGCCGCGGCGCCCGGTTCGCCCCTGCTGGCCGGGGATCTGCGAGCTCCGCCCGGAAACCGATTGGAGGTCCTGAAGGGCGATCGCGACGGGCAACACAGCATACGCATCAACCGGCAATGGCGGATCTGTTTCGATGGAGTGCGGAGAACGCTTTCGATGTCGAGATCGTGGACTATCACTGACGGAACAACGACATGACGACCCTCGATGACGATCGGTTGCCGAACCCGCACCCGGGTGAGATTCTGCTGGAGGATTTCCTGAAGCCGATGCGGATCAACCAGTCCGAGCTGGCGCGCGCGATCGGCGTTCCACCCCGGCGTATCAACGAGGTGGTGCTGGGCAAGCGCGCCGTGACAGCGGAGACGGACCTGCTGCTCACGCGCTATTTCGGGCTGTCGGAAGGATTGTTCCTGAGGCTGCAAGCGACGCACGACCTGGAGAACGCGAAGCTGTCGCTGCGCGACCGGCTGATCGCGATCCGGCCGCGTGACGCCGGCTGACGACCGACTCGTTGCGGCCGTCACGAGCCCGGTCGCTGGCGTGGGACCGGTACCGCGATCTGGCGGCGCTCCCCCGAGGAAAGGGTCAAGACGTGCAGGCGCGCGTCGATGCCGTGGCAACGGTAGCTCTCCGGGCAGCCTTCGGGCCAGCGGCCGTGCCTACTCGGGGGTCGAAGCCGTCTCTTCGTCGGCCAGAAGCTGCTCCATCTGCTCCTGTATGGCCTCGTGCGCCTGATCGAGCAGCAGAAGACGCCCGTTGAGCTGGTAGAGATCCTCCTTGAAGTCGAGAGGGTGCGCATCGGACGCTGCCCTGGCCAGCACCAGGCTGATGGAGTCGAGCATCAGGTCGCGGGCCCGCTCGTAGGCATCGAGTATGTCGTAGACCTGCGAGACTCGAATGATCCAGTCGTAGTCGAAGTACGGTGCGGCCTCGCTCGTCTGCGCCGTGCGCCAGGCGGCGGAGGAGACGTTCGGAAGGGCAAAGGAAATCTCGAAGCTACGGTCGCTGAAGACGGGATCGGACTCGTCTTCGGCTCGCACGAACACCGCGATTCGCTGCAGGAGACTCCTCAGCGAGGGCTGACTGCTTCTGAATTCATCCAGATTCTCCTGCATCTCCAGCTCGATCGCGGCACGCGCCGACGCGGCGAACTGCCGGAGCTGCCGCTCCTCCCGCCATTCCTCGACCCCGAACGCAACGAGGACGGCGAACACCACCATGAGCGCCTCGGCCGCCATCGCCGCGAGATCCCAGCGCGTCCGTTGACCCGTGACTGCGGCGATGCCCCCGCGGACTGCCCCGTTGCTCATGACAGAACGATATTCCGAAGCAGGCCGCGTCACCAGCCACGGTTGTGGCGGACGACTCAGCGCGGCGCTGTACCTCGGCTTCGCCGCCCCTGGCTGTTGCCGAAGCGGTCGGACCTGCCTCCTACTCCGCCAGGTGCCGCCGGAGGAAGGACAGGGTGCGCGGCCACGCGTCCTCCGTGGCCCGGCGATTGGCGTCCAGCCCTTCCTGGGCCTTCAGAAAGACGGTCGCCCCGTCGTAAACGATCGTCTCGAACGACTTCCCGGCTGCCGCCATCGCCGACTCCGCCCGCGGCAGCGTCGCGGCGGTCGGGAGGTCGCCGCCGTACAGGCCGAGCACCGGCGCGTCGATCCGGGCGTAGTCGGATTCCGCCTCCGGCGTCTCGCCGTAGAAGACGACCAGCGCATCCAGCTCGGGGCGGTCCACCGCGTAGGCGAACGCGGCCGCTCCGCCCCAACTGAAACCGACCACGCCCAGGCGGCCGTCGGCGGCCGGGAGGCCGCGCGCCCAGGCTCCGACGGCGTCGAGCCAGCTCGTTCGTTCCCGCGGCTCGATGCGCGGCGCGGAGGGGAGGAACCCGCCGGGCCTCTCGCCCGCGAAGAGATCCGGGGCGACCGCGAGGTATCCCTCGGCGGCCAGGGCGTCGGCGACGCTCCGCACCCAGTTCGAGAGCGCGTAGAGATCGTGGACGACCACCACGACCGGCGCCGGCGACCGCTCGGGGTACACGACCCAGGTGCGGATGGGCGCCGCGCTTCCGGGACGCGGGACGTCGACGAGCTCGGAACGCCGGGGCGACGCGGCGAGGTCGCCTCGCGAGGTGGCCCCGCTGGGCGGCAGATGCGGGGCGGAGACGGGGGCGGGACCCTCGCCGCGAACGATGACCCCCGCCACCGTGGACCAGGCGCCCACCTGCAGCAGGGCGACCACCAGGAGAGCGATGGCGCCGACGGCGAAGATGGGCGTGTTCCTCGGCATGTTCATGGCGTCCCTCCTGACCCGCGCCGCGGCTCGTGCGCAACAGGCCCCGATGCTCTGCCGCCAGAACCAGGCGGCCGACCGGCCGCGTTGCCATTCTTCGTGGAGATCGCCCACCAGCGGGTCGCACGAAGCGTCCAGCTTGCCGAGCAGCCAGGTCGCCAGCCGGGGCGGGCGCCTCATGTGCACGCCCGTTCCAACTGGGGCAGGCCCTGCCACAGCAGGGAGAGCGTCTCCCGCGTGGAACGGGCCTCGCGCACCCCCTCGGGGGTTGCCCGGAAGTAGCGCTTCGCGCGCCCTCCGCGCTCCGGCGTGGGATCGCCCAGCCGGGAGCTGACGAACCCCTTGCCCTCCAGGCGCTCCAGCGCGGCGTAGACGCTGCCCACGCCGACCTCCCGGCCGGTGCCGGCCTCGAGCGCGCGCACGATCCGGGCGCCGTAGGCGGCTTCTCCCAGCCGGATCACGGCCAGCAGCACCATCAGCTCGAAGCTCCCGAGGACGGGGCGACCTGCCATTTATTCAACCATAGGGAATAAATGGCGGCCGCGCAAGCGGCGACGCGACGCTGATACGATGCTGCGCTTGAACGCCTCGCCGCCGTCCTCGTCCCGAACCTCGACCGTCCTCGCATGGTCGCTGGCCGGACTCGCCGTCCCGCCGCTCGTCATCCTCCCCCACGAGCTCGGGCACTACCTGGTCCTTCTCGCCATGGACGTCCCGAATCTGGCCCTGCACTATGCATCGGTCTCCTGGGACTCGCGGGAGTTCTGGGAGGCTGTCCGTCGCGAGGACTACGCGACCGCCGCGGACATCGCCCCCATATGGGCCGTGGCGCTCTCCAATGCAGGCGGGCCGCTCGTCTCGTATGCCATGGTTGCGGGATGCTGCTACGCCTGCGCCCGGTGGCGTCCGCATGCCGTGCTGGTCGCCGTCGGCTACGGGTGCCCGCTCCGCGTGCTGGTCGGGGTCCAGCACGGCGTGCTGGTCCTGCTGGGTGGCAATCCGCCGGCCAGCTACGACGAGTTCAGAATCGCGGCGCTCACCGGAGTTCCCGTGCAGGTCTTCGTGGGGTTCGGTGTCGCCTTCGTCGGCGTCTCGGGCGCGTGGCTGGCGAAGTACCTGCCACGCGGTCGGCGCACTTTCGCGGTGACGTCGATGCTGGCGGGGGCGGTCTTCAGCGCGGTGCTGTACTTGGGCTACGTCGGCCCCTGGCTGCTGCCGTAGCGGTCTAACCTCTAACCAATGACGCGCAGGATCCCGGCCGTCAACGTGGCGGTGACGAGCACCGTCCCGACGATCCAGCGGATGAGGCGGGTCCTCACGTTCACGACCTCGGTGCGCATCCCGGCGATCTGCGTCGAGAGCCGCGTGTCGAGGCCGCTGAGCTCGGCGCGCACATCGGCGACCTGCGTCGAGATTCGCGTGTCGAGCGTTGCGATCTGGGCGCGGACCTCCGCGACCTCCGCCCGCACCTCGGCCAGGCCAGCCTTGAACTGATCGGCCGAAACGTGATCGCCCTGCTCGACGCCCTGGCGGATGGCCTTGGCGATGACCTCGGCCTGGTCGCGCGCCACGCCGCCGGCCGTGAGTTGCTGGGTGACTGCGAGCGTGTCCAACATGGTCTGCGAGAGTAGCACGCGAGGATAAGCTAGCGCTTGGACCTCCGGTTTCGCGACAAACAGCGTCGGGTGGCGGCTGCCGACGCTGCTTCGTTTCCGGTCAACCGATTCCGGGACCGGGCACCCCGCGCCGCCGTTCGCCGCTGGCCGTCGCGGTCCCGACGTTCCCGCGGGAACGTCGGCGGCGGGTCTGCATCGCGCCGCGGGCGCCACAGCACCTCGATGGCCCAGGCGACGTCCAGCCGCTCGCCCCGCCACCGTGGCGCGGTCTCCGCGTCGATGCCGACCCCGGCGGCCGCCAGTCGGCGGTCCACCGGCGCCAGCGCCGGGCCGTCCCAGCCCGGGGCCAACGGAGCCTCCGGCAGCGGCCGCCCGTCGGGCCGCAGAAAGGTCACCGTGCCGCCGGCGTCCACCTGCACCCGGAAGCCGTCTTCGTGCACGGCCCGGTGGTGCCGGCGGCACAGAAGCACGAGATTCGCGAGCGCCGTCTCGCCGCCGTCGGCCCAGTGGCGCACGTGGTGAGCATCGCAGCGACGAGCCGCGCAGCCCGGAAAGCGGCACTGCCCGTCGCGCGCCGCCAGCGCCCGCCGCAGCGCGGGGGAGATGGTCCGCGTCCGGCGGCCAACGTCGAGAACGTCGCCGTCGGGGCCGTGTCGCATCGTGACGGTGGCGGAGTCGCAGGCGATGCGGCGGGCCGTCTCCTGCCCGACGCGAATGCCGCCGTCCTCGGCCAGCGCCGCCTGGCTGCGCCGCGTGTCCGCGGAATCGGCGCGGTGCGCGTCTTCGCCGTCCGCGGCGTGCTCCGGGGTCTCCTGCGCCGCCTCTTCAGCCAGGGTCCCGGCGTCCACGTGCAGCACCACCTGGTAGCGATCGCCCGCCGTGCCGCGATCCAGCCCCCCCGCCAGCGCACACTCGGCCAGCCGCCCCAGCGCGTCCGCCTGCCGCTGTCCGTGGCTCCGCTCCACACCGACCGCCTCATCCACCGCGTCCGTCCGTGCAGTCTCGCCGCCAGCCACTCCGGTCGCGTCGCCGTCCGCCGCCACCGCCGCCTCCAGCGCCCGCCGAAACACCGAACCCACCTCCGGCGTCAGCCGGCCCCGGACCACCACCATGCCGTCGTCGTCCACCCACGTGCGCAACGAGCGGTCCGCCTGCCGCTGGTGCTCCTCGTCCCGCTCCGCCCGGTCGGTCTGCCGCCAGGCCCGCACCACCCGCTCGACGTGCGCCGCCGTGCCCGCCAACGCCACGTCGAGCAGCGACTGCTCGGTCTCCGGCGTCGCCACCCGGGTGATGGCGCGCACCTTGGAGTAGGAGACTCGCCCCCGCCGCATCGCGTCGCTCACCTTCGGCAATTGCGCCAGCGCATGCGCGACCCGCACATGCTCGCGCGCCGGGCCCGGCTCCAGACCGGTACGCCAGCTCAGCCAGACCGCGCAGGAGGCGAAGCCGGACCACGCGCCGGCCGCATCGAAGTCGCGAATCAGGACCAGCAGCTCATAGGTGGCGGCCTGGATACGAGAGGCGAGCTCGGCGATCCGGTCGCCGAGACTCTCGGCCTCGGCGGGGGAGACAGCGGGCGGCCCGGCCGGCGGCTGGGGCTCGTGCCCGATGGATACGATGACCGGCGCCGCGGGCGGAGCAGAGGCGAAAGTCTGTTCGGCAGTGGGCATACCGTGTATTGTAACATGCTGATATACAGTTGTTTACACTGCATCGCCCGGCACGTCCACGATCTCAGCAGGGCGAAAGTTGGCCGTGCTGCCGCACATGGAGCGTCGGGCGCCTCAACCGTCACCTGACGGCCATCCCTGCTGCGTCCGATCCGAGCGCCGGCAACAAGGACACTGCCCAAGCTGCCCACGCCCACCGCGGCGGAAGGATGATCCAACCATCCCGGTCGTCCCCGACGGCAGTGAACTCGCCGGCGGCTACGGCCAGGGCGGTAAGTGCGCAAACGAACGCCGCTCGATCCTCGTGATCGTCGATATCGCATGGCTCACGAACGCAGTGCCGACGGCCGAGCCATTTGCGCGTGAGCCTATCGAGGGTCCCAACGTTGGCCAAGTGAGCGAAGTATCTGTCCGACCTCGCGCCACTCCCCAGCAAGCGACCCGGGTCTTCGACCATGCTCCCGAGGATTGCCCTGGTTTCCGGGGTCGCCCGGGCGAGCGGTGCCCGGGCCGATCGAAGCGCAATCGCCTGGCGAGCGCTTCCGCAAGCTAGCGTCGACGGGCCGGACTGACCCTGCGGCCGCGTCGAAACTGCACGTTGGGGAAGTGCTTCTTGGCGCACGCCGCGTCGATCTCGAGCTGGCTGACGAGCTTGCGAACCTGAAAGGACGGCATTGGGTCGTCCTTCGGAAGATGGTAGGTCTTCCCTTTGAACTGGATCACGCGCGAGTGTGTCGCCAACCTGATCGTCCAGCCCGGCGCGCATTTCGCGAGCATCTTCTTGATGGCGCTCAGGCGCACGGTCTTGGTGGGCGTCATGCAGCTACCGCGTACCGAACGTCCTGCGTGCGCCGCGTCTCAAGCGTTCCCTCGTCAGCCGTCGGAAGCGCCTCGATCACCTCGACCCACACGGATGTTTCCTCCTGAACGACCCGCGGAAGTCTCTCCTGCTCCATCGGCGTGCAGTCCAGCTTCCCGTCCTGGTTCTCGATCCAGAGGTCGACCCACTCCTTGCGAACCAGGCGGTCCGCATCCTCGAAGGCGGCGACCATCAAGCGGCGGAACTCGGCGAAGTCGTCGCACTCTTCGGCCTTGTCGAGGAGAATTCCGTGGAACAGCTTCTTGAGATTGTCGTTCGCCTCCTTCAGGGACGGACCACCGGCGGCGAACCACCCCGGCTCCGAACCGCTGAGCCAAAGGCTCCCGTCTGCAAGCTGTTCGGCAAGAACGCGGCTCGAACAGACGACCCGCGCCGCGAATTGCTTGCCGGGCACGCGGCCTCGGTAGGTGAATACCAATGGCCACTTCTTCGTGCTACGCTTACGGGTACTCATTGCCGTAATCTGCTCCCTGTAACGTATTCCGCTTACAGCACTTTTCGATCCTTCAGAGCTGGACCGGAGTCGGCCGAGCCGACGATCGTACTCCGCGGATTCGGTCAAAATCAAACCGGCCCCTCGAGGCCGGAACCGCGGGTTGCCCCGAAGGGGGATCCGGCCCACCGAGCCAGCCTGGCACCCCCGTGGGCGCGGACGGAATCGCCGCCAGCCGGGTGGACCCTGAGCATGCTGGCGAGCGTGATACTGTGGGGCAGCTCGACGTCTGGAGGAGCGTGACCGTGGCCAACCCGAGCGCCCCGCAGACCGACCGGCGCCCGTTGCCTCGCATCATGGCCGCGCTCGCCCGCGGCTGCCTGCCGCCGGGGCTCGTCGGCATCGGTCTGCTGCTCGCGGGAGCCCTGGCCGCCGCGCAGGAGCCTCCCGCGGACGCGGGCCCCGACGCGGCGGCGACATACCGCGCCGTCCTCGACCGCTACTGCGTCACGTGCCACAACGGCCGCCTGCGGACGGCCGGTCTCGAGCTCGACGCGGCGGACCTCATGGACGTGCGCGGCCGGCCCGAGCTGTGGGAGAACGTCGTGCGCAAGCTGCGGGGGCGCGACATGCCGCCGCCGCCCCGCCGGCGGCCCGCCGAGGCGGTCTACGACGGCTTCGCCGGGTGGCTCGAGACGACCCTGGACGCAGCCGCGGCGGCCGACCCGCGGCCCGGCCGGCCGGCGCTCCACCGGCTGAACCGCACGGAGTACGCCAACGCGGTCCGTGATCTGCTGGCGCTGGAGGTCGACGTCACGACGCTGCTGCCGCCGGACGACTCGACGCACGGCTTCGACAACATCGCGGACGCGCTGGGCGTCTCGCCCCTGCTGCTGGAGAGCTACGTGACGGCGGCGCGCAAGATCAGCCGCCTGGCCGTCGCCAACCCGGCCATCCCGCCGAGCGCGGAGACCTACGTCGGCGCCCACGACGAGACGCAGGACAACCACCGCGAGGGGATGCCGTTCGGGACGCGCGGCGGCCTGCGCGTCACGCACCACTTCCCGGTGGACGGCGAGTACGAGATCCGCATTCGCCTGGAGCGGAGCCAGCGCGACGATGTGCGGGGCCTCCACGAGCCGCACGAGCTGGAGCTGGCCGTCGACGGCGCGCGAGTGCGCCTGTTCGCGCTCGACGGCGGCCCGCACATGTACCGGCAGGTGGTCTACGACGGGGAGACGCCCGCGCTGACGGCCGACGACCACCTGGTGCTGCGCGCGCCGCTGACGGCCGGTCCGCACGTCGTCACGGCGACGTTCCCGGTCAAGAGCTTCGGCGTGTCCGAGAGCTTGTCGCGGCCGCTGCTCCGTAGCTATCCCACTCCCAACTCGGTGGCCGGGCTGCCGGCGGTGAGCCGCATCCTCATTACCGGCCCCCTGGCCGCGGCCGGCCGCGGCGACACCCCGACGCGCCGGCGCATATTCACCTGCCGGCCGGACGCCGCCGAAGCCGCTTGCGCGGAGCGGATCCTCGCGGGGCTGGCGCGGCGCGCCTACCGGGGCCTCGATACGGACGCGGACGTGCGGGAGCTGGTCGGCTTCTACGAGGCGGGGCGGGCCGCCGGCGGGTTCGAGGCAGGCATCGAGGCGGCGCTGTGGCGGCTGCTGGCCAGCCCGAAGTTCCTCTTCCGCTTCGAGTTCGATCCGCCCGACGCGGCGCCGGGCGACGCGTACCCCCTCGGCGACCTGGAGCTGGCGTCGCGCCTGTCCTTCTTCCTGTGGAGCAGCATCCCCGACGAGGCGCTGCTGGCGGCGGCCGAGCGCGGCGAGCTGCGCCGGCCCGGCGGGCTGGAGCGGCAGGTGCGCCGGATGCTGGCCGACCCGCGCGCGGCCGCGCTGGTGGACAACTTCGCGGGCCAGTGGCTCTACCTGCGCAACCTGCAGCACATCGTCCCCGAGCCGCGGCGCTTCCGCAACTTCGACAACAACCTGCGGCGGGCGTTCCGGCGCGAGACGGAGCTGCTCTTCGCCTCGATTGTCGCCGAGGACCGCAGCGTGCTGGAGCTGCTGGACGCCGACTACACGTTCGTCAACGAGCGGCTGGCGCGGCACTACGGCCTCCCGGGCGTGCGGGGGAGCCACTTCCGCCGCGTCGCGGTTACCGACGAGCACCGGCGCGGCCTGCTCGGCCACGGCAGCATCCTCACCGTGACGTCGTACGCCAACCGGACGTCGCCGGTCCTGCGCGGCAAGTGGGTGCTCGAGAACCTGCTGGGCGCGCCGCCGCCCCCGCCGCCGGCCGACGTCCCGGACCTGCCCGAGGAGGACGGCTCCGGGCCGGGCCTGACGATGCGCGAGCGGCTGGCCGCGCACCGCGCCAACCCCGTCTGCGCGAGCTGTCACGCGACGATGGACCCGATCGGCTTCGGGCTGGAGAACTTCGATGCGGTCGGCGCCTGGCGGCAGAGCGAGCACGGCGCGCCCATCGATGCATCGGGCTCGCTGCCGAACGGCGCCGCGTTCGAGGGGCCGGCGGAGCTGCGGGCGGCGCTCCTGGCGCGGCCCGAGACGTTCGTCCGCGCGCTGACCGCCAAGCTGGCGACCTATGCGCTCGGGCGGGGCGTCGAGCCCTTCGACGCGCCCGCCATCCGGACCATCCTGGCGGAGGCGGAGGGCAGCGGCTACACCTTCTCGGCACTCGTGCTCGGCATCGTCCGGAGCGTGCCGTTCCAGATGCGCGAGGCGGCGGAACAGACGGAGTGAAGGACGAGGAGCGACAATCGAAGAAGAGGATGGCCGACCAGCTCGACAACCGGCCGGTGTTCACGATCGTGATGGGGGCTGCAACGCAGACGCACCGGATGAATACGTCGACGCGGAGATCGGCAACCAGGCGAAGGCGCCAGCCGGCGCGTGACCCATGCTACGGATGCTCGAGGCCTTCCCCGCCCGCCCGGTTCGGACGCCATCGTAGCGGTGGCAGGTGCTTTCTCTCGTGCCGCAGGCGCTGCGGCTCTATCTGCAGGATCGAATCCGTCCGCTTCGTCCACAGCCCGTCGACGGTCGCGTCGAGTACCGCCCCCGCGTCGCGGTACTGCGCGTTCAGGAACGTGTTGATTCCCTCGCGCTCCATGCCTTGCTGGAGCGCTTCGGCGCTCCCGTAGGCGCGCGTCCTCGCGCCTCGCGCCGTCGTCGTCTCGACCTCGGCCGTTCCTGCGCGCGTGCGGATCTCGACGCGTTCGTACTTGGCGGCGACGATTGCGTTGCTCGCATATCCGGCCGGGTCGTCCACTACCGGCTGCAGCCCGTCGGCGATTCCTTCGAGCTCGGACGCGTCGGCGGCGTACTGCTCCGCGGTCTCCGCGTAGATGCTCAGGATGGCGTCCAGCCTCTTCTCCGGCAGCGCATTCACCGCTATCTCCAGCGCTTTCGGTTCGGCCTCCCCGCACGCGGCGATGTCCACCAGGTCGCGCGCGGGGGCGTGCATTCCGCGGCCGGAGAGCTTGCCGCTGAGGATTTGCGCGGTGCTCAGCACGACGGCCGGTTCGCCGTCGACGATGGTCGTCCGCTCGCTGCCCCGGGGTCTCGGCGGCGCAAAGGACACGTCGATGTGGTTTCCCTGGTTCCGCTCGAACTCGATTCTCGGGAACTCCGGGTGATCGACCCGACACCCGCCGCACGCTTCGGCGGCCCGATCCAGCACCTTCCGTCCGTCCTCGGTCGTGCTCAACTGCAGGTAGACGTCGAGGTCGCGACTCAACCTGTGGTCCCAGCGTGCGCTCAGGATGCTCCCGCCCCCGAGGAGCTCGCCGGTCCGGTCCCTGGTGTGCGGCCGCACGTGCTCGCGGAACGCCGGTCGCATCCGCGCCAGGATCTCTCGGGCCTGCCCCCTGGTCTCCAGCGCGTCGGTCGGCTCGTCGGGGTTCATCGTCTTGCGAACCGGTTCAGCCGGCGCGCCCCCTCGCCACGTGTCAGCCCCACCCGGTGCAGCGCGCGTGCGAGCTCGCGCCAGGTGTAGGCGCCTTCGAGCCGCGCGTCGAGCTGCTCGGCAACGTCTGCCTCGTGGTACCACGTCAGCAGGATCGCGGCCTCTCTCCCTGTTCCTTCCGGATCGTGGACAGCGCGGTAGAACTCCCCTGCGGTGGGCACCCTGCGCCAGCCGGCGCAGCTCATTCGCAGCCGGCTCGTCACCGTCCTGCTTTCCGGTCCCGTCTCCGAATCCGGCACCAGGTGCCCGTGCCGGCGCCGCTCGGCGGCGCTTCCGCGCGCGTCGCTGAACACTTCCGGCGGACCGAGCCGGTCGGGGATCGCGTCGCGGTCGCTCCGCCGCAACCGGCTGCACTCCGCCCGCCATCCGCGCGGCGACTGCAGCGCCTGCTCACCGCCCGTCTGCCGGGTCTTCCTGGTCTTCTTCAAATGCCACCGGTCCTGTTCGCTTTCGCCATCCTATCAGCCGACCCCGAGGCCTTCGCCGTCCCGCCGCGGGCTGGGTCCGATCGCGCTGGCGGTCGGCGTCGGGTGCGAATTGGTTTGGACGATCCCGGACAAGCGTGTATGGTCGCAAGGTCACGCCAATCGGCCGTCGCTCCGGGGGGGAACAGCATGCGCGTCACCATTTGCCTGACGGCGGTTGTCCTGGCGGTCGCCCTGATCGGAGGCCCCGCCCACGCCGCCGACGAGAGGGTGGCCGACCTCGCCAAGGCCCAGCAGTGGCCGGGCGTGGCCGACCTGGTGCGGCAGGGCGCCGACGTCGACGCGCCCCAGGCCGACGGCTCGACGGCGCTGCACTGGGCGGCCCACTGGAACGAGGCGGCGACCGCGGCGCTGCTGATCGAAGCCGGCGCCGATGTCGATGCGGTGACCTTCACCGGCGTCAGCGCGCTCTCGCTCGCCTGCGAGAACGGCAGCGCGGAGATCGTCGGTCTGCTGCTGAAGGCGGGCGCGGAGGTCAACGTGGCGGCGGTCGGTGGCGTCACGCCGCTCCTGCTCGCGGCCCAGTCCGGCCATGCCGGAGTGGTCCGGGCGCTCCTCGAGCACGGCGCCGCGGTCGACGCTCGGGCGGCCGGGTCGGCGCAGACGCCGCTCATGTGGGCGGCCACCGAAGGCCACGCGGCGAGCGTCGCGTTGCTGCTCGAGCGGGGCGCGTCGATCACGGCGACGTCCGCGGGCGGGTTCACGCCCTTGATGTTCGCCGTGCGCGGCGGCCATCTCGACGTCGTGACGACGCTGGTCGAGGCGGGGGCGGACGTCGATGCGGCGACGCCGGTGATGCCCGCGTCCGGCGGCCGGGTCGGCTACGACCTCGGCGCCGGCCCCATCACGCCCCTGCCCCTCGCGATCGCCAACAACCACGCCCCCGTGGCGCTGTACCTCCTGGCGCAGGGCGCGAATCCCAACCAGGGCGCCGCGGGCATGAGCGCGTTGCACCACGCCGTGTACGGCATCGGCCAGAACCGCGCGGCCGGCGGCGGCGGCGACGACGGGTCCGGCCTGCGGGGACGCGAGGCGCTCGTGCGGGCCCTGCTCGCGCACGGGGCGGACCCGAACGCGCGACAGACGGCCCCCGGCATCATGGGGTTCGGCGGAGAAGGAAAGCACGGGGCGTTCGAGGCCTTCGGCTGGGGCACGAACCGCGTGGGCGCCACGCCGTTCTACCTGGCCGCGGACTGCAGCAACGCCAACCCGGAGCTGATGCGGATCCTGCTCGACCACGGGGCCGACCCGAGCCTGACGACCGAGGACGGGACCACCCCGCTGATGGCGTCCTCCGGGCTCGGCTGGGGCTACGCGCCCCCGGACGAGGCCGCGCGGCGGCGCATGCTGGCCGGGGTGAGGTTCCTGGTCGAGGAGGTCGGCGCCGACGTCAACGCCGCCAACGCGGCGGGATTCACGCCGCTCCACGGGGCCGCGTACAAGGGGTCGGTCGGCATCATCGCCTACCTCGTCGAGCGCGGCGCGAAGATGAACGTGCGCGACTACCGCGGACGCACCCCCTACCGGCTCGCAAGCTGGGCCCGCAACTCCACCGACTTCTACCGCTGGCCGGAGGCCGCCGACTTGCTGGTGGAGCTGGGCGCGAACCCGCGGCTGGGAGTCTCCGCCAACCTGCAGGAGCGCGAGCTGGCCCGCGCGGCGGGCGAGGCGACCGGGCAGCCGGGGGAGACGACCGGGGGGCGCTGACCGCGCAGGGAGCTGGCATGACCGGCGCTCGACGACGCGTTTTGCTGGCCGCCGTCCTCGTGGCGGGCGCGTCCGCCACGGTCGCGGCGCAGAAGGTCTTCACGGCCGACGAGCTGCGTGTCGTCGAACGGATCGTGGGGACCTACTTCGAGTCCGCGAAGTCGCTGAGCGCGGCGCAGGACTACGAGACGGCCAAGGTCCGGCTGATCGTCGCGCGCGAGTATCTCGCGCGGAGCTGGACGTTCTGGACGCGGCACGAACGAGGCGACGCGGCGAAGATGGTCACCGCGACGACCGCCGCCCTGGACGCACTCGACGACCGGTTGTCCGAGGTGCCCATCGATCCGGCCCGCGTGCAGGAGGCGGTGCAGGAGGCGAGCGCGGCGTGCGAGACCTGCCATGCCGCGTTCCGCGTCGAGCATCCGGCGGCCGGGACGTACGACATCAAGCCGGGCATCATCAGCGAGCCCGCCGGTCGGGAACGGCCCTAGGAGTCTGCGCCGTCGAGGTGCGGACGCCTGCGGGTTGCCTGGGCACCACGCGGCGCCGTCGGGTGACGAAATGGCGGGCCAGGGCGGCGCCGGGGGCTGGTTGAGGATCCAGCCGGCAGCAGAGCGTGCGGCGCGCGGCGGCGGGAAGGCCGAGCGAGACAGCGGTGTTCCTGCGGAGTGGGGACGATGACCATGATCTGGACGCGACACCGACCGCCGGCGCGCGCGATGCTCCTCCTGTTGGCCAGTCTCGGGGTGGCGTTCGCCCCCTCCGCGTCTCCTGCGTCCTCCGCGGCCCCCGCGGCTGAGCCTCAGGCGACCGCTGCCGCGACACCGACCGCGACCGCCGCGATCGAGTCCGGCGCGATCGAATCCGGCGTTGCGACGCCCACAGAGACGCCCGATCCCGAGCTCCTGACCCGGTACTGCATCCGGTGCCACAGCGACCGGCTCCGGACGGGCGGCCTGACGCTCGAGCACGCCGACGTGAACCGGATTGCCGACGACCCCGAGCTGTGGGAGAAGATCGCGTGGAAGGTCCGCATCGGCGCGATGCCGAAGGTGCCGGCGCCCCGGCCTGAACGGCCGGTGCTCGACCGCTTCGCGTCCGCGGTGGAGGGCGCGCTCGATCGTGCCGCGGCCGCGTCGCCCGATCCGGGGCCGCCCACCTTCCATCGGCTCAATCGCCTCCAGTACGTCAACGCGGTGCGCGACTTCCTCGGCGTGGAGGTCGACGGGCCGAGCCTGCTGCCGCCGGACGCGACCAGCTACGGTTTCGACAACAACCGGGGGCTGACCATCACGCCCTCGCTGCTCGACCGCTACCTCGCCGCCGCCGTCCGGATCGCGCGCGCCGCGGTCGGCGATCCGACCATTCCGCCGACCACCGAGACCTATCGCATCGAGCAGACGGTCCGGCAGGGCGAGCGCATGAGCGAGGACCTGCCCTTCGGCACCAACGGCGGCCTGGCCGTCCGGCACACCTTCCCGCTCGACGGCGAGTACGCCGTTCGCGTGCTGCTCCCGGGCATGGGCACGGGCGCCTTGTACTCCCGGCCGCAGAGCGAGGTCCTCGTCACCGTGGACGGCGCCACCGTCAAGCACTGGTCGCTCGAGCCGCTGCGGGGCCGGAATCCTGCCATCGCGGCCACGACCAGCCCCGAGGAGGACGCGCCCCGCGCACCGGACGAGGACCTCGTGGTCCGTTTCGCGGCGAAGGCGGGAACCCGCCCCGTGGGCGTGACCCTCCTGAACATCCGCCCCGCGTACGCCGAGGGTCTGCGGGGCGGGGTGGTGGGCGATCCGGGACCGGTGCGGCGCGGCGCGTCGGGCCGTATCGAGTCCCTCACGGTGTCGGGCCCGTTCCACGCCGCCACGCCCGAGGAGAGCGAGAGCCGGCGGCGCATCTTCACCTGCCGGCCCACCGCATCGACCGACGAGCGCGCCTGCGCGCGGCAGATTCTCACGCGGCTGGCGCGGCGCGGGTTCCGGCGGCCCGTCGCCGCCTCCGACGTGGAGGGGCTGCTGCCCTTCTACGAGGAGGGGCGGCGCGCCGGGGGGTTCGACGCGGGCATTCAGGCCGCCCTGGAGCGCCTGCTGATCTCGCCCCAGTTCCTGTTCCGCATCGAGCGCGGTCCCGACGGAGCGGAGCCGAACACGATCTTCCGCGTGAGCGACGTCGAGCTGGCGTCCCGGTTGTCGTTCTTCCTCTGGAGCAGCCCCCCGGACGAGGAGCTGCTCGGCGTCGCCGAGCGCGGCCGGCTCGGCGAGCCCGCGGTCCTGACCGCCCAGACGCGCCGGATGCTCGCCGACCCCCGCGCCGCGCAGATGGCGGCCGGCTTCGCCGGCCAGTGGCTGGGGACGCGCCTGGTCCGCGAGCTGCAGCCCGACCCGACGCTCTATCCCCTGGACGCCAACTTGCAGGAGGCCCTGGCGCGCGAGACCGAGCTGTTCTTCGAGAGCCAGCTCCGGGAAGACCGGAGCGTGCCGGATCTGCTGGAGGCCGACTACACGTACCTGAACGAGCGCCTCGCCGCGCACTACGGCATTCCGAACGTCTACGGCAGCCACATGCGGCGCGTGACGCTGACCGATGACCGACGGTTCGGCATCCTGGGCATGGGCGGCGTCCTGATGGTGACCTCCCATGCCAACCGGACGTCCCCCGTGGTGCGCGGGAAGTGGATCATGGACAACCTCGTGGCCAATCCCCCGCCCCCGCCTCCCGCGGACATACCGCCGCTTCCCGAGAACGATGGCGAGCTGCCGACCACCGTGCGGGAGCGGCTCGAGCAGCACCGGGCCAATCCGGTGTGCGCCTCGTGCCACACCCTGATGGATCCCTTCGGGTTCGCGCTCGAGAACTTCGACGTCACCGGCCAGTGGCGGGACGTCGACAACGGCATACCGGTGGATGCGTCGGGAGTGGCGCTCGACGGGTCGGAGATGGACGGCGTGGTGGGACTCCGCCGGGCGCTGCTGGCCAACCGCACGCAGTTTGCGACCGTCTTCACCGAGCGGCTGCTCACCTATGCGCTCGGGCGCGGCGTGGACGCCCGCGATCGGCCCGCCGTTCGGGCCATCGTCCGCGAGGCGGCCCCGGACTTTCGCTGGTCGGACATCATCCTCGGCATCGTCACCAGCTCGCCGTTCCGCATGAACCGCACGCCCGGCGCCGAGCCCGGGGCGACGGCCACGGTGGCGAGTCGCTGAGGCCAAGGCAGTCCTCGACTAAGGAACCAAGGAGAGCTCGCATGTTCATCACCAAGACGCATCTCCCCCGGCGGACCGTGCTGCGGGGCATGGGGACCGCCCTGGCCCTGCCGTTCCTGGATGCGATGGTCCCCGCCCTGACCGCGCTCGGCCGCTCCGCGGCGGCTCCGGTGCGCCGGGCGGCGTGGTTCTACGTGCCCAACGGGATGTCCATGCGCCACTGGGCCCCGAAGAAGGAGGGTGCGCTCGCGGGCGACCTCCCGATGATCCTGCAGAGCCTGTCGCCCTACCGCGACGACCTCCTGGTGCTGAGCGACCTGGCGCACATGACCGCCTATCCGCGCGAAGGGGATCCGGCCTGCGACCATGCCCGGTCCGGCGCGACCTATCTCACGGGCGTCCATGCCGATCCCGATCTGACCAACCCGGTGACGGACATCTCCGTGGATCAGCGTGTGGCACTCGTGACGGGGCAGGAGACGCAGTTGGCCTCGCTCGAGCTGGGGGTCGCAGTACGGGCCAGTTGCGTCACGGGTTCGGTCGGCTACCCCTGCGCGTATCGCACGACGATCTCCTATCGCACGCCGACGATGGCGCTGCCGGTGGAGATCGATCCGCGCGCGGTGTTCGAACGGCTGTTCGGGGTGGCCGACAGCACGGACCGCAAGTCGCGTCTGGCGCGGATCTCGCGCAACGCGAGCCTGCTCGATTCGGTCACCGAGGAGATCGCGCACCTGAACGGCAAGCTGGCCGCGACCGACCGCTCGAAGCTCGCGGGCTATCTCGAGTCGGTGCGGGAAGTCGAGCGGCGGATCCGGATGGCCGAGGAGCAGAGCGACCGCGAGCTGCCGGCGGTCGACAAGCCGGCCGGCGTTCCCGACACCTTCGCCGAGCACGCGCGGCTCATGGGCGACCTGCTGGTCCTGGCCTACCAGACCGATCTGACGCGCGTCGCCACGTTCATGCTCGCCGAGGAGGTGAGCACCCGCGCATACCCCGAGGCGGGGGTGCCGGACTCGCACCACGCGCTGTCGCACCACCAGAACGTGCTGAGCAACATCGACCGGCTGGGCAAGCTGAACGAGTTCCACATGCAGCAGTTCGCGCACGTGGTCGGCAGGCTGAAGTCGATTCCGGAAGCCGACGGCACGCTGCTGGACCGCACGATGCTCGTCTACGGGACGGGCATCAGCGACAGCAACGCGCACCTGCACGACGATCTGCCCATTGCGCTCGTGGGCGGCGGAGCGGCCGGCATCAAGGGCGGGCGGCACATCCGCTACCCGAAGGAAACCCCGTTGACCAATCTGTGGATGACCGTCCTCGACAAGATGGGCGTGCAGGTGGACAAGCTGGGCGACAGCACGGGGAGCATCGAGCTGGTCACCGTGTAGCTCGAGAGAGGCTTTGCCGGCGGCACGGCAACGATGCCGGCCGCACGGACGTTGGTTACTGACACGGGTCTTTCGCGACAGAGGTCGTCAGATGAAGATGAATCGTCGGATGAGCATGAATATAAGCAGGCCGGGCCTGCTGGTATGGCTCCTGGCCGCGTGTCTCGTGGCTTCCACCGGCGCCCTGACGGCGCAGTCGGAGAGCACGGGGGCGCGGGGCGAGCAGGCATGGGACGAGGAAGCCGCCGCGGAATACCTGGACCAGCGGCAGAGCTGGTGGGCCGGCTGGTCGGTCGCGGCCCGGGACAACGGCACCTACTGCATCTCGTGCCATACGGTGGTGCCCTATGCGCTGGCGCGACCGCACCTGGGAGAGGGGCCCGACGCCAAGCCGACCGCAACCGAGCGGGGGCTGCTCGCGAACGTCAGCCAGCGCGTCCGGGAGTGGCAGGACCTCGCCCCGGAGGGCGACCAGGCACGCGGGACCGAGTCGGTCCTGAACGCCCTGGTGCTTGCCAGCTCCGACGCACGGACCGGGAAGCTCGGCGACGATACCCGGATGGCCTTCGACCACCTCTGGGCAACGCAGGCGCGGTCCGGGGACCTGGAGGGGGCGTGGCCCTGGTTCGTGGTCGACCTGCAGCCGTGGGAGTCCGACGACGCCCCCTTCTACGGAGCCTCGCTGGCCGCGCTCGCCGTGGGCACCGCGCCGGAAGGCTATGCGTCGACGGACGAAGCCCGGGAAGGCCTCGGACGACTCCGCGGCTACCTGGACGGGCTCTACGATCGCCAGCCGCTGTTCAACCGCCTGACGCTGCTCTGGGCGTCGACGACGCTCCCGGACGTGCTCGACGCGGAACAGAAGGCGGCGATCATGGAAGAAGTGCTCGCGCTGCAGGAGGACGACGGCGGATGGAGCCTCGCTTCCCTGGGCGAGTGGAAGCGCACGGACGGCACGACGCTCCCGACGGGCAGTGACGGGTACGCCACCGGTCTCGTCGCGTTCACGCTCGTGCAGGCGGGTCTTCCGAGCGAGAATGCCCAGCTCCGTCGGGGACTGTCCTGGCTCCGTCGCCATCAGGACCCCGCCGAGGGATCGTGGCCGGCCGAGTCGCTCAACAAGGAGCGCGACCTCGAATCCGACGTCGGCCGCTTCATGCGCGATGCGGCCACCGCCTACGCCGTGCTGGCCCTGGCCGCGTCGGACTGACGCCGGGGCGGTTTGCCGCCTACCGGGTCGGGTTCCGGACCCCTGCGACCTCCTCGCCCCGGAACTCCGCCTCGAGCAACCGGGCACCCCGCATGATGCCCTCGAACGAGTAGTTCGCCTCGTGACAGGCGTACTCGTACATCTTGTCGTCGCTCCGCGACCACGCGTACTCGCCCGTGAACGGCGCCGTCCAGACCGTCGGGTCGTCGACGGTGAAGCGGTAGACGAGCTTGTCGGCGCTCTCCATTCTGAAGCGCTCGATCACCGTCATGTTCCGCGAGCCCCGCGAGAAGGCAGGGCGATCCCGGAAGTTGGTGGTCTCGACGACCAGGGTGTCGCCCTCCCAGTGCCCGATCGAATCCCCCAGCCACTTCCGGATCTCGGGCGGATCGTGCTCGGCGTTCATCCGGATGACCCTCACGTCGTGGTTCATCTCGGTCAGGATCATGATGTTGTCTTCGGCCTGCACGATCCGCTTCTGGTTGTTGTAGAGGACCGGCAGCATCGGCGGGCCGGCCGTGGAGCCGAACCCCAGCAGGCAGCGCTCCGCGAGCGGCCGCTGCTCCATGTCGTCGAACGGGCCCGGCGCGTCCGGACCGGCCTCGAGCCAGTACGCGGTGCCGTCGTTCTGACGTGGCGGGCCCCCACTCCGAGCGGCGTCGGCGGCGATCCGCGCCTCGGTCCGCGGCGGATACCTGCCGTTCGGGGGGTCGACGAGGATGGAGGTGCGCCACTGCCCGTCGATCTGGAATGCCCCGGAGCCGGGGTCGATCCAGAAGGTGTTGTAGCCCCCGACGTTGCCCGAGGCACCGGTCGACCCGTCCCCGCCCACCGGAGGGGCGCTGCGATTCGGGTCGCTGAGCTCGGTATTCACCGCGGGGACGATGTTGTTGCGGCGATCGAGCGCGGCCGTCGCCCGCGTTCCGAACGCCGCCGCCTCCTCGTCGGTCAGCGACATCGTCTCGCCCAGCTCGGTCGGACGCTGCATCGGCGTCAGCGTCCGGGCGTCGTAGGTGCCGGACAGGTCCGGACGACCGCTCGGCGTCCGCGGAATGTCGTCGGTCTGTGCCGCCGCGATCGGCGCCAGGCAAAGGACCGCGAGCCCCCCAACACCGGTCGCTACTCGACTGCGCATGTGACCCTCCCCAAAGGCGTAACCGTGGACATCCTGGCCGGGCTGGACACACCCCGCTAACCACGTTCACGACGCCACGTCCCAATCCCCCGACAGGCGGATCGGTCCCCCGTCTCACGTCGATATACGGCCCGACCGAAGACGTCTGTTGTCGAGCATGCCCGTCCTGCCCGGCCGAGGTCAAGGCCCGATGCAGGTATCGAAAGGCGTCGGGCGGGGTCGTCAGGCGCGTCTTCCGGACGGGGCGCCCCAGCGAGGAGGGCCACCGCCGACGCGCGGGCCAAGCTCGCAGCTTGACACATGGTATAACACTCGCGTTATATTCAGTCCGTGGGGTGGGCTGTTGAGAGTTACCAGACAGAGGGCGGATCGGACGTCCTCGATGAGTTCGTCGATGGTCTTGACCGTGAAGCACAGGCTGAAGCGATCGCGCTGCTCCAGCTTGTTGAGGCGCGAGGGAATCGGATTAGGCTCCCGCATTCGAGGAGCCTCGGCAAAGGACTCAACGAGTTACGCGGCAAGAAGTCGGGCGTGCGAATGTTCTACGCGTTCCGTCCAGGTCAGCGGGTCGTGGTGCTCGGTGGAATCGTGAAGAAGCAGGCCAGGATTCCGGCCGCTGTCCTTGCTCGGATGCGCGACCGACTGACTGATGTAAGGAAGAACGAGTAGCGAGGTGGCCCAGATGGCAAAGAAGCGCAAAGCGACCAAGCCCTGGCGTGCGTCCATGAATCGTCGGCTCGCGGCAGACGCGGGTCTGCCGGCGATGGTCGAACAGGAACTGCGGGCGATGGAGATCACGCAGGAGCTGGTCCGTATCCGCGAGCGTCAGAAGCTCACGCAGCAGGAGATTGCAGACAAGATGGGCGTCAGTCAGCCCCTCGTCGCACGTCTCGAACGCGGAGAAGCCCCGAACATCAAGCTCGGGACGCTGATCCGGTACGCTGCTGCGGCTGATACGTCGGTCACGGTGTCCTTCGAGCCCATGAAGAGAGCCAGGAAGAAGACGGCAGCGAAGGCTGCGCCCACCGCATAGCCTCGCTTTGGTAGGATGTCTCCGCTTGGGCTGGCCGGGAGAGGAGCGAGCCATGATCGTCACCGGGAGGTCGCTGCCGCGTCGCACGTTCCTGCGCGGAGCGGGGGCCGCGCTCGCGTTGCCCTTCCTCGACGCGATGGTGCCCGCGCTCTCGGCCGCGGCGCGGGCGGCCACGCCGGCGCGCCGGCTCGGGTTCGTCTACGTGCCGAACGGCGTCAACTGGACGCAGTGGACGCCCGAGCAGGCGGGCGCGGAGTTCGAGCTCTCCCCGTCGCTGCTGCCGCTCGCGCCGTTCCGCGACAAGCTGGTGGTGGTCTCGGAGCTGCGCTCGCGGCCGGCCGAGGCGCTCGGCGACGGCAGCGGCGATCACGCGCGCTCGTCCGGGGCCTGGCTGACCGGCGTGCATCCCAAGAAGACCGAAGGCGGCGACTACCGCGCCGGCAAGACGGTCGACCAGTTCGCGGCGGACCGGCTGGGCGCCGACACGCAGTTCCCGTCGCTGCAGCTCGCCATCGACGACGTCGGCATGCTCGGGGGCTGCGAGCCGGGCTACGCCTGCGCCTACCAGAACACGCTGTCGTGGCGCACGCCGACGACGCCGATGCCGATGCTGACCAACCCGCGGGTGGTCTTCGAGCGCCTGCTCGGCGGCGACGCGCGGACGCCGGAGGAGCGCCGCGCCCTCGCGCAGTCGCAGGCCAGCATCCTCGATTCCCTCCTGCAGGAGACCCGGCGCCTGCGCCAGCGGCTGGGCGGGCCCGACCGGCTCCGGCTGGACGGCTACCTGGACGGCATCCGCGAGCTCGAGGAGCGCCTGGCGAAGCTCGAGCGGCAGGGCGACCTGGCGCTCTCGCCGGCGGATCTCCCAGCCGGGATACCGGACTCGTTCGACGAGCACGTGAAGCTGATGTTCGACCTGCAGGTGCTGGCCTACCAGGCGGACCTCAGCCGCGTGACGACGTTCCTGATGTCGCGCGAGGCGACGCAGCGGACCTACGGCGCGCTCGGCATCGCCGACCCGCACCATGGGCTGTCGCACCATGCCTACGACCCGGTGAAGCTCGCGAAGCTGGCGCGGATCGACACCTACCACGTCTCCCTGTTCGCGTACTACCTGGACCGGCTGCGCGCGGTCGAGGACGGCGACGGCTCGCTGCTGGACCACATGCTGATCCTGTACGGCTCGTGCATGTGCGACGGCCAGATCCACAGCCATTCGAAGCTCCCGACGCTGGTGGCGGGGGGCGGCGGGGGCCGCGTGCGGGGTGGACGGCACATCGTCTGCGCGGAGGACACGCCGCTCACGAACCTGCAGCTCAGCCTGCTGGAGAAGGTCGACGTGGAGCTCGACCGCTTCGGCGACAGCACGGGCCGGGTGGCGGACCTCTAGCGGCCGCGGGGAGGTGGACATGCGGGTGCGCGCCCGGGTCAAACCGTGGTTCTTCGTCCTGCTGGCGGCGCTGAGCCTGGGCGTCGCGGGCCGCGCGGCAACCAACGATGGCGACGCGCCGGTGGCGCGGGCGGCCGAGGAGCGCGACGGCGCGCGGCTACGGGCGCTCATCGCGCAGGGGGCCGACGTCAATGCGCCGGGGCCCGACGGCACGACCGCGCTCCACTGGGCCGTGCACTGGAACGACGCGGAGATGGCGCGCCTGCTCGTCGGCGCCGGCGCCGACGTCGATGCCGCCAATCGCTACGGCGCCACCCCGTTGTGGCTGGCCGCCGAGCGGAGCGCGGCCGCCGGGGCCAGCCGCCCCGGCCGCGACCTGAGCCCCGGCGGCGACGAGCGCCCAGGCCGCGACGACCTTCTCGGCCTCCTCCTGGACGCCGGAGCCGACCCGAACGCTCCGGCGCTCGGCGCCGGGGAGTCGCCGCTGATGGCGGCGGCCCGCGGCGGCGGCGCGGGGGCCGTCGCGCTGCTCCTGGCGCACGGGGCCGACCCGGACGCCCGGGACGGCTGGCGCCACCAGACGGCGCTGATGATGGCGGCCGGCAACCACGAGCCCCACCCCCACGTCGTCCGCATCCTGCTGGCCCACGGCGCGGATGTCCACGCGCGCTCGCGGTCCGCCGCGGAGGCCCCGTTCGCCGGCGGCGGGATGCGCGCGGTGGGGGGGATGACGGCCCTCCACTTCGCGGCGCGCCAGAACGACGCCGCGTCGGTGCGCATGCTGCTCGGGGCCGGGGCGCGCGTCGACGAGCGGGCGCCGGGCGGGATCACGCCGCTGCGCATGGCCATCGACCACGGCTACCACGACCTCGTCGATCTGCTGCTGGCGGGCGGCGCCGACCCGGACGGGGCGGACGACGCGGGCTTCACGCCGCTCCATGCCGCCCTGCGCAAGCGGGCCGGGGGCAACCCCGAGCGCGGCGACCGGAGCGGCGGGACCGGCGGCGGCCGCTCGACGGCGCTGCTCGAGGATCTGCTGGCGCGCGGCAGCGACCCCAACGCCCGGCTCCCGCGGAAGCGCCTGCCGCCCAACTTCAACCCCGACGGCTACCCGCAGGTCAACAACGTGCAGTACGCCGGCGCGACGCCGTTCTGGATCGCGGCGCACCTTGCCGATCTGGAGGCCCTGCGCATCCTCGAGGCGGCCGGCGCCGATCCGCTCGCCGCGTCCATGGAGAACACGACGGCGCTGATGGTGGCGGCCGGCCTGGGCTACGCCACCCGCGGGCCGACCACGCGCCTCGGCGGCCGCCGGGAGGACACCGAGCCGGCGGTGCTGGCCGTCCTCGAGCAGCTCGTGGCCTGGGGCCACGACGTCAACGCGGTCAACGACAACGGGCAGACGGCGCTCCACGGCGCGGTGGCGGCCGCGGATCCGGCCGTGGTGCAGTTCCTCGCGGACCGCGGCGCCCGCCTGGACCAGCAGGACGCCATCGGGCGCACGCCGCTGGTCATGGCCGAGGAGCACACCACCGACAAGTACCGCACGAACCAGGCCCTGAACACGGCCGACGTCGAGACGACCTACGCCCTGCTGCGGGGCCTGGAAGCCAGCCGTGAGCGGCAGGCCCGCGACGTGCCGCAACGGGAGACGACCTCCGCCCCGCGGCGCCTGCAGGGCGAGGCCAGCGCGGCGCCCGAGTCCGGCGCGGCGTCCGAGTGGCCGGGCTGGGGCGGGCCGCGGCGCAACTTCACGAGCGACGCCGTGGGGCTGGCCGAGACCTGGCCGGAGGATGGGCCCACGGAGCTCTGGCGCCGTCCCTTGGGCGGCGGGCATTCCAGCATCCTCGTCGATGCCGGCCGCCTGTTCACGCAGTACCGCCCGCCGGCCGGCCCCGAACCGGATACCGGGCGTGAGGAACCGGATGCCTGGCGCGAGGAGGAGGTCGTCGTCGCGCTCGATGCGGCGACGGGCCGCACGCTGTGGGAACACCGCTATCCGGCATCCCTCGATGGCCTCGACGTCCCGCTGGGCGTCGGGCCGCACGCCACTCCGCTCGTCGTCGGCGAGCGCCTCTTCGCCACCGGCACGAACAAGCAGCTCTTCGCCCTCGACAAGGCGACGGGGGACGTGCTCTGGTCGCACGACCTCGTGCGGGACTTCGGGGCGCCGCCGCACTACCGGGTCATGCCGCGCACGCCCGGCTACAGTTGCAGCCTGCTGGCCTACGGCGACCTCATCATCGCCACGGCGGGCGGCCCCGGGCAGTCCGTCATGGCGTTCCGCCAGGACGACGGGCGAGTCGTGTGGCGCAGCGGCGACTTCGCCATCGCGCCGGCCTCGCCCATCCTCATCACCGTGGAGGGAAGCGAGCAGGTGGTCGTGTTCGCCAGCGAGAGCGTCGAGGGGCTCGATCCGGCCACCGGGGCCCGGCTCTGGAGCCATCCCCATCCCCGGCGCTTCGACGCCAACATCAGCACCCCGGTGTGGAGCGACGACGACAACCTGCTCTTCCTCTCGTCGGCCCACGACGGCGGCACCCGCGTGGTGGAGGTGACGGGGTCGGGCGTGCGGGAGCTCTGGTTCACCATGGCCATGCGCGTCTACTACGGCACCGCCATGCGGATCGGCGACCTCTACTACGGGAGCAGCGGCGACGTCGGGACGGCCTTCCTGACCGCCATCGACGCGAATTCCGGCGAGATCGCGTGGCGCGACCGAACCTTCGCGCGGAGCACCCTGCTCCACGCCGACGGCAAGCTCATCATCCTCGACGAGGACGGCGTGCTGGGGCTCGCCACCGTCTCCCGCCGCGGGCTGCGCGTGCTGGCGCAGGCGCCGGTCCTCACCACCACGGCCTGGACGGTGCCCACGCTCGCCGGCACGAAGCTCTACCTCCGCGACCGCGCCGACATCGTCGCCCTCGACCTGGCCGCCCCGTGAGCCCGCGCGCTCACAACCGGTGGTAGGCTGGTAGTGTGCTCGACACGCACGCGATCGCTCGGGAGTTGACGGCCGCCGGCATCGAGCCCCACCACGCCGACGCCATCACGAACGCCGTGCGCCGGGCGGCCGAGCACGACGCCTCCGGATTCGACGTCAGCGTCGTGGCCACCAAGGCCGATCTGACTGCGCTCGAACTCCGACTGGTGAAGTGGATGATCGGGGTCGTGTTCGCGGGTGCGGGTCTTGTGATCGCGGCCTTGCGTCTGCTCCCCGCAGGAGCCGGGTGAGAAGCTGGCCTTCGCAAGCCCGTCGGTTCGGCTACGCCTTGCCGGTGCCGTCGGTCGGCTCCTCCCCATCCCGGCCGTACTTGCCCTTCCACTCGTCGATGTGCGTCCGGTCCGACAGGGGGACGTTCGTGCGGTAGGCCGCGCGGGCGATGGCGTGGGCGGCGACCGGAGCCGTTACCAGCAGGAAGATGACGGTCAGGGCGGCGATTGCTATCTCGGCCGTATCCCGGAAGTAGAGGGCGGCGGCGGCGAACACCAGGCCCACGCCCAGCGTGCCGGCCTTCGTGGAGGCGTGCATGCGAATGAGCACGTCCGGCAGGCGCAGGATGCCGAGCCCGGCGACGAACAGGAAGAAACCCCCCGCCAGCAGGCACGCGGCAACGACGAGGTCCGACCACGGAAGGTCACCGGCCATCCGTTTCCTCCGTCCGTTCGGTGGGCCGTTCGCCGCGATTGTGCAACTCGTTGATACGCTCGGCGTACCAGGCGAAGGCGACGGTCGCCAGGAAGGCCACCAGCGCCAGCGCCACCGCGATGTCGAGAAAGTCGGGCTCGGTGTGCGTGATGGCCAGCAGACCCGCGATGGCGACCGCCAGCACGGTGATGAGGTCGACCGATACGACGCGATCCGGCAGGCTCGGTCCCCGTATGAGGCGTACGAACGAGAGGACCAGCCCCAGCACGGTCAGGGCCATGGTGACGTTCACCGCCCACAGGACGATCTGCGACTGCGCCTCCGGATCCGTCACTGCATGGCCTCCCGGACCAGGCGTTCGAACCCCGTCTTGATCCGCGTGCGCGTCTCGTCCGGATCGTCGACGAACATCTCGTGCACGTAGAGCGTCTTCCCGTCCGGGCTGACGTCGAGGCTCAGCGAACCGGGCGTCAACGAGATGAGGTTCGCCAGCACCGTGATCTGCATCGGCTCCTCGAGGTCCAGCGGCACGGCCACGATGCCCGGGCGCGATCGGTGAGCGGGCGTGATCACGTCCCACGCCACCTGCACGCCCGAGACCGTGAGCTCGTACAGGAAGTAGCCTCCCAGCCGGGCCGCCAGCAGCACGCGCTTGAAGTAGGCGGTCTGCCCGTACATGGGGCTCGACAGGCTCAGGGCCGCGAACGCCAGGAGGAAGCCCCAGACGAACGTGCTGAGGTCGAAGGTCCCGAACAACGCGCACCAGCCGCCCGCGAACAGCAGGTTGATCTGGAAGAGCCTCATGGGCGGCCCTCGCCGAGCACGGCTTCGACGTAGTGCGAGGGGGCCATCAGCTCGGCCGCGGCCCGTTCCGCCAGCGCGTAGAGGGGCCGGGCGTAGAGTCCGATGGCCAGCGTGACGATCGCCAGCCCCGCAATGGGACCCAGCAGCAGCCACCGCCGCTCCGGCGCCACCGGGGGCGGCGGTCCGGCGTCGTCCGGACGCGCCTTCCAGAAGGCGTTCAGCCAGATCTTGGTCATCGAATAGACGGTCAGCAGACCCACGGTCAACGCCACGCCCGCGATGACGAATTCGTCGCTCTCGATCGAGGCCTGGATCAGCAGCAGCTTCGCCCAGAAGCCGGACAGCGGCGGGAAGCCGGCCAGCGAGAACGCCGGCACGAAGAACAGCGCCGCCAGGAGCGGCTTGTCGCGGTAGAGCCCGCCGAGGCTCTCGAGGCGGGTCGAGCCGCCCAGCCGCTGGACGGCGCCGGATACGAAGAAGAGGTTCGCCTTCACGATGATGTGGTGGATGACGTAGAAGATGCCGCCCAGCAGCCCGAACGTCGTGAAGAGCGCGAGACCCAGGATCATGTAGCCGATCTGGCTGATGATGTGGAACGACAGGATGCGCCGCAACTCGTTCTGCGCCGCCGCGCCGAGAACGCCGGTGACCATCGTCAGGCCCGCCACCCAGAGCAGCAGCTCGTGCGTGTACCCCACGTCGTGCCGGAAGATCAGCGTGAAGAACCGTATCAGCGCATAGACGCCGACCTTCGTCAGCAGGCCGGAGAAGACGGCCGAGACCGCCGTCTGCGGCGTGTGGTAGCTGGCCGGGAGCCAGAAGAAGAGCGGGAAGACCGCCGACTTCAGGCCGAACGCGACGATGAACACCATCGCCACCAGGGTGAGCAGCCCCTGGTCTTCGACTTCCTGCACCCGCAGGTGCAGGTCCGCCATGTTGAGCGTGCCCGTCAGTCCGTACAGCAGTCCGATGCCGCTCAGCAGCAGCGTCGTCGCGATCAGGCTG
Source organism: Acidobacteriota bacterium (assembly GCA_026708265.1). Classification (GTDB taxonomy): domain Bacteria; phylum Acidobacteriota; class Vicinamibacteria; order Vicinamibacterales; family UBA8438; genus JAGWAJ01. The sequence continues at coordinate 28,778 of JAPOVI010000030.1, forward strand.
AGGGCGGCGTAGCGCACCGCGCCATCCAGTTGCGCGGGCGTGCCTCCCAGCACCAGCAGGCCCAGCGAGGCGATCAGCATCACCTCGAACCAGACGTAGAGATTGAAGACGTCTCCCGCCAGGAACGCGCCGCACACGCCCGCCAGCAGGGCATGCAGCAACGGATGCAGGGCGCCGGAGATCGGTCCGCGCCGCGTGTCCCCGAAGGCGTAGATCACGGTGGCCAGCCCGATCAGGGCCGAGACCGCGACCATCGCCGCGCTCAGGTGATCCGCCACCAGCGTGATCCCGTAGGGTGCGGGCCAGCGGCCGATCTGGACCGACGCGATGCCCTCGCGCCACACGCTCGCCAGCAGGCCCGCGGCCGCGGCCGAGAGGCCGAGGGCCCCGGCCAGACTCACGGCCCGTTGCGTCCTCTCGCTGCCGCGGCCCGCGAAGCCGACCACGGCCGCGGCCAACGGGATGACGATCGGACCGACCAGCAGCCAGCTCAATCGACCGCCCTCTCCCGCGCTTCGTCCCCGGCCCCGGCCTGCGAGGGCTCCGCGGCCCGCATGCGGTCGGTGTCCACGGTCTCCAGCTCCTGGAAGGTGCGGAAGGCAAGCACCAGGGCGAAGGTGAGCAGGCTGAAGGAGATGACGATCGCGGTCAGCATCAACGCCTGCGGGACGGCGTTCGAGACGTCGTAGAGGGGCTGGGACTCGCCGGCCGCAATCAGCGGCGGCCGGGCGCGCGTCATGCCTCCGCTGGCGAAGATCACCAGGTTGGCAGCGTGGGACAGCAGCGCCAGCCCGAAGATGAAGCGCACGAAGCTGCGGCTGAGCATCAGGTAGACGGTTGCCGCCATCAGGACGCCCACGAGCACGGAGATGATGGGTTCCACGCCTACTGTTCCTTGATGCCGATGACGAAGGTCATCACGACGCCGATGACGACGAGATAGACCCCGACGTCGAACATCACCGGCGTGCCTATCTTCAGCCCGGCCAGGGTTCCCCATTGGCCGGTCAGGAACGGGGCGGCCCCGCGGATCGATCCGACGAAGCCCGACGCGATGGCGACGGCCAGTCCGACCGCGCCGACGGCGCGGGGATCCACGCGCAGTATCCCGCGAGCGGCCTGCGGGCCGAAGACGAACGCGTACAGGCTGAGGGCGATCGACGCGACCAGACCGCCGACGAAGCCGCCGCCGGGTTGCTCGTGGCCCCGGAGCAGCAGGAACACGGAGAAGATGAGGATCAGCGGGACCAGCCGGCGGGTGGTCTCCCGCAGGATCACGGTGTTCATGATCCCCCCCGTGTCCGGAAGCGGAGCGGCCTGCCGCGGCCGGGTCCCCGGCAGCAGCATGGCGAAGACCGCGGCGCCCGCGATCGCGAGCACCGTGATCTCCCCCATCGTGTCGAGGGCCCGGAAGTCGACCAGGATGACGTTGACGATGTTCCGGCCCTGCCCTCCGGGCACGGCGGTGCGCTCGAAGTACTGCTGGAGATCCGGTTGGGGAGGGGAGGCCGTCACGGCGAGCAGGAGCAGGGTGACGCCGATCCCGACCGTGACCGCGACGGCGGCGTTGCCCACGCGTGCGGGACCCGAGGGCCAGACCTCGTTGCTGAAGTTCGGAAGCTTCAACAGGACGATCGCGACGATCACGGTGACGAGCGTCTCGACGGTCAACTGCGTCATCGCGACGTCCGGCGCCCCGAAGAGGAGGAAGATGAGAGCCGTGCTGACCCCCACCACGCCGAGCGCGCAGATGCAGAGCAGTCGCGAGCGGGAGCGGATGATCACGATCGACGCCGCGGCGACCAGGGCGGCGAGCGACCACTCCAACAACGCTGCCTCCGTCCAGCGCACCGGCCCGGGGACCACGTCCTTGATCCAGAACGTCGCGGCCAGACTCAGCCCGAGCGCGGCGAACACGATCAGCAGGTAGTGCCGCTGGACGCCGGATTGGAGGCGCCGGGTCTGCCAGGCCGCGACGCCGGCGATCCCGTTCATGGCCGCGTCGTACCCCCGGTCGCCGCTGAGCGGGATCCGCCTCCCGAGGGCGGCGAGCGCTTCCGCGACCGCCCCCCGCATCCAGAATCCCAGCCCCGCCACGGCCAGCGTCGCCAGGGTCAGCGTCAGGGCCGCGCCCGTGCTGTGCCAGGGAGCGTGCCCGCTGTCGGCAACCAGGGCCTGCCCCAGCACGGCCGTCTCGGCGGGCACGAGCAGGCGCAGGAACGGGAACTCGGGGGCCAGCCCCCAATAGATGCCGACCGCACCGAGCACGACGGGGCCGCACCAGAGCGCCCAATGGCCTTCCCGCGCCGGCTTGCCGTACGCGGGGCGCGGGCCGAGGAACGGCTGGCACGCAAGGACGAGGGCAATCGTCGCGACGGGCGCGGCGGCGAGGAAGGCGGCCCACGGAAGCCAGGCGGCGGTGTCGGGGGCGAAGCCCACGGTGTACAGGAGCTCCTTGCCGAGGAACCCGATCGAGAGCGGCGCCCCCGCCATCGAGACGGACGCGGCGACCGCGGCCGCGAACGTGACCGGCATCGCCCTCCACAGCCCCCCGAGCCGGGCCAGGTCGCGGGTGCCGGTTGTCTTCTCGATGGTCCCCGCCACCAGGAACAGGGCCGCCTTGTAGAGCGCGTGCGCGACCAGGAACGCGAGCGCGGCCAGGACGCCCCGCGACACCTCGCCCGGCCCCGGGACCGGCGACGCCCCGAGAAACAGGACGCAGGTGCCGAGCGCCATCACCGTCGTGTAGGCCAGCACCTGCTTCAGGTCGGACCTGCCCAGCGACACGAACGCCGCGTACACCGCCGTGACCGCTCCCACCGCGGTCAGCGTCTCCATCCAGAGCGGGGTGCCGCCGAGGAGTGGCGTGAAGCGCGCCAGCAGGAACACCCCGGCCTTGACCATCGTGGCCGAGTGCAGGTAGGCCGAGACCGGCGTCGGGGCCGCCATCGCGTTCGGCAGCCAGAAGTGGAACGGGAACTGCGCCGACTTGGTGAAGGCCCCGAGCAGCACCAGCACGACGATCGCCGTGTAGTGCGGGTGATCGGCGAAGGTCCCCTCGCTGACCAGCATCTCCCGCAGGCTGAACGTGCCGGCGGCCTGCCCCAGGACGACGAAGCCGGCCAGCATCGCCAGGGCGCCGGCGCCGGTCACGAGCAACCCCTGGAGAGCCGCGCGCCGCGCCGTGGCGTTCTCGTGCGAGTAGCCGATGAGCAGGAACGAGGTGATCGTGGTGAGTTCCCAGAAGACGAAGAGCGCGACGAGATTGTCGGCCAGCACGAGGCCGAGCATCGCCAGCATGAAGCTGACGAGGAACAGCGTGAACCGCCCGCGCTGCGGGTAGCCCCGCATGTACGCGCCGGCGAACAGGAAGATGAACGCGCCGATGCCCGTGATCAGCAGGGCGAACAGCAGGCTCAGGCCGTCGACCACGAAGTCGAGGTCGATGCCCTGTTGCGGCAGCCACGCCATCTCCCAGACGAGGACCTCGCCGGCGGAGACGGCGGGGATCATCGTGCAGAACCACACGAAGAGCACGACGGGCAGGGCAACGGCGAGACGCACGTAGGCCGGATCCGTCACGCCCGGTCCCCCGGGTGGACTCGTCGACCGTTCTGCGCGGGCCGCGCCCCGGCGCGACGGGACCCGAGCGCCGCGCCGGCGCGCGCCCTCAGGGCCCGGCGAGCTCGGGAAGGGAGGGTCGCCCCGCGGGTCGTCCTGCGGGCGCCGTCGGGAGCCGCCACCGTCGGGTACACTCGTACAGGATACCGGCTGCGTCCGGACCGGGCGCAAGGACGGCCGCTAGCGGGAGAAACTGGCATGACGCTCGATTCCGACCTGGTCGCGACGGCGCAGACTCTCGTTCGCAAGCCCGCGTCGGATGTATTCGACGCGTTCGCGAACGCCGAGTCCATGAGCAGGTTCTGGTTCACCCGGCGTGACGATGGCTTGCGCGCAGGCGAAACGGTGGCCTGGTATCTCGGTCCGGAGCCCGATGCGCTACGCACCGACATACGGGTCACGTCGCTCGAGCGACCCAACCGGATCGTCATGGAATGGGAGAACGCGGGCGGCTTCACCACGGTGACGTGGACGTTCGAGGAGAAGGGGCCGAACACCACCCTTCTCCGTGTCGAGGAGACCGGCTACTCCGCCGATCCGGAGACCAACCTCGCGGCCGTGCGCGACTCGATCGGCGGCTTCAACCAGGTCATCATCGCAGCGAAGGCCTGGCTGGAGCATCGCGCGCCCATCAACGTGATCGCGGACCACGCCGGGGATTGACCGCACACCGCCCCGCCTCTCGCCGCGTGCCCGTCAGTCCTGCGGCAGCGCGAAGACCTGGAGAACCGAGCCGCCACCCGGCGGCCGCTGCATCGTCTCGGGGAACGCGATGCGCGCGTTCCGCCAGGCGAGGCTCCAGCCGGGGCCGGACGGGATTGCGACGTACTGGCGGCCGTCGACCGCGTAGGTGATCGGGAAGCCGTCGGTCGCCGTCGGCGTGCGCGTGCGCCACAGCTCGGTGCCGTCGCGGGCGTCGAAGGCGTACATGTGGCGGTCGATGTCGCCGACGAAGACCAGCCCGCCCCCGGTGGTGAGAACCGCCGTCCCGTACTGCCAGCGGCTGCGCCGGCGCCACAGGAGCTCTCCGGTGCGGCTGTCCATCGCGACGAAGTCGCCCAGTTGCTCGGGGCTCTGCGGGTGCACGGTGAAGCGCCGGTCGTTGGGGCCGACCCCGCCGCCGCCCAGCTCGGGCGGGGGCATCGCGCCGAAGACGGAGTGCGCGCAGCCCGGCGTCAACGGGACGTAGAACGCCTCGGTCTCCGGGTGGTAGGCCATGGCCCAGAGGTTCTTCAGGCCGCCGGGGCCGGGGCAGTAGTTCACCGGCACGTCGATCTGCGGGATGCGCTCGGGGACCAGGATGCCCTGTCCGCTCACCGGGTGGATCTCGACGATGTCCTGGTAGCCGAGGTCGAACGCGTTCCGGAAGGCCCCGGTGCGCGGATCGAGCTCCCACAGGACGCCGATCTTGCCCATCTTGAAGAGCGACAGCCCGTTGCCCCGGTCGACGAGGACGATCTCGAACACCTCGTCCAGGTCGTGCGTCTCGGCGGGGATGTGCTGGAAGTACCAGCGGATCTCGCCGGTGTCGGGATCCAGGGCCAGGGTCGAGTTCGTGTAGAGCGCCGCGCCCTCGGTGCCGCGCTGCACGATGGCCCACGGCTTGGCCTGGGCGGTGGACCAGTAGATGAGGTTGGTCCCGGGGTCGTAGCTGCCCGGTATCCAGGCATCGGCGCCGGCGCGCCAGGTGAGCGGCAGGTCGCCCCAGGTGTCGCCCCCCGGCTCGCCGGGGCGGGCGACCGTCGACGTGCGCCACAGCTCGGCGCCGGTCTCGGAATCGTGGGCCGAGATGAAGCAGATGTCGTTCTTGTAGCGCTCGCACCCGGTCATGCCCGCCACCACCATGCCCTGCACGACGATCGGACCGCTGGTGTAGCGGTAGCCGAGCTCGCTGTCGGCCACCTGGTGCTCCCAGACGAGCTCGCCCGTCCGCGCGTCGAGCGCTATCAGCTCCGCCCGGCTCGTGCCGGCGAAGATCTTGTCGCCGTAGATGGCGATGCTGCGCCGCGCCATGCCGGGCCGGCGGTTGATGGGCAGGTCCTCGTCCGCGGGGACCGCCCGCCGCCGCGCGTGCTCCCAGAGGAAGTCGCCGGTGGCCGCATCGAGCGCCTGCACGCCGCTCCGGCTGGGCACGTACATGACGCCGTCGTGGACCAGCGGCGTGACCTCGTCCGTGCCGGGCTGCATCGCCCACGACCAGACGAGCTGCAGGTCGCCCACGTTCTCGCGGTCGATCTGGTCGAGCGGGCTGTAGCCCTGGCCGTCGAGGGTCCGCCGCCAGTTGAGCCAGTCGCCGTCGTCCGGGTCGAGCAACTCCTCCGTCGTGACGGGCTCGAAGTCCGTCACCTGCGCCAGGGCGAGCGGCGCCGGCAGGCCGGCCAGCAAGGCCGCGAGTGTCAACGCGCGAGCTGTCCGGGTCATGACGTGGGGTCCTCTCTCGGGTGCGACACGGCGCCCGGGCTGGCCAATGCTCGGCCTGACCCTACCCGTCGGTCGCGGGCGATTGGCGGAGGGACAGGGATTCGAACCCTGGAGCGGGTTTCCCCGCCAACGGTTTTCAAGACCGCCGCCTTCAACCACTCGGCCATCCCTCCGATGTCGTTCCGGCTCACGCCCGCGGCTCGATGACCTCCAGCCCGCGCATGTAGGGGCGCAGGGCCTTCGGGATGACGACGGAGCCGTCGCGCTGCTGCCCGTTCTCGAGGATTGCGATGAGCGCGCGGCCGACCGCGACGCCCGAGCCGTTCAGCGTGTGCACGAACTCCGGCTTGCCCTTGCCCGCCTCGCGCCGGAAGCGGATGCGGGCGCGGCGGGCCTGGAAGGCCTCCGTGTTGCTGCACGAGGAGATCTCGCGGTAGGCCTGCTGGCCGGGCAGCCACACCTCGATATCGTAGGTCTTCGCCGCCGCGAAGCCCATGTCGCCGGTGCAGAGCGTCACCGTGCGGTAGGGGAGCTCCAGGCGCCGGAGCACGGTCTCGGCGTGGCCGGTCAGCTCCTCCAGCACGTCGTACGACTGCTCGGGCGTGGCGTAGGCCACCAGCTCCACCTTGTCGAACTGGTGCTGGCGGATGAGGCCGCGGACGTCCTTGCCGTGCGAGCCGGCCTCGCTCCGGAAGCAGGGCGTGTAGGCGGCGTAGCGGATGGGGAGCGCCGCCCCGTCCACGATCTCCTCGCGGTGCAGGTTGCAGAGCGGCACCTCGGCCGTCGGGATGAGATACAGGTCCCAGTCGCCCGCCACCTTGAAGAGGTCCGCCTCGAACTTCGGCAGGTTGCCGGTGCCGATGAGCGCGTCCGACCGCACCAGGAACGGCGGCTCGACCTCCGTGTAGCCGTGCTCCGTGGTGTGCAGGTCGAGCATGAAGTCGATGAGGGCGCGGCTGAGACGGGCGCCCGCTCCGGCGAGCACCGCGAAGCGCGCGCCCGCGATCCGGCTGGCCCGCTCGAAGTCCAGGATGCCCAACGCCGGCCCGATGTCCCAGTGCGCGCGCGGCTCGAAGTCGAACGCGGGCGGCTCGCCGTGGCGCCGCACCTCGGGGTTGTCGGCGTCGGAGCTGCCGACGGGCACGCTCGCGTGCGGGAGGTTCGGCAGCGTGAGGGCCAGCCGGTCGCGCTCGGCCTCCACCTCCGCCAGCTTCGCCTCGTGCTCCTTGATGCGCGCGCCGTGGGCCTGGCCCTCGGCCATCAGCGCCGCCACTTCGTCACCGCCAGCCGCGCCGCCGTCGCCGCCACCGCGGCCGCCGGCCTTGCGGGCGCGGGCGATCCGCTCGCCCACCTCCTTCCGCGCGCGGCGCGTCCGCTCCAGCACCGGGAGGAGCGTCCGCCGCTCGGTGTCGAGGCGGACCAGGTCGGTCAGGGCGTCGGCGGTGCCCGGGCCGCGCGTTTCGAGGCCCGCGCGGACGTCGTCGAGGCGTTCGCGAAGCAGCGTGGGATCAAGCATCGGTGACCTGAATGATACGATTGCCGGCCGTATGCCGCCGAACGTCGACGTTCTGACGGCCGTCATCCCGGCCGCCGGCCTCGGCACGCGGATGCTCCCCGCCACGAAGTCGATTCCGAAGGAGCTCCTGCCGCTCGTCGACCGGCCCATCGTGCAGTACGGGGTCGAGGAGGCGGTGCGCTCCGGCGTCCGCCGCGTCGCGCTCGTCACCAACCCCGGCAACACGCTGAGCGCGTCGCACTTTGCGCCGCACCCGGCGCTCGAGCGCGCCCTCGCCGAGAGCGGCCGCGACGAGGCGCTGGCCACGATGCGCGCGCTGGCCGCGATGGCCGAGGTGACGACCGTCCACCAGGAGACGCCCCTCGGGCTCGGCCACGCCGTGCTCTGCGGCCGGCCCGTGGTGGGCGACGCCCCGTTCGCGGTCATGCTGCCCGACGACGTCATCGACGCCGACCCGCCGGCGCTCGGGCGGATGATCGACGTCTTCAGGAAGGTCGGCGGGCCGGTCGTGCTGGTCGAGCGCGTTCCGCATTCCGTCGTCCATCGCTACGGGGTCATCGCCGCCGAGCCGCTGGGCGGCGGCGTCCACCGCGTCACCGACCTCGTCGAGAAGCCGGCCCCCGACGAGGCGCCTTCCGACCTCGCCATCGTCGGCCGCTACGTGCTGACTCCCGACACCTTCGCGGCCCTCGAAGCGACCGGCGCCGGCGCCGGGGGGGAGATTCAGCTCACCGACGGCCTGCGGCGGCTGCTGCGGCTGCGCCCCGTCTTCGCCTGGGAGCTCGAGGGAACGCGCCTCGACGCCGGCACGCCGGCCGGCTACCTGGAGGCGACGATCCACTTCGCGCTGAAGCGCCGGGACCTCGCCCCCGTGATCGAGGGAGCGCTGGGCGCCGCGCGGGGCGTCGCCGGCCGCTGACGTCCCGCTCGGAGGGACGGGTGGGCCGGCCCCACGGGTGGCCGCGGGCGGAACCTCGACCCGGGCCCGGCCTCTCGGTGCGTCGACCGTCCGACTTAACCGGGGGCCGACGACGAGGCTGACGACGAACCCGAGCCGGTCGGCTTCGCGCCGCTGCCCGAGCCGGACGAGGCGCTCGCCCCGGAGGGCTTGCCGTCCGAGCCGGACGACGCGCCGTCGCCGGCCTTGCCGTCCCTGGACGACTTGCTCTCGCCGGATGCCTTCGCGTCCGCCCCGTTCGCCGACTTGGCGTCCCTGCCTGCCTCCGGGCCGCCCTCGGCCGGCTTCCCGTCGCCCGGCTTGCGCGCGTAGTCGGTGACGTACCAGCCCGTGCCCTTGAACTGGATGGCCGGCGGCGACAGCAGTTTGCGGATGGGGCCGCCGCATTCCGGGCACGTCGTGAGCGGCGGGTCCGAGAACTTGCGGATGCGCTCGAAGCGGTGCCCGCAGTCGTCGCACTCGTACTCGTAGAGCGGCATTCTTCCCTCGCCTCGCTCGCGCCCCGGTGGTTGCGGCCGTCCTGCGTCGCGGTCCGTCCGGAGGCGCCCCCGGATCGGGTTCCCCGCGCACGGTCCCCAACCGCCCATCGTACCGGCCGGGGGTTGCGCCGTCAACGGCAGGAACGAGCCGCACGGGGCGCGAGGCCGGCAACGCGGTCCTCGTGGGGCTCCCCGGCCAGTAGCCGACGCGGAACGAGTCGCGCGGGCGAGAGGTCCGCCACGGCGGCATGCGCGCCGGCCGGGTCATTCGTCACACGGGCGGCGGCGGGCGTGATACGTTGAGCACTGCTCCTTGCGCACACCCCGGAGACCCGACGATGGTTGAGCTGTTCCGGACCCTGACCCTCGGCGACACGCTCGGGGTCGGGTCGCTGCTCGCGCTGGTCTGGCTGGTGGCGCGGCTGGAGTGGACCCGCTCCGACGCCGCGACGGCACACCGCGCGATCGCGAAACGGCTGGACGACCTCTCCGCAAAGGTGCAGAGAACGGCGGAGCAGGTGCAGAAGGCGGCGGAGGACGTCGCCTACCTGCGCGGGCGCCAGGACGAGCGCGACCGCGCGACGTCCCCATCCGAGGCTCGCTAGGAGCTTGCGCCGCCCCACGGCGGGCCGGGCGGCTACTCCAGCAGGGAGCCGTCCCCGACCAGCAGGGCGCGGTGCATCCAGAAGGGCAGGGCGCCCTGGCCCAGCAGGCGGTCGTGGAAGCGGCGCAGCTCGAAGCCGTCGCCCTCGGCCGCCTCGCAGTCGGCGCGGAGCTTCAGCAGCATCTGCTTGCCCAGGGAGTAGAGGACGTAGCCGGGGTCGAAGGTGCCGCGCTCGGCCTCCCGGCGCGCGCTGCCCTCCTCCAGGTAGGCCTCGTCGCGGAAGAAGCGCACGCCCTGCTCCACGGAGAGGTCCTCCGTGTGGAGGCGGATGCCGACGACGGTGCGGGCGAGGCGAATGAGCGCCTCGGCGAGCTGGCCCAGGCGGATCTCGGTGTTCTTGCGCTGGAACCCCTGCTCGATCATCACGTGCTCGGCGTAGTGGGCCCAGCCTTCGACGAACGACGTCGGGGCGAACAGCACCGACTTCCGGAGCGGCGACGCCACCCCGCGCAGGTGCTCGAACTGCAGTAGGTGCCCGGGGTAGACCTCGTGCATCGACATCGACCAGAGCGTGGCGAAGCTGAAGTCGCGCAGGTGCTCCTCCTGCCGCTCGGGCGGCCACGACGGGTCGACGTTCGTGACGTAGTAGCGTGCCGGCATCCGCGTCGCCTCGAACGGCCCCGCCGTCCAGAGGCTGGCGAACGTCCAGCGGTAGAAGTCGGGGGTCGGCCCTATCCGGACATCGTCGTGCTCCGGCAGGCTGACCAGGCGCTTGCGGCGCAGGAAGGCCAGCAGATCCCGCACCTGCCCCTCGACGGTCGGGATGAGCTCGGCGGGGGCGGGGTGCTTCTCCTTGATCTTCCGCCACGCGGCGGCCGCATCGCCCGACCGCTCGCCCGCCAGCCGCCGGAACTCCTCCTGCGTCGCCTCGAGCTCCCTGAGCGCGATCTGCGCCAGGCGCTCGGCCGGCAGGTCGATGCCCTCGTCGAGGCGCAGCTTCTCCGCGAAGCGCTCCGGCCCGAGTCGAAAGGACGCTCGGCTCCGCGCGGCCAGCGCTTCGCGCAGGTGCCCCAGGTAGGACCGCAGGGCGTCGATGGCGTCGGTCGAGGCGTCGGCCAGGTCGCCCAGCAGGTGCATGTCCTCGAGGTCGCGGAAGGCGCGCGGCAGGTCGCGCTCGACGAAGGACAGCAGGCCCTCGAACGACTCGATGCCCACGCGGACGAAGAGGCCCGGGGGGTCCGTCACGTTCTGCCGCGCCGCCTCGAGCAGCCGCGGCGTCTGGCGCAGCTTCGACCCGATGCGCCGCGCCCGCTCCGTGATGTCGGCGTAGGGGAAGAGGACCTGCGAGGTCAGGCTGCCGGCCAGCGTGTCGGCGTAGAACAGCGGATTCCGCTCCCACTCGCGGGCCTGCTCGAGGGCGAAGAGCCGGCTGCGGATGCGGTCGGCCAGCATCCGCTGCTCGAGGCCCTCCTCGCGGGTCAGGCCCGACGGGGCGATGCCGTCGAGCCGCCGCGCCCAGCCCCCGAGCTCGCGGATGCGCGCCTCGATAGCGGAACGGCCGAAGTCCTCCAGCAGGTCGTCGTGCAGGTGAACGCCGTCGGCGGCCGCTTCCGTGGGGCAGGTCTCGTGGAGGTGCGCGAGGTACTCGTCAGCGAAGTGCGCGAGCGGCTCGGATATCTGCGACTGGTGTCTCGTTGTCGACCGGGGCATGGTGGAGTCTCATCGAGGACCACAACCGGATTCCTCCCTGCGAAGGAACCCCCGCCACTTGATAGTACAATAGCCACGGTCCGCGCACAGTCGGAGGCGCGCTCCCGCGCCCCGAAGACGGGGCGCGCCGGGAGTCTGCGCGGGCGCGAAGTCCTGCATCCCACGTTTCCGCGGCGCAGACTTCTGGCCGCATCGTTCCCCGGCCCGTGCTGCTCAACCCCGGCACCCTCTACGTCGTCGCGACCCCCATCGGCAACCTGGAGGACGTGACCTACCGGGCGGTCCGCGTGCTGGGGGGCGTCGACCTCATCGCGGCGGAGGACACCCGCCACGCGGCGAAGCTGCTCGCCCGCTACGAGGTGAAGACGCCCCGCACGAGCCTCCACGAGCACAACGAGGCCGAGAAGACCGGCCGTCTGTTGGCGCGGCTGGCGCGCGGCGAGACGATCGCCCTCGTCAGCGACGCCGGAACACCGCTCGTCTCCGACCCCGGGGCGCGCCTGGTGCGCGCGGCGCGCGAGCGCGGCCTGCGGGTGGAGGCCGTCCCGGGCCCCAGCGCCGTCCTGGCGGCGCTGGTGAGCTCGGGCCTCGCCGCCGCATCATTCACCTTCGCCGGGTTCCCGCCCTTCCGTTCGCACGCCCGGACCCGCTGGTTCGCGGCGCTGGCGCGCGAGCCGCGGCCGTTCGTCTTCTTCGAGGCGCCGCACCGCATCGACGCGTCGCTCCGCGACCTCGAGGCCGCGGCGGGCGAGCGGACGATCGCCGTCTGCCGCGAGCTCACGAAGCTCCACGAGCAGTCGCTGGTCGGTGCGGTCGGCGACGTGCGCGCGCGCCTGACGAAGCCCCGGGGGGAGTTCACGGTGGTCGTCGAGGCAGCACCGGAGGTCGAGCGGGAGCGGGTTCCGACGGCGGAACGGGCCGCGGTGCCGGATCCGGCCGGCGAGCAGGCTGCGGCGACCCTCACCGACGAGGTCGGCCGGCTGCTCGAGCAGGGCGTCAGCCGCACCGCCGCGGTCCGCGCCGTCGCGGCGCGGTTCGGCGTTTCGCGGCGCGAGGCCTACCAGGCCGGGCTGCGCGCCGAGCCGCAGGGCGGCGACGGAACAGCGGCGGAAGCACCGCGAGGCGGCAATTGACCCTGTCCCCCCGTCACGTCATCGTCCTCGCGGCCGGCAAGGGCACGCGCATGCGGGCGGCGCGGCCGAAGGTGCTGCACCGCATCGGCGGGCACCCGCTGGTGGGCCACGTCCTCGACGCGGCGGCCCCGCTCCGTGCGGTGACCACCACCGTCATCGTCGGCCACCAGGCGGAGGCGGTCGAGGCCGCGGTGAGCGCGCTGGGCCACCCGCGCCTGCGCTTCGTGCGCCAGGAGCCGCAGGCGGGCACCGCCCATGCGCTGCTGCAGGCCGAGCGCGCGCTGGCCGGCGCCCGCGGGACGCTCGTCGTGCTGTCGGGCGACGCGCCGCTCGTCCGGGCCGCCACGCTGGCGCAGCTCGTCGAGCACCACGAGGCACGGGGCGCCGCGGCCACCGTCGTCACCGCGGTCGTCGAGCGGCCCTACGGGTACGGGCGCGTCGTGCGTCTCGACGGCGCGCTGGTCCGCGTGGTCGAGGAAGCCGACGCCTCCCCCGAGCAGCGGCGCATCCGGGAGGTCAACGCGGGCATCTACGCCTTCGACCTCGCGCCCCTGTTCGGCGCCCTCCATGCCGTTCCCGAGGCCGGGCCGAAGCAGGAGCGCTATCTTCCGGCCATCCTCTCCCGCTACCGGCGGCGCGGGCTGACCGTGGAGACGGTCGCCGCCCCGGACGCCCGCGAGGTGCGCGGCGTCAACAGCCAGGCCGAGCTGGCGGAGCTGGGCAGCGTCATGCGACAAGTCAAGAACGAGGAACTGATGGCCTCCGGCGTCACGATCGAAGACCCCGCCACCACCTACATCGACCGCGACGTCCGGGTCGGCCCCGACACCGTCATCCACCCCGGCGTTACGCTGGAGGGACGCACCGTCGTCGGCGCGCGGTGCGAGCTCCGGAGCGGCGTGCGCATCACCGACTCGACCCTGGGGGACGACGTGGTCGTGAACGACTGCTCCGTCGTCGTCCGCTCCGAGGTGGCCGCGGGGGCGCGCGTCGGGCCGTTCGCGCACCTCCGGCCCGAGTCGACGCTCGGCGCGGGCGCGCGCGTCGGCGCGTTCGTGGAGGTGAAGAGATCGACCCTCGGCGACGGGGCCAAGGCCAACCACCTGAGCTACCTCGGCGACGCGACGCTGGCGGCCGGCGTCAACGTCGGCGCGGGCACCATCACGTGCAACTACGACGGCGAGTCCAAGCACCCGACGAAGATCGAGGAGGGGGCCTTCATCGGGAGCGGCACCGAGCTCGTCGCCCCCGTCACGGTCGGGCGCGGCGCCTACGTGGCGGCCGGGTCGTGCATCACCGAGGACGTCCCCGCCGGCGCGCTCGGCGTGGCCCGCGGGCGGCAGGCGAACAAGGCCGGGTGGGCCGCGAAGCGCAACCGGCGTCCTCCGGAGACCGGCGCCGACTGAGGAAGGCGAACGCCATGTGCGGAATCATCGGCTATCTCGGCGCCAAGCCGGCCGTGCCGGTGCTCATCGACGGGCTGCGGCGACTGGAGTACCGCGGCTACGACTCGGCCGGCATCGCCCTCGTCCGCGCCGGTGAGATCGAGGTGCGGCGCAGCGCCGGCAAGCTCGATCTGCTGGAGGAGGTCATCCGCGCGGAGCCGGTGGACGGCGAGTACGGCGTCGGCCACACGCGGTGGGCCACCCACGGCCGGCCCACGGAGGAGAACGCGCACCCGCACCGGGACTGCAGCGGACGGCTGGTCGTCGTCCACAACGGCATCATCGAGAACTACCTGGAGCTGAAGCAGCGCCTGCAGCGCGCCGGCCACCGCTTCCAGACCGAGACCGACACGGAGGTCATCGCGCACCTCGTGGAGGAGGAGTTCCGGCCGGAAGGCGACGGGGGCGACGGGCTCGAGGGCGCCGTGCGGCGGGTCCTGGCCGAGCTCCGGGGCCTGTTCGGGATCGTCCTCGTCCACGCGGCGGACCCCGGCAAGGTGGTCGCGGTGCGCAACGGCCCGCCGCTCGTCGTGGGGGTCGGCGAGCGCGAGTTCCTGGTGGCTTCCGATGTGCCGGCCATCCTCAGCCACACGCGGGACGTCGTCTTCCTCGGCGACGAGGAGATGGCGGTCATCACCCGGGGCGGCGTCTCGTTCACCGACTTCGGCGGCCGGGCGGTCTCCAAGGCCACGCAGCGCATCCTCTGGGATCCGGTGATGGCCGAGAAGGCCGGCTACAAGCACTTCATGCTGAAGGAGATCTTCGAGCAGCCGCGCGCGCTGCAGGAGACGGTCATCGGTCGGGTCTCGGCCGAGCGGGCCGGCGTCTACCTCGGCGAGCTGGAGATACCCGACGAGGAGCTGCGGGCGATCGACCAGGTGCTCGTCCTGGCCTGCGGCACGTCGTGGCACGCCGGCCTCGTCGGCAAGTTCCTCATCGAGTCGCTGGCCCGCGTCCGCGTCGACGTCGACTACGCCTCGGAGTTCCGCCACCGCGACCCGCTGGTCGGCGAGCGCACCCTCGCCGTGGCCATCACGCAGTCGGGCGAGACCGCCGACACGCTGGCCGCGCTGCGCGAGGCGCAGGCCCGGAACGCCCGCAGCGTCGCCATCTGCAACGTCGTCGGCAGCATGGCCACGCGCGAGGCCGAGGGCACCGTCTACACGCACGCGGGGCCCGAGATCGGGGTGGCCTCGACCAAGGCGTTCACGTCGCAGCTCGTCGCGCTCAACCTGCTGGCCCTGCGGCTGGGGCAGGCGCGAGGCACGCTCCCGGACGGCGAGGCGCGCCGCGTCATCGAGGCGCTCACGCAGCTCCCGGTCCTGGTGGAGCACGTGCTCAGGACCGATCCGCTCGTGCGGCGGATCGCCAGGCGCTTCTACCGGGCCGCGAACTTCCTCTACCTCGGGCGCGGCAGCCACTACCCGATTGCGCTCGAGGGCGCGCTCAAGCTGAAGGAGATCTCCTACATCCACGCCGAGGGCTACCCGGCCGGCGAGATGAAGCACGGGCCCATCGCCCTCATCGACGAGAAGATGCCGGTCGTGGCCGTCATGCCGCGCGACGGGGTCTTCGCCAAGATGCGCTCGAACCTGCAGGAGGCCAAGGTGCGGGGGGCGTCGATGATCGTCCTGACCGACGCCGCCCCGGAGGAGCTCGACGAGTTGATCGAGCCCGGGCACGACTTCGTGGTCCCGGTGCCGCCGGCGCACCCGGCCGTGATGCCCATCCTGATGGGCATCCCGCTGCAGCTCCTGGCCTACCACATCGGCGTGCTGCGCGGCTGCGACGTCGACCAGCCCCGCAACCTCGCCAAGAGCGTCACCGTCGAGTAGACGCCGGGCAGGGCGATGCGCTCCCTTCTCGACGACCTCAACCCCGAGCAGCGCGCCGCCGTCGCCCACGTCGACGGGCCGCTGCTGATCCTCGCCGGCGCCGGCTCGGGCAAGACGCGCGTCATCTGCCACCGGCTGGCGCACCTGATCCACGAGGGGCACGCCGCGCCGCACCAGGTCCTGGCCGTCACCTTCACCAACAAGGCGGCGGGCGAGATGCGCAGCCGCGTCGAGGCCCTCGTCGGCGCCGGAGACCCCCGCGCCAGGGGCGTCCTGCAGCGCATCTGGATGCAGACGTTCCACGCCCTGTGCGCGCGGCTGCTGCGCCGCGAGGGCCCGCGGGTGGGGCTGACGCGCGACTTCGTGATCTATGACACGGACGACCAGGTGCGGGTGGTGCGCGACGTGATGCGCGAGCTCGGCATCGACGACAAGGTGACGCGCCCCCGCAACGTGCTCTCGCGCATCAGCGACGCCAAGAACCGGATGGAGAGCGCCGCGGCGCTGCGCCGGGCGGCGCTCGGACACGGGGAGGAGCAGCTCGCGCGGGTCTACGAGCGCTACGAGGAGGTGCTGGCGCGCAGCGGGGCGGTCGACTTCGACGACCTGCTGCTCAAGACGGTGGAGCTCTTCGACACGGTGGCCGACGTCTGCCGGAGCTACAGCGAGCGGTTCCGCTTCGTGATGGTCGACGAGTACCAGGACACCAACCGCCCCCAGTACCGGCTGGTGCGCCACCTGGCCTCCACCCACCGCAACGTCTGCGTGGTGGGCGACCCCGACCAGTCGATCTACCAGTGGCGCGGCGCGGACCTGCGCAACATCCTCGACTTCGAGGCGGACTTCCCCGACGCGACGGTCGTGCGCCTGGAGCGCAACTACCGCTCGACGCAGGTCATCCTGGACGCCGCCCACGGCGTCATCCGCCGCAACACGGAGCGCAAGGAGAAGCGGCTCTGGACCGACCGCCAAGGCGGCGACCGCATCGTCTGCCACCGCGCGGCCGACGAGCTGGCCGAGGCCGACTTCATCGTCCGGCGGCTGCTGGCGGGTCTCGCCGCCGGCGACGAGCCGCTCGCCGTGCTCTACCGCACCAACGCGCAGTCGCGGCCGATCGAGGGAGCGCTGGCGCGCGAGGGCGTGCCCTACCGCATCGTCGGCGGCGTCCGCTTCTACGAGCGGCGGGAGGTCAAGGACGCTCTGGCCTACCTGAAGCTGCTCCTCAACCCGGACGACGACGTCAGCCTGCGCCGGGTGATCAACGTCCCCGCCCGCGGCATCGGCCGGAAGGTGATGGAGGGTCTGGCGGGCCTGGGGGCCGACGCGGGGGCCGGCGCGGCGCGGTCCGCCGGACCGCTGCTCGAGGGGATGGACGAGCCGGCCGCCCCGGTTTCGCTCTGGGCCCGCGTGGTGCGGGCGACGGACGACGCGCTCCTGCCGCCGCGCGCGGTCACCGTGCTGCGCCGGTTCCGGGCGATGCTGGAACCGCTGCGCGAAGCGGCGCGGACCGAGAGCGCCTCGGAGGTGCTCAAGCAGGTGCTCGTCGAGTCCGGCTACCTGCAGGCGCTGCGCGACGAGGGCAGCTCCGAGGCGCGCGACCGGATGGAGAACCTGGACGCGCTGGTGGCGGCGGCCGTCGACTACGAGGTCCGCGGCGAGGGGGACGACGACGACGACCGGACCGGCCTCGGCGGCTTCGTCGATCAGCAGTCGCTGCTCTCGGAGGCGGACGAGGAGGCGGGGGCGGAGGATGCGCGGGTCTGGCTGATGACGCTCCACGCCGCGAAGGGCCTGGAGTTCCCGCTGGTCGTGATGGCCGGGATGGAGGACGGCCTCTTCCCCCACTCCCGCTCGGAGGACGATGCCCGCGCCCTGGAGGAGGAACGGCGGCTGTGCTACGTGGGGATGACGCGCGCCGAGTCGCGCCTCGTGCTCACCAGCGCGCGCCGGCGCCTCGTCTTCGGCGAGTACCAGAGCACGGAGCCGTCGCGCTTCCTCTTCGAGATCCCGCCCGACGCGGTCGAGGTCATCGAGCCCGACGAGCCCCCCGCGCCGTGGCGCAGCGCGCGCGGGGACGGGGACGGTTGGCGCCCCAACCGCCGGCGGCGGCGCTGGGAGGACGCGCGGGAGCCCCAGACCGTGTTCGACCCGGCCGACGAGGACCAGTCCGAGGTGGGCATCTCGCGCGGCGCGCGGGTGCGCCACCCGATGTTCGGTCAGGGAACCGTGGCCGCCGTGGAGGCCCTGCCGCGCGGCGTGAAGCTGACCGTCCGTTTCGACGCGGTGGGGCGCAAGACGCTCATCGCGCCCCCCGCGAGGCTCGAGCGCATCTGAGCGCCCGGCGGGGCGGAGCGGCCCGCCTTCGCCCGGCCCGTGCAGTAGAATCGGCCGCGTGCAACGTCTCGCCGTCTTCGCGATCCTGCTCGCGTTCTGGATCGTCTGCTCCGGGTACTTCGACGCCCTGCACCTGGGGTTCGGCGTGCTCTGCGCCGCGCTCGTCGCCGCCTGGTCCGCCGACCTCCTCTTCCCACTCGGCCCGTCGCCCGGCGGGTGGGTGACGGCCTGGCGGGGACTGGCCTACCTGCCCTGGCTGCTGTACGAGATCGTCGTCGCCAACCTCCACGTCGTCCACCTGGTCCTCAATCCGCGGGAGATCCGGCCGCAGATCGTCCGCTTCCGGCCGCGCCTCAGGAACGACCTGGCGCTGGTGCTGCTGGCCAACTCGATCACGCTGACGCCGGGCACGGTGACGATGGACATCGAGGACGGCGAGTTCTGGGTGCACGCGGTGAGCGACAAGGTCGCGCGGGATCTCCGCGACGGCGACATGGAGCGCCGCATCGCCCACATCTTCCTCGAGGGGGAGAGCGGCTGATGCAGGCGTTCTTCGTCGGCGCGACGCTGGTCGTCCTGGCCGCGGTCGTCCCGTGCCTCTACCGCATCCTGCGCGGCCCCACGATCGTCGACCGCATCATCGGCGTGAACGTGGTGGGGACCAAGACCATCGCGGTCATCGTGCTCGTCGGCTGCATCTTCGACCGCGTCGAGTTCTTCATCGACATCGCCATCGTCTACGCGCTCATCAGCTTCGTCGGGACGCTCGCCCTCTCGAAGTACTTCGAGCGCAAGGCGGGGCTGCAGCGGGAGGCGACGCGGTGACGGCGCTCGCCGTCGCGTTCGTCTCCGCGGGCGTGTTCTTCCTGGTGACGGGCGCGGCGGGCCTGATTCGCTTCCCGGACTTCTACACGCGGATGCACGCCAGCGGGAAGTGCGACACGCTGGGCGTGCTGCTCGTGCTGCTCGGGATCGCCTGCCATGTGGGCGCGAGCCTCATCAGCGCGAAGATCCTGCTCATCGCGGCGTTCATCTTCGTGTCGAGCCCCACCGCCACCCACGCCATCGCCCGCTCCGCCCTCCGGCACCAGAACGCGCTCTGGCCCGAGGAAGAGCAGTAGCGCGCCATGGTCTGGCAACTCGACGTCGTGCTCCTCGCGTTCGCGGTGACGTGCGCCGCCGGCGCCGTGGCGGTGCGCGACCTGCTCGCCTCGGTGATCCTGCTCGGCGCGTTCGGGCTGTTCATGTGCCTGCTGTGGGTCGAGATGGGCGCGGTGGATGTCGCCTTCACGGAGGCCGCGGTCGGCGCCGGCATCACGACGGTCTTCTTCGTCGTCACCGTGTTCAAGACCGGACGGACCGGACGGAAGAAGCTGCGGGTCCTGCCGCTCGTCGCGACGGCCCTGACCGGGCTGCTGCTGTACGCCGGCTCGCTCGACATGCCGCCGACCGGCGACCCGGAGTCGCCGCCGAGCGTCCGCGTCTCGCCCCGCTACATCGAGCGCGGCTACGCGGAGACGAACGTACCCAACATGGTCACCGCGGTCCTGGCCGACTACCGCAGCTTCGACACGCTCGGCGAGGTGACGGTCATCTTCACGGCCACGATGGCCGTGCTGGTGATCCTGCGCCGGAACGACGACGGGAGGCCCACGTGATCACCCGGCAGGAGAGCGTCATCGTCCGCACGACGTGCCGGCTGCTGGCCCCCTTCATCCAGGTGTTCGGCCTCTACGTCATCGTGCACGGGCACAGCAGCCCGGGCGGCGGCTTCCAGGGCGGCGTCATCCTGGCGTCGAGCTTCGTGCTGCTGGCCATCGGCTTCGGTCCCGGCGAGGTGCAGCGGCGCATCCCGCGGCCCGCTCTCCTCGCCTGCACCTGCGCCGGCGTGCTGCTGTACGCCGGGATCGGCGTGGCGTGCGTGGCGCTGGGAGCCAACTTCCTCGACTACGGCGCGCTGCCGCTCCCCGACGCGCGCAGCCTGGGGATGCTCGGCATCGAGATCGGCGTCGGCATCACCGTCGCCGCGGCGATGGTGTCGATCTTCCACGACCTCATCACGTTCGAGTAGGCGCGATGCCCGACCTCGAGCTGCTGACCGGCCGCTTCAACCTCATCGCCTCCATCGTGCTGATGATGATCGGCTTCTACGCCCTGATCGGGAAGACGAACCTCGTCAAGAAGCTCATCGGCATGAACATCTTCCAGTGGGCGATCATCCTCTTCGTGGTGTCGATGGCCGCGAAGCGCGACGCCACGATCCCGATCGTCCGCGATTCCGACGCCGCCGGACAGGCCGCCGCCGAGGTGGTGCTGCGCGCGGCGGACTACGACAACCCCCTGCCGCACGTGCTGATGCTCACCGCCATCGTGGTCGGGGTGGCCACCACCGGCGTCGCGCTCGCGCTCCTCCTCCGCATCCACCGGCGCTACGGCACGCTCGACGACGAGGAACTGCGCGAGCGCATGCGCTCCTCCGGATGACCCTGCAGCAGTCCGCGCTCCCGATCCTCATCGTCGCCTCGCCGCTCGTCGCCTCGTTCCTCCTGCCGCTGGTCGGCTGGTGGCGGCGCGAGGCCGCGTATCCGGTCTTCCTGGGCGCGCTGGCCATCTCCGCCGGCGCATCGGTCGCCGCCGCGCAGGCGGTGCTGGCGGAGGGCCCGCTGGCCTACCACCTGGGCGGCTGGGCCCCGCCGTGGGGAATCGCGTTCCGCATCGACCTCCTCGCCGCGTTACTGCTGGTTCTGCTGAGCGGCATGGGGCTCGCGGTCGGCGTCTTCTCGAAGCGGAGCGTCCTCCGGGAGCTGCCGGAGCGCGAGGTGCCGTTCTACACCGTGTACCTGCTGCTGATGACCGGCGTGACGGGCATGGTGGCCACGGCCGACATGTTCAACCTGTACGTGTTCCTGGAGATCGCGTCGCTCACGAGCTACGCGCTCGTCTCGATCGGCAGCGGCCGGGCGGTGGTCGCCGCGTTCCGCTACCTCGTGCTCGGGACCGTCGGCGCCGCCTTCTATCTGCTGGCGGTCGGCTACCTCTACAGCGTCGCCGGTACGCTCAACATGGCGGACCTGGCGGAGGTGCTGCCGGCGCTGTACGAGTCGAACGCCGTGCGCGTCGGCTTCGCCTTCTTCGTCGTCGGCATGGCGATCAAGATGGCGCTGTTCCCGGTGCACGCGTGGCTGCCCGCCGCGTACGCCCACGCGCCTTCGGCGGTGAGCGCGATCGTCGCCGCGACGACGACGAAGGTGGCGGCCTACGCGCTCATCCGCGTGACCTTCTTCGTGTTCGAGCCGCGCTTCGCCGTCGAGCTCTTCCCGGTGACGGCGCTGCTCGGGGTGGCGGGCGCGGTCGCGATGGTCCTTGGGTCGGTGCTGGCCATCGCGCAGACGGACCTCAAGCGCATGCTGGCCTACTCGTCGGTGGCGCAGGTGGGCTACATCGTGCTCGGGGTGGGCATGGCCAACGCCACCGCCCTGACCGGCAGCGTGCTGCATCTCGTCAACCACTCGGTCATGAAGGGCTGCCTCTTCCTGGCCGCGGGGGCCATCCTGTACCGCACCGGTTGCCGCGAGATCGTCCAGCTTCGCCACCTGTCGCGGCGCATGCCGTGGACGGCGGCCCTCTTCAGCGTGGCCGCCTTCTCGATGATCGGCCTGCCGCCGTTCGGCGGCTTCTTCAGCAAGATGTACCTGATCCTCGGCGCCATCGAAGGCGAGCAGTGGGTCTTCCTGGCCCTGATCCTGCTCAGCAGCGTGCTCGCGCTCGCCTACTTCGCCAACGTGCTGCGCTACCTGTACGTCCCGGGTGAGGCACCGGTGGCGGCAGGCCCCGCGGGCGGCGCGGAGGCGGCCGCGAACGCCGCGGGCGGGCAAGGGGACGAGGTCCGCGAACGCGAGGGCCTGGCCGGCGAGGCTCCGCTGCCGATGCTGGCGCCGATGTTCGCCCTGGCCGTCGCGATCCTGCTGCTCGGCCTGCTCAACGGCCCGATCGTCTCCGGGTTTCTCGAGCCGGTCCTGCCGGAGGGGCTCCCCCGATGAGCGGCACGCTGGCCGTCGCGGCGTGGGTGGCGATCGGCGCGCCGTTCGCCGGGGCAGCGCTCGCGCCGCTGGTGCGGCGCGTGCACGACCGGGCGAGCGACGCGGTGGCGATCGCCGCCTCGCTCGTCGCGGCGGCCGCCGCGCTTCGCCTGGCGCCCGCCCTCCTCGAGCCGGAGGCGCTGCCGGTCGAGAGCACGGTGCCGTGGCTCACGGCGCCGGTGGCGATCGACGTCGGTGTGCTGGTCGATCCGCTCGGCATCGTGCTGGCCAACGTGGTGGCGGTGGTCAGCTTCGTCATCATGGTCTACTGCCGCGGCTACATGCGGGACGACGCGTCGCGCACGCGCTTCTGGATGTGGATGAACGCGTTCATCGGCAGCATGCTGCTGCTCGTGCTGGCGAGCAACCTGCTGCTGCTCTTCGTCGGCTGGAAGCTGGTCGGCGTCTGCAGCTACGGCCTGATCGGCTACTACTACCGGGACCAGCGGCGGTACTGGATCGGGGGGCCGCCGCCGACCGCCTACGTCACCCCGTCCGAGGCCGGGCTCAAGGCCCTGCTGGTGACCGGGGCCGGCGACCTCCTGATGCTGGGCGGCATCTTCCTGCTCTACGGCTACGCGGGGACCCTGAGCTTCGTCGAGCTCTACGAGACGGCGCCGGTCTGGCTCTCCGCCATGGCGCAAACGCCGGGCATGGTGATGCTGGTGACGCTGCTGCTCCTCGCGGGCCCGCTCGGCAAGTCGGCCCAGTTCCCGTTCCACGAGTGGCTGCCCGAGGCGATGACGGGACCGGGCCCCGTGTCGGCGCTCATCCACGCCGCGACGATGGTGAAGAGCGGCGTCTACCTCGTGGCGCGCCTCGTGCCGCTCTTCTACTACGGCCGGTGGGTGGCCGGGATCGACGACGCGGCCTGGTTCTTCCACCTGACGGCGTGGCTGGGGGCCGCCACCGCCCTGCTCGCGGCCACGCAGGCGCTGGTGGCGGTGGAGCTCAAGAAGGTGCTCGCCTACTCGACGGTGAGCCAGATCGGCTACATGATGCTGGCCCTGGGCGCGGCGGGCCTCGTCCCCGACCTCCTCGCCGACGGCTACACGGCCGCCGTCTTCCACCTGGTCAGCCACGCGCTGTTCAAGGCCTGCCTCTTCCTCGCCGCGGGCACCGTCATCCACGCCGTGCACTCGATCTACATCACGGACATGGGCGGGGCGCGCCGCGCGCTGCCCCTCACCTGGGTCTGCTCGCTGGCGGCCGGCTGGTCACTCATGGGGCTGCCGCCCTCCCCGGGTTTCTGGAGCAAGGACGCCGTGCTGCTGGTCACCGCGGAGGCGAGCGCGCCGCTGTTGGTCGTCGGGCTGGTTACGGCTGGCCTGACGGCGTTCTACACCGTCCGCCTGGTGGGGCTCGTCTTCCACGGCCCGGCCGGCGACGGCGTCCCCGCACCCGCGACGGGCGTCTTCGACCACGCGGCAGAAGGGGGCCACGGCGCCCCCGACGGCACGCTCTCGATGCGCGCCGCCACCGCCGTGCTGGGGCTGGGCATCGTGGCGGCGGGGCTCGGCGGCACGCTGCTCGAGGGGGCGCTGCACCACGGGCTCGAGGCGGGGCTGCCGGCGAGCCTCTCCGCGATGCCGCCGGAAGAGGCGGCCGCTGCTTTCGCCGGCGCCGGCGCCGGTCATGCTCTCGTGCTGGCTCTCGCGCTCCTGGCCAGCGCCGCGGGGGCGGTCCCGGCCTGGGTCCTCTACTTCTCGCGCCGGGCCTCCCCCGAGGCGCTCCTCGCGCGGTCCGCCGCGCTGCGGGGGCTCCACGGCTTCTTCCGGCGGCGCTGGGAGATCGACGCGCTCTACCGGCGGGCCTTCGTCGACGGCACGCGGCGGCTGGCGGCACTCGTCGCGTCGTCCCTCGAGGCGCCGTGGGACCGGGCCGTGCATCGCGGCCTGCCCTGGCTGATGATGGAGAGGACGGCCCAGCTCGTCCACCGGCTCCAGGCCGACAGCGAGGACCTGACCCACAACGTCGCCTACGTGCTGGCCATCTTCGCCGCGCTGCTGGCCGTGCTGCTGCTGGCCGCGGGGGCGGGGGGCTGACGTGGAAGGCCTGCTGCTCCAGACGCTGCTCGCCCCGCTGGCCGGCGGCGTGCTCAGCTTCCTCGCCCGGGGCACGCGCGGTCGCCTGGCGGGCTGGATCGCCACCGGCGCGATGCTCTGGACGACGGCGGTGGTGGCGCTCGTGGGCGTCGCCGTCTACGGCGGCCGCGCGCCGCGCGAGTCGTACCTCGACATCGCGCCGGGTGTCCGCCTCGGGCTGCTCGCCGACGGGCTCAGCTACCCGACGCTGGCCGTCGTGACCCTGCTGTGCGCGGCCCTGACCTGCTACTCGATCCGCTACGTCGAGCGCCGGGTGTCCGTGCTCTACGGCGCCGAGCCGGAGGCGGTGCAGGCCCGCCACTACGCGCGCTTCTTCTACCTGCTGCCGCTGTTCCCGGTCGGCTTCGCGGGCACCATCCTGAGCACGAACCTGGTGTCGCTGTATTTCTTCCTCGAGGTGCTGACCGTCGCCCTGTTCTTCCTGATGGCCGGCTTCGGCTACCGCGACCGGGTGCGCATCGCCTTCATCAGCCTGGCGTGGGGCATCGTCGGCGCCCTCCTGTTCCTGGCCGCGGCGCTGACCGTGTACGCGGAGATCGGCAGCCTCGAGGTCGACGACCTGTCGCGGATGGCCGGGAGCGGGCTGGCGGGGGCGACGGTGGCGCTCTTCCTGCTCGGCCTGCTGATGAAGCTGGCCGTGGTGCCGCTGCACGTCTGGATGCCCTCGGTGCACGCCGAGCACCCGACGTGCATCGCGGGGCTGCTCGCCGTTTACGCCAACCTGGCCCTCTACGTGGTCGTCCGCGTCCTGGTGCTGCCGCTGGGGGGAGACTTCGCCGCCTTCGGCACGCCGCTCATGGCGCTGGCGCTCGTCACCATGGTCTACGGCTCGCTGCTGACGCTGGCCCAGACCGACATCAAGCGGCTCGCCGCCTGCTCGACGATCAGCCAGGTGGCCTACTCCGTCCTCGGGGTCGGGGCACTCACGGCGGCCGGCGTCGAGGGGGGCCTGTTCTTCTTCCTGAGCCACATCATGGGGAAGACGGTCTTCTTCTCCACCGCGGGCATCGTGGTGTACGCGACGCGCACCCGCGACATGCGCGAGCTGGGCGGCTTGGCGCGCAAGATGCCGGTCACGGCCGTCCTCTGGCTGATCGGCTGCCTGATGCTCTCGGGGTTCCCGCCCTTCTCGAGCTTCGCGGCCGAGTGGATCCTCTTCACGGGCGTGTTCGAGCGGGGGCTCGCAGAGGGCCCGGGGGTGGTGGCGATCGCGATCGGCGGCACCGCCACGGTGGTCCTGACCATGGCGTACACCTTCGGCGCCGCCCGGCGGATCTTCTTCGGACCGCTGCCGGCCCACCTTGCCGATCGGGAGCTGACCGACCCGCCCTGGACGATGACGGTGCCGCTGGGCGTGGTGGCCGCGGCGTCGGTCGTCCTGGGACTCTATCCGGCGGCGGTCCTCGACCTGCTGCACGCGGTCCTGGCCGGCATCTGACGCTGTAGAGACGGGGCGGCACCGGGCGACCGCGACGGGACGCAGCAGCAGGGCGAAACGGCCGGAACCGCACCCACGGCGGGCGGCGGCCCGGCCGCTCGACCGAGCGGAGGGAACGAAACGACGAACCGGTGGTGGCGGACTACTCGATGGCGGTGATGATCCACCGGCCCTCGATCATCCCGGTCTCCCCGCCGGCCAACTCGACCTTCTGGAGGGTGACGGTCATCGTCCGCTCTTCCTCGGCGCCGTCGCGCTCGACGTTCGCGCTGACCGTGACGTCCTTCGAGACCAGCTCGCCCTCGAACTCGACGACGTTGAGCGGGTTGGCCGGGTCATAGGTGCTCACCTGCGCGATGCGGCTCTCGTCGGTCAGCTCGTTCTGCTTGGCCGACACCTGCCGCGCGAACTCGCGCTCGTCCTCGCGCCACTTGGCCCAGGCTTCCTGCACCTCCTGGTCCCGGCGCCGGACATCCTCGCCCTCCCGCTCCGCCTCGACGACGCGCGCGATCACGTCGAAGTTCTCGTCCTGGTACGCCTTCTTCTCCTCTCGGAAGGACGTCTCCTCCGCGCGCAGGGCCTGGAGCTCCTCGGAGAGCTCGATCATGCGCAACGCCCGGCGCTCCTCCTCGGTGACCGCCTCCACGCTCGGACTCGATGCGATCCCGTCCTCCTGTGGATCGAACACGACCATCGACATGTTCCCGAGCGTCGTGCGGTCGCCGTAGCGCGAGGCCTGGAAGAAGCTGCGCATGATGCTGAGCTCCTCCCCTCCGCCCCCGCACGCGGCCAACAGACCGCCTCCCGCCAGCAGCGCCAAGGTGATGCCCCCAACAGCTCGGAGCGATGAACGAGACATGAGCCTGCCTCCTTCCCGGTGAGCCACAGTAAACCGCCTACGCGTCTCCGTCCGGGTCGTCCGCATCCGGGTCGCCCACGGGCACGTCATCCGTGCCCGCGTCCGCGTCGGCCGTCTCGACCAGGCGTGCCATCGACACGACGCGGTCGTCGTTGCCGATCTCGATCAGCCGGACGCCCTGCGTGGCCCGACCGATCGGCCGGACGTCGCTGACCACCATCCGCAGCACCTTGCCCTGCTGCGTCACGAGCATCAGCTCGTCGCCAGCGTCGACGCACGCCACACCCGTGACGCGGCCGTTACGGACATTCGCGCGAACATTAATGATACCGAGTCCTCCTCGCGATTGCACGCGGTAATCGTCGAGCGGCGTCCGCTTGCCGTACCCGTTCTCGGTGACCGTCAGGAGCGTCGCGCCGGGCCGGGCGATGGCCATGCCGACCACCTCGTCGCCCTCCCGCAGCCGGATGCCCCGCACGCCGCCCGCGGTGCGGCCCATGGCCCGCGCCTCCGTCTCCGGGAAGCGGATGGTCAGCCCGTTCCGGGTGCCGATGAAGATGTCGGCCTGCCCGTCGGTCAGCTCGGCGCCGACCACCTCGTCGCCTCCGTCCGCGGCGATGCCCATCGCGATCAGCCCGCCGGCGCGCCGGGTGCGGTAGGCCCTGAGGTCGGTCTTCTTGACGACGCCGCGGCGGGTCGCCATGACGACGAACCGCTGGCCGTCCGCGGCGGGGAACTCGCGGAGCGTCTCGAGCGCCGCGATGCGCTCGCCCGGAGCCATCTCGACCAGGTTGGCGATCGACTTGCCCCGCCCGGCCGGGCCGACGTCGGGGATCTCGTGGACCTTCAGCGAGTAGACCCGCCCACGGTCCGAGAAGATCAGGATGTAGGCGTGGGTCGAGGCGACGAAGACGTGGGTGAGGAAGTCCTCCTCGCGCGTGCGCATTCCGATGCGGCCCTTGCCGCCGCGCCCCTGTTGGCGGTACTCCGTGACCGCCGTGCGCTTGACGTAGCCGGTGTTGCTGACCGTGATCGCCATGTCCTCCTCGGCGATCAGGTCCTCGACGCTGAAGTCGCCGGGGTCGTGGATGATCTCGGTCCGCCGCTCGTCGCCGTAGCGCTCCTGGATGGCGCGCAGCTCATCGACGACGATCCCCCGCAGCAGCTCCGCGCTCTCGAGGATGGCGCGCAGGCGCCCGATGGTCTCGCGCAGCTCGGCCAGCTCGTCGACGATCTTCCGGCGCTCGAGCCCCGTCAGGCGCTGCAGTTGCATGTCGAGGAT
Organism: Acidobacteriota bacterium; assembly: GCA_026708265.1. Taxonomy (GTDB): domain Bacteria; phylum Acidobacteriota; class Vicinamibacteria; order Vicinamibacterales; family UBA8438; genus JAGWAJ01. The sequence continues at coordinate 56,597 of JAPOVI010000030.1, forward strand.
CGCCTGCGCCTGCTTCGGCGTCAGCTCGAAGCGCTCGATGAGGCCGCTGCGGGCCGCCGGCGGCGAGGGGGCGGCGCGGATCAGGGCGATGACGGCGTCGAGGTGGTCGAGCGCGATCTTGAGGCCCTCGAGGATGTGCGCGCGCGCCTCGGCCTTGCGCAGCTCGTGCTCGGTTCGGCGCCGCACCACCTCGCGCCGGAACTCGAGGAAGTGCTCGACGAGCTCGAGGAGCGAGAGCACCCGCGGCCGGCCGGCGACGATGGCCAGCATGATGACGCCGAACGACGTCTGCAGCGCGGTGTGCTTGTAGAGGTTGTTGAGCACGACCTCGGGCACCTCGCCGCGGCGGAGCTCGATCACGATGCGCATGCCGTGGCGATCCGACTCGTCGCGCAGGTCCGAGACGCCCTCGATGACCTTGTCGCGGACGAGCTCGGCGATCTTCTCGACCAGCCGGGCCTTGTTCACCTGGTACGGGATCTCGGTGACGACGATCCGGGCGCGGTCGGACTTCCTGCGGGCGCCGTCGCCGTCCTCGATGTCGGCGCGCGCCCGCATCGTCACCGAGCCCCGGCCCGTGTGGTAGGCCTGGGCGATGCCGGCGCGGCCGACGATGAACCCGCCGGTGGGGAAGTCCGGGCCGGGGATGATCCGCAGGAGCTGCTTCAGCTTGTCGTCGCCGCTCTCGTGCTCGTGCTCGGCGACCCAGACGATCCCGTCGATTACCTCGCGCAGGTTGTGGGGCGGGATGTTGGTCGCCATCCCGACCGCGATGCCGGCCGACCCGTTGACCAGGAGGTTGGGGTACGGCGCCGGGAGGACCGTCGGCTCCTCGGTGGTCTCGTCGTAGTTGGGGATGAAGTCGACCGTCTCCTTGTCGAGATCGGCCATCAGGTCGTCCGCGAGGCGCGCCAGCCGCGCTTCCGTGTAGCGCATCGCGGCCGGCGGGTCGCCGTCGACGGATCCGAAGTTCCCCTGGCTGTCGACCAGGGGGTAGCGCATGTTGAAGCCCTGGGCCAGCCGCACCAGCGTGTCGTAGATCGAGGCGTCGCCGTGCGGGTGAAAGTTGCCCATCACCTCGCCGATGATCTTGGCGCACTTGCGGTAGGCCCGGTTCGAGGCCAGGCCCATGGTCCGCATGCCGTAGATGACCCGGCGGTGCGCCGGCTTCAGCCCGTCGCGCACGTCGGGGAGCGCCCGCCCGATGATCACGCTCATGGCGTAATCCATGTACGAGCGGCGCATCTCGTCCTCGATGTTGACGGGCAGGGCGGGGAGGTCGGATTCTGAGGCCATGGAACGGTCCGGAGCGGGCTACACGTCGAGGTTCTGGACGTCGAGGGCGTTGTCTTCGATGAACTTTCGGCGCGGCTCCACCTGGTCGCCCATCAGCGTCGTGAACATGTGGTCGGCCTCGTGGTCGTCCTCGGCCCGCACCACGAGCAGCGTGCGGTCGTCCGGGTTCATCGTCGTGGCCCAGAGCTGCTCGGGGTTCATCTCGCCGAGCCCCTTGTAGCGGTTCACCGTGACGCCGCGCTTCCCGGCGGCGATGAAGAAGTCGACCAGCGCGTCGAGCGATTCGATCGGGACCTCGCGGTTGCCGTTCGCGGGCGCGCTCCCGGCCGCCTCCGGCTCGTCCGCGCCGGCGTCCCCGCCCGCCGCACCGTCGTCCGCCGGGCTCGAAGCCTCGGCGCCGACGTCTGCCGGCGGGCGCTCCGCCGCCGCGGTCGCCGCCTTGCCGCCCGTCGCCACCACGACCATCGGAGCGCGGAGCCCCCGAATCAGCTCGTGGGCGCTCGCCAGCGAGCGGAACTCCGCCGCCTCGACGAACTCGACGCCGACGTCGTTCTGCCGCGGGTAGCCGGCCGTGCGATCGTCAATCCGCAGCCGGAAGGCGTTGTGCTCCTCGTCGGGCTCGACGCTGACCGTGCGGGTGGGCGACTCGAGCGCCCGGCACAGGTCCTCGACCGCCCCACGATCCATGAAGAAGGCCCGGTCCCGGACGCGCCGCTCGACGAGCACCGTCACCACGTCGCGGCTCGGCCCGCGCCGCTCGACCACCTGCAGCAGCTTCTGGAACCGCATCAGGTTCCGCAGCGTCGCCTCGAGCTCCTCGCCCGCGAACTCCCGGTCGGGCACCCGCAGCGCCCGCGACTCCGTCGCGCGGCGGATGAGGTACGCGTCGAGCTCGCGGTCGTCCTTGATGTACTGCTCGGACCGCCCCCGCTTCGCGCGGTAGAGCGGCGGCTGCGCGATGTGGACGTGGCCCCGCTCGATGAGTTCGCGCATCTGGCGGTAGAAGAACGTCAACAGCAGCGTCCGGATGTGGGAGCCGTCGACGTCGGCGTCGGTCATGATGATGATGCGGTGATAGCGGAGCTTCGAAGCGTCGAAGTCCTCCTTGCCGATGCCGCAGCCGAGGGCCGCGATCATCGTCTTGATCTCGTCGCTGCCGAGCATCTTGTCGAAGCGCGCCCGCTCGACGTTGAGGATCTTGCCCTTGATGGGCAGCACGGCCTGGAAGCGCCGGTCGCGGCCCTGCTTGGCGGACCCGCCGGCCGACTCGCCCTCGACGATGTAGAGCTCGCTCTGCGCCGGGTCGCGCTCCTGGCAGTCGGCCAGCTTGCCCGGCAGCGAGCTGTTGTCGAGGGCGCCCTTCCGTCGGACGAGGTCCCGGGCCTTGCGCGCGGCCTCGCGGGCCCGCGCCGCGTCGATCGCCTTGCTGACGATCCGCTTGGCGACGGCCGGGTTCTCCTCGAGGTGCGCGCCGAGGCGGTCGTTCAGGATCCCCTCGACGATGCCCTTCGCCTCGGTGTTGCCGAGCTTCGTCTTGGTCTGTCCCTCAAACTGCGGGTGCGGGATCTTCACGCTGACGACGGCGACCAGCCCCTCACGGATGTCGTCCCCGCCGACGCTCTCCTTGAGGTCGCGCGCCAGGTTGTTGCGGTTGGCGTAGGCGTTGATGGTGCGCGTCAGGGCGGAGCGGAAGCCCGACAGGTGCGTCCCGCCCTCCTGCGTGTTGATGTTGTTGGCGAACGAGTAGACCGTCTCCGCGTAGCCGTCGTTCCACTGGAGCGCGATCTCGACCTCGATGCCGTCGCGCTCGCCCTGCATGTGCAGCGGCTCCGTGTTGACGACCGTCTTGTTCTTGTTGATGAACTCGACGAACGAGCGAATCCCGCCCTCGTAGTTGAAGGTGCGGCTCTTGGCGGTCCGCTCGTCGTCGAGGACGATGGTGACGCCCGCGTTCAGGAACGCGAGCTCGCGCAGCCGGTGGGCCAGCGTGTCGAAGCTGTAGACGGTCGTCTCGAAGACGGCGGGATCCGCCTTGAACGTCACCTCGGTGCCGCGGCGCTTCGTCGTGCCGATCCGTTCGAGGCCGTTCGTCGGTTGCCCGCGCTCGTAGCTCTGCCGGTAGACGTGCCCGTCGCGGCAGATCTCGAGATGCAGCGACTCCGAGAGCGCGTTGACCACCGACACGCCGACCCCGTGCAGCCCGCCCGACACCTTGTAGCTCTTGTTGTCGAACTTCCCGCCCGCGTGCAGCACCGTCATGACGACCTCGGCCGCGGACCGCCCGCTGTCGTGCTGGTCGACCGGAATGCCGCGGCCGTTGTCGACGATGGTCACCGAGTCGTCGATGTGGACGGTGACCTCGATGCGGTCGCAATAGCCGGCCAGCGCCTCGTCGATCGAGTTGTCGACGACCTCGTAGACCAGGTGGTGCAGGCCGGGAGCGCCCGTCGAGCCGATGTACATCGCGGGGCGCTTGCGCACCGCCTCGAGACCCTCGAGGACCTTGATCTTGTCCGCGCGGTAGTCGTCCGAAGCCTCCGCCGCCGGCGGCACGGGCAGGATGCCTTCGTCCGGAACCGGCTGGCTGGCTGCTGGATCGTGTTCGAGCTGGGTCATTCGCTTCCGTTGGGGGCGGGCAGGCCGCAGGGCCTAGACCCGCATCGGCATGATGACGTAGGTGTACTCGCAGCCGCCCTCGCCCAGCGGCTGCATGACGGCCTGGCTCATCTCGTCGCGGAACTCCAGGCCCACGGTGTCCGAGTCGACCGCACCGAGAAAGTCCGTGACGTACTGGGCGTTGAAGCAGATCTGCAGCTCGCTGCCGGCGTAGTCGACCTCGAGCACCTCCTTGGCCTCGCCGACCTCGGGGCTGCTCGACCGGACCTCGACCGAGTTCGTGTCCATCTGGAACCTGACCGCGCGCGAGCGCTCGCTCGAGAGCAGCGCGACCCGCCGGACCGCCCGCATCAACCGATCCCGCTCGAACTCGATCCGCTTGTCGTTGCCCTGCGGGATGACCCGTTCGTAGGCGGGAAACTGCGCGTCGATGACGCGCGAGATGAGGTGCCGGCCGTCGATCTCGAAGAAGAGATGATTCTCCCCGAACTCGCAGCTCACGTCGCCCTCGCTGTCGGACAGCAGCCGCGCGAGTTCGCCGAGCGTTTTCTTGGGGAGAATCGCGCGCTGCTCCCCGCCGTCGGGGCCCTCGCCCTCGTCCGCGCCGCGCGGCGCGGCGGCCAGCGCCAGGCGGTGACCGTCCGTGGCGACCAGCGTCATCCTTCCGGGGACCAGGATCAGCAGCGCGCCGTTCAGGAAGTAGCGGGTGTCCTCGCCGGTGATCGCGAACTGGGTCTTCGCCACCATCTCCCCGAGCGCGGCGCGAGGCAGGACCGCCGACCATCCGGAGCCGGGTTCCGGCACCGTCGGGAAATCCTCCCGCGGCAACGTCTGCATCCGCGAGTCGAACTGCGCGGCCGCGACCTCGACGGCTCCCTTCGCGCCCTCCTGGATTCGGATCTCGGTCTCCGGCAGGGCGCGCACGATCTCGAAGAGCTTCTTCGCCGGGATCGTCACCGAGCCCGGCTCGCTGATCTCCGCCGCGCACTGGCTCCGCAGGCCGACCTCCAGATCCGTGGCGAGCATCTGCAGCCCGCCCTCGCCGTTCGCTTCGAGAAGGACGTTCCCCAGAATCGGAATGGTGTTCTTCCGCTCGACGATTCCCTGGAAGAGCTGCAACTCGCGCAGCAGGTCGCTCTGTCGAACGCTGAGTTCCATGGGGCCGAAACCTCGGGTCTACGGACCGGGAAACCGGGCAACGGGGGTTGTGCGTACCACTAGAAAGGAGAGGACGTTCAATTATACAAGAACCAGAACTTCTGTGAGCATGTGGACGCTGCTCCTAAGCCCCTGTACGACAAGGACTTCGCAGCAGGCCGGCTGTGGAGCCGGACGCGGACGGATGGTCGATCGGCTGCTTGCGAGGGCCGTCCACAGCCCGTTCGCGCGCCGTGCAGAGGACGTTGTGGATGAAGGCCCGCGCCTCCGTCAGGGGAGACGGCTGCCGGGGAACGAGTCGAGGAAGCCGGCGATCAGGTCGTTGAACGCGCGGTCGTTCTTGCGGCGGCTCTCGATGGTGCGGATCGAGTGGATCACGGTGGTGTGGTGCTTGCCGCCGAAGCTCTTCCCGATCTGGGGCAGCGACGCGTTCGTCAACTGCTTGCAGAGGTACATCGCGACCTGCCGCGGCAGGGCCACCGCCCGCGAGCTGTTGCGCGACTTCAGCTCGCTGACGCGGAGCCGATAGTGCCGGGCGACGAATTCCTGGAGGGTCTCGATGGTGACGGCCCGGTCGCCGCCCAGGGTGTCGCGCAGGACGTCCAGCGCCAGGGAGAGATCGATCCTGCGGCCGGTCAGCGACGCGTAGGCGATGAGCCGGATCAGCGAGCCCTCGAGCTCGCGCACGTTCGACTTGTTGCGGCCCGCGATGAACAGCGCCACGTCGTCGGGCAGGGGCACCGCCTCCGCGGCGGCCTTCTTCTTGAGAATGGCGACCTTCGTCTCGAGGTCCGGCGGCTGGATGTCGACGATCAGGCCCCATTCGAAGCGCGACCGGAGGCGCTCGGCGAGGGCCGGGATGTCGTGCGGGGGGCCGTCGCTGCTGATGACGATCTGCTTCTGGGCGTCGTACAGGGAGTTGAACGTGTGGAAGAACTCGGTCTGCGTCCCCTCCTTGCCGGCGAGGAACTGGATGTCGTCCATCAGCAGGACGTCGACGTTGCGGTAGCGCTCGCGGAAGCTGAGCACGCGCTTGTGCTGCACGGCGTTGATCATCTCGTTCATGAAGCGCTCGGACGAGATGTAGGTCAGCTTCAGCCCGGGCATGCGGTCGAGCAGGTACTGGCCGATCGCGTGCATCAGGTGAGTCTTGCCGAGTCCCACGCCGCCGTACAGGAACAGCGGGTTGTAGGAGCGCGACGGCGCCTCGGCGACCGCGATCGAGGCGGCGTGCGCGAACTGGTTCGACGGGCCGACGACGAACGACGAGAACGTGTAGCGCGGATTCAGGCCGCCCGCCGGCGTCGATTGCGATTCCGCGGGTCCGCGTGGGGCGGGCGCGGCGGACGCTTCGGGCGGCGGGTCCGGGATCGGAGCCGGGAGGGCCTCCGTGTCGTCGATGACGAAGGCGATCTGCAGGCCGCCGCGCTCGACCTCGCTCGCCGCCTCGGAGATGACGCTGGCGTAGTGCTTCGCGAGCCAGTCGCGGCAGAGGACGCTCGGCACCCGGATAGTGACCCTCTCGCCGTGGTCCGCGACGAGCGAGGTCGGTTGGAACCAGGTACGGAAGCTGCGCTGGTCGACCTTGGTCTCGATTCGAGACAGGACTTGCGTCCAGACGTTGCCTAGCATTTGCGTCGAGGCCGCACGCGGTCCACGGGTGTTGCAACTGAGCGAAACGCACCGCTCCAGGCGCGGATTCCGCTCCCGGCCGCACGTCAGTTCAGATGGTTACCACCCCTCCTCCGCAGGGACACACGGATTTCCACAAAAATCTTCCACAGGTGTGGAAAAGTTCCCCGCGTGCCGCTGCATGATCCGCAGACCGGCGACTGTAGCACATCGGATCCCGCCAGACAATCCTGTTATCTGCTAATAGCTGAAGCGCTTTATTTGAGTCAATCAGAGTAAGATCCCGGAGGCCGCGAGAACGGAAGAACGCGGTATTCGGGGGGCTTCCCGCTCCGATTGACAGCCGTTCCGCCTCTCCGATAGGATGAAACGTTTCGTCGCGCAGTTGACGCGTGGCGCCGGGCGGGTGCCGCGGTTGGAGTGGTCGGATCATGAAGCGTACGTATCAGCCGAACCGGCGCCGTCGCCGCCGAACGCACGGCTTCCGCAAGCGGATGAGCGCGAAGGCCGGGCAACGAGTGCTGAAGCGCCGGCGTGCCAAGGGCCGCCAGCGGATCGCCGTTCGGTGAGCGCCCCACCACGCGGCTCGTGCGACGCAGTCTGACGCGGCGCGAGCGGATACGGCGGCGTCCGGAGTTCCAGCGGGTCCAGCAGCAAGGGGTTCGGAGTCGGGGACGGTACCTGACGCTGTTCACCCTGCCGAACGGGATGGACGTGGCCCGGCTCGGCATCATCGCAACGCGGCGCGTCGGCGGCGCCGTTCGGCGGAACCGGGCGAAGCGGCGCATCCGGGAGCTGTTCCGCCACCGGAAGGGTCGGCCCGGCATCGACGTGGTGGTGCTCGTACGCGCGGTCGTCCCCGATGTCCCCATCGACGCTCTCGAGGCCGACTATCGGCGCACGCTCCGCACTGCGCGGACCTCGCGCTGACGCTCCCCCGGGGTGGGCGCGCTCGGCGCCGGCCCGCACCGCGCTTGCGCTCATCAGGGTGTACCAGTTGTTCTTCTCGCCGCTGTTCGCCGGGTCGTGCCGCTTCCTTCCCTCCTGCTCGGCCTACGCCGCGGAGGCCGTCGAGCGCCACGGCGCGGCGCGCGGCCTCTGGTTGGCGGTGCGCCGGGTTGCGCGTTGTCATCCTCTATGCCGTGGCGGACTGGATCCGGTGCCCGAGGCCCGCGCAGCCCGTCGGCCGGGGCCGTTCCCCTCCGATCGCTGAACCGAGAGACCGATGCAGCGCAGGGTTCTGCTGGCCTTCTTTCTGTCCTTCCTGGTGCTGTACGCCTACCAGGCGCTGTTCGTACCCACGCCCCCCCCGAATCGAGGCGCGCCGGGCGGGCCATCGGCCGTGGACGCGGTGCCGCGGCCGGCTCCGGCGAGCGAGCCGTTCGCCGCCGGGGGTGCCGCAGCCGAAACCGCTCCGCTCGCCGGTCTGACACCCGCGGCGGCTCCGGCCGGGCCCACGGAGGCGGACGCGCCGGAGGGGCCGCCGTTGATCGCCGCGGAGGCCGTCGAGACGATCGTGGTCGAGAGCGACGTCCTGCGGGCCGCATTCACGAACCGCGGGGCGGCCCTGGTGAGCTGGCAGCTCCAGCGTTATCTCGAGGAAACCAGCGGCGAGCCGGTCGACCTCGTGCCCCGGGACCTCCCGCCCCAGGAGCCGTCGCCCTTCAGCGTGGCGTTCGCCGACCCCGCCCTGACCGCGCGCGCCGCCGCGGGACTCTACCGGGCCAGCGCGAGCACGCTGCGGCTCTTCGACCGCGCCGAGACGCTGGCGTTCGAGTTCGAGGACGCCGGCGGCCTGCGGGTGCGCAAGGAGTTCCGTTTCGATCCGGCGAGCCCCTTCGTCGTCACGGTTTCCGTCGATGCCACCCTGGCGGGGCGCCCCCTCGTGCCGATCATTCGCTGGGGGCCGGCTCTCGGCGGCGTCGAGTCGAGCAGCAGCGGCCTGGCGTACCGGGTTGGGCCGCGGGGCGTGCTGGACGGGCGCATCCAGCAGGACGGCGCGCTCACGGACGAGGGCACCGAGCGCCCCGACGCGTCGGACGTGACCTCTCGCCCCACGTACGAGGGACTGCTGCGGTTCGCGGGCGTCGACAACCACTACTTCCTGGCCGCCGCGCTCCCCGGCAACGCGGAGACGGTCGTCACCTACCGGGCCGTGCCGCTCCCGCCCCTCGAGCTCGACGGCGATGCCCGGGAGCTGATTGCCTTCGATCTCGCGCTTCCCGGGGCGGCTCCCGGCGTCGATCTTCCCTTCTTCCTCGGGCCGAAGGACTTCGAGATTCTCGAGTCGGCGCACCCGGCCCTCGTGCGGTCGCTCGACTTCGGCTGGTTCGCCTGGCTGGTGGTGCCGCTGCACCGATCGCTGACGTGGGTCCACGGGTACGTCGGCAACTGGGGGTGGGCGATCATCGTGCTCACCATCCTGATCAACGTGGTCATCCTGCCGCTGCGGCACAAGAGCGTCGTCTCGATGCGCAAGATGCAGGAGCTGCAGCCGGAGATGAAGGCCATTCAGGAGCGCTACAAGCACCTGAAGGCCTCCGACCCCGAGAAGCAGAAGATGAACCAGGAGATCATGGCGCTGTACCGCGAACGCGGCGCCAACCCGGCGAGCGGCTGCCTCCCGATGCTGCTCACCATGCCGGTCCTGTTCGCCTTCTACCGGCTGCTGTCGCTCTCGATCGAGATCCGGGGCGAGCCGTTCGTCGGCTGGATCACCGACCTGTCGCAGGCCGACCCGTTCTACGTCACCCCGATCGTCATGGGCGCCACCATGGTGCTGCAGCAGAGGATGACGCCGACGCAGGCGGACCCGATGCAGCAGCGCATCATGATGATGATGCCGGTGATGTTCACGTTCATGTTCGTCTTCGCGCCGAGCGGGCTCGTGCTCTACTGGCTCACGAGCAACGTCTTCGGCATCGGGCAGCAGGTTGCGACGAACCGAATCATCGGGCCGCCGAAGGTGCGCACCGTGCGTCCGCCCGCGGAGCGGCGGGCGCCGGCGGACCGGCGCGCCCGCAAGGCCGGCCAGCGCAAGGGGTAGCGGCGGACCGGCGGCCGGGAGTGGGAGTGGGCTGTGGCTGACGATCTCGAAGCGCGGATGACGACCTTCCTGCGTGACGTGGGAGCCGCCATGGGATTGGCTCTGGAGGTTGCGGTGGAGCCTGTCGAGGACGGGACTCGTCTCACCGTGGCCGGCGAGGGCTGCCACGTCCTGCTGCAGCGGCGGGCGGCCGGGCTCGACGCGCTCCAGCACCTGGTCAATGCGGCGTTCCGGCGCGAGTACCCGTCCCGCCACATCGTCGTCGACTGCCTCGACTACCGGAAGACCAGGGACTCGGAGCTGCGCGAGACGGCCCGGCTGCTGGCCGAGCGCGCGCGGACGACCGGGGAGCCGCAGGAGATTGGGCCCCTCAACCCCTACGCACGCAGGATCGTCCACCTCGCCGTCGCCGAGGATCCCGGCGTCGCGTCGGAGAGCGTCGGGGACGCCTTCATGAAGGCCGTCGTCATCACCGCGGCGGGCCAAGAGTCCGCGCCGTAGGAAGGCTCTGCGCCTCCCGGTGGGTGGCGGCGCCCAGCCCGCGTGGCGGCCTCCGCCAGGGGATCTCGGTGTTCGCCACCGACGACACCATCGTGGCCCTCGCGACGCCTCCCGGCCCGGGCGGCATCGGGGTCGTGCGGCTCAGCGGTGCGCGGGCCCGGTCGATCGCCGGCGCCATGCTCGCCGGCGGACCGCCCCTCGAGGCGCGCCGCGCCAGCCTGCGGCGCGTCGCGGATGCCGCGGCGGGCGGCCGTCCCGTCGATCGAGTCGTGGCGACGTACTTTCCTCGGCCGGGCTCCTATACCGGGGAGGACGTCGTCGAGCTGAGCGGCCACGGCAGCCCGGTCCTGTTGCGCCGGATCGTCTCCATCGCGATGCACGGCGGCGCGCGGCTGGCGCAGCCGGGCGAGTTCACCCTGCGGGCCTTCCTGAACGGGCGCCTCGACCTCGTGCAGGCCGAGGCGGTCGCGGATCTCGTGGCCGCGGCGACTCCGCTGCAGGCGCGCGTCGCATTCGAGCAGCTCGAAGGCGGGGTGTCCGCGCTCGTGGCCGACATCGACCGGGCGCTCTTCGACCTGATCGCGCGGCTGGAGGCCTCACTCGACTTCCCCGAGGAGGGCTACCACTTCATCGACGCAGAGACGGCGAGCGCCGAGGTGCGGGCCCTCACGGCCCGCATCGAGGCTGCGCTGGGGAACGCCCGCCACGGACGTCTCGTCCGGGAGGGGGGCCGGGCGGTCATCCTCGGGGCGCCGAACGCAGGCAAGTCGACGCTCTTCAACGGCCTGCTGGGGATGCCGCGCGCGATCGTCACCGGCGTCGCCGGTACGACCCGGGACCTCCTGACGGAGGCGCTCGACGTCGACGGCATCCCGGTGACGCTGGTCGACACGGCGGGGATGCGGGACAGCGCCGACGCGGTCGAGGCCGAGGGCGTGCGCCGGGCGCGGGCCGCGATCGACGGGGCGGCTCTGGCCGTCGTCGTGCTCGACCGCTCGATGCCGCTCGCGCCCGAGGACCTGCGGCTGCTCGCCGACACGAACCGGGTGCGGCGCGTCGTCGTGGTCAACAAGATCGACCGGCCGGCGTGCTGGGGCTCCAGGGACCTGGCCGCGGCCGGCGCGGAAGACGCCGCCGTCCACGTCTCCCTGCTCGACGACGGCGGCGCGCCGGCCGTCCGCGACGCCATGGCGCGGGCCCTGTTGCAGGACGGTGCTCCGGAGGACACGCCCGTGGTGTCCAACGTGCGGCACATCGCGCTGCTCGAGGCGGCCGCCGCCGCGCTGGGCCGCGCGGCGGCGGCGGCAGCGGGGGGCGCGCCGGAGGAGCTCGT
>JAPOVI010000174.1 GCA_026708265.1 Acidobacteriota bacterium
AAGAGGGCCGCCAACTGCGCCGGCACGTCGAAGAAGGCGCTGGCCACGGCCTGCGCGTACGCGGCGGAGCGACAGCAGTTCGGCCGCCCCATCGCGAGCTTCGGGCTGATCCAGGCCAAGCTGGCCGAGATGGCGGCACGCGCCTACGCGGCGGAGTCGGTCGCCTATCGCACCGCGGGCCTCGTCTACACGGCGCTCGGCGCGCTCGACGACGGCGCGCGGGACTCGCTCGACGCCAAGCTCGCCGCGCTGGCCGAGTTCTCCGCCGAGTGCGCGATGGCGAAGGTCTTCGGCACCGAGACCTACCACGGTCTCGCCGACGAGGCGCTGCAGATCTTCGGCGGGAACGGCTTCAGCGAAGACTACCCGGTCGCCCGCATGTACCGCGACTCGCGGATCACGCGCATCTACGAGGGCACGAGCGAGATCTGCCGGCTGTCGATCGGCAAGGCGATTCTCAAGCGTCTCGACCGCGGGTCGCTCGAGCTTCCGCGCCCGATCCTGCCGCTCCGGCTCGAGGCTCCCGGCGATCCCGCCCGCTCCGCGGCGCTCCGCGGCCCCGTGGCCGGCCTGCGGGCAATCTGCCTCGACCTGCTGTCGCAGGCGGTGGCGCGCTTCGGAACGGACCGGCTGCTCGACGACGACCGACAGGGCTATCTCGGCGGCATCGCCACGGTGGCCATCGAGCTCTACGCGGCGGAGTCGACGGCCCTTCGCGTCCGCAGGCTCGAGGAGAGCCGGCCCGACGCCGACACCTCGCTCGCGGCGGCGCTCGCTCGTCTCGCATTCGAGCGGGCGGCCGGCCGCGTCCGCCAGGAGGCCGCCGTGTTGCTCGGCGGGCTGCACGCCGGCGACGACCTGAGAGAGGCCCTCGCGTCCGTCGATCGGCGCCTGCCCCTGCCGGCGGACCGCATCGCGCTCGACGGCCGGATCGCCCGCGCGCTCGTCGAACGGGGCGGTGCGCTTCCGGATTTTGCGGCGGCGTAGGAGCCTGAACCGTGGAAGCCGCGACGCACGACTCCGCGCCCGCGCAGATTCCCAACGCGCCCGCAAGGGCGCGCTAGTCCCGTCGCTTGATATAGTGGCGCCGGTCCGCGGGCCGCAATCCGCGAGCCCGACCAGGGCCGGGAGAACGCCCGCCGGGGAAGGAGCCGCAGAAATGAAGCTGGTCACCGCGATCATCAAGCCGCACATGCTGGACGAGGTTCGCGACGCCCTTTCGCGCCTCGGCGTCGCCGGCATGACGACTACCGAGGTCAAGGGCTTCGGCCGCCAGAAGGGCCACACGGAGATCTACCGCGGCGCCGAGTACTCGGTGGACTTCGTGCCGAAGATCAAGCTCGAGATCGTTGTCGCCGACGATCAGGCGGAGGCGATCGTCGACGCCGTCAAGACGTCCGGGCGCACGGGCCAGATCGGCGACGGCAAGATCTTCGTCAGCGACATGCAGCAGGTCGTTCGGATCCGAACCGGGGAATCGGGACCGGACGCGCTCTGACCGACCGGCGCGCTCCCGGATCGCGACGGCACGCGCCGGCGGCCGCGGAGGGCATACATCGGCGCCGTGAACCTGACGCCGCGGCCGGCCGCGCACGCCGTGGAGAGAGGGGCAGCATACGCATGAGGTTCAAGTCGAAAGCCGTTCTGATCGGATTGGGCGGAGCGCTCGCCGTCGCCGTCCCGCGCACCGCCTGGGCTCAGGACGGCCTGAGCTCGGGAGACACGGCCTGGATGCTCACGTCGGCCGTGCTCGTTCTGTTCATGACGATTCCGGGTCTCTCGCTCTTCTACGCCGGCCTGGTCCGAGCCAAGAACGTCCTCTCGGTGATGATGCAGTGCTTCGCCATTACCTGCCTCGTCACGATCCTGTGGACCGTCTACGCGTACGGGCTGGCGTTCGGGGACGGCGGCGGCCTGAACGCGTTCGTGGGGATGGGCAAGTTCTTTCTCTCCGGGGTGAGCGTGGACTCGATGAACGGCACGATCCCGGAGACCGTGTTCCAGATGTTCCAGCTCACGTTCGCCATCATCACCCCGGCGCTCATCGTGGGCGCGTTCGCCGAGCGGATGCGGTTCTCGTCGATGATGGCGTTCATGGCGCTCTGGGTGACCATCGTCTACGCCCCGGTGGCCCACTGGGTGTGGGGGGGCGGCTGGCTCGGCGATCTGGGCGTCCTCGACTTCGCGGGCGGCACGGTCGTGCACATCAACGCGGGCGTGGCCGCGCTCGTCCTCTGCATCGTCCTCGGCCCGCGGTCCGGATACCCCACGACGCCGATGCCGCCGAACAGCCTCGTGCTCACGGTGGTCGGTGCGTCGATGCTCTGGGTGGGATGGTTCGGCTTCAACGCGGGCAGCCAGCTCGCCGCCGACGGGGTGGCGGGGATGGCCATGGCGGTGACCCACATCGCCACCGCGACGGCCGCGCTCACCTGGATGATCGTGGAGTGGTTCTCGCACGGCAAGCCGAGCGCGCTCGGCATTGCCACGGGCGCGGTCGCCGGCCTCGTCGCCATCACCCCGGCGTCGGGAACGGTCGGCCCCGTCGGCGCCCTGGCCATCGGCCTCGCGTCCGGCGCCCTCTGCTACTGGGCGGCCAGCAGCCTGAAGCGGAAGCTGGGCTACGACGACTCCCTCGACGTGTTCGGCGTGCACGGTGTGGGCGGCTTCGTCGGCGCAATCCTGACCGGGGTGTTCACGGCGACGGCGTTCGGGGGAGCGGGCCTCGCCGAGGGCGTCGGCATCGGCCGGCAGGTCGGCCTCCAGTTCGCAGGCGCCGGCGCGACCATCGTCTACTCGGGCGTGCTCACCTTCGTGATCGCGAAGGTGCTCGACGTCGCGATGGGCTTGCGGGTGGACGCAGAGGAAGAGGGCGAAGGCCTCGACCTCGCGCTGCACGACGAGCGCGGGTTCAACCTGTAGCGGCGCGTCCGGCGAAGTCGGCGATCGCCTGCGGCGCGGCGCGGCCGCGGGCGATCGTCACGTCCCCTGCGCCACGCGTTCGGCGATCGCGGCGCCGAGCTCCGCGGTGCTCGCGGTTCCGCCGAGGTCGCGCGTCAGTCGCTCTCCGCCGGCCACCTGCTCCTCGACGGCCCGCACGACGGCCGCCGCCGCCTCCCGCTCCCCCAGGTGGTCGAGCATCAGTGCGCCCGTCCAGATCTGCCCGATGGGGTTCGCGATGCCCTTGCCCGCGATGTCGGGGGCGGACCCGTGGACGGGCTCGAACATCGAGGGATGACTGCGCTCGGGGTTGATGTTCGCGCCGGGAGCCAGTCCTATCGAACCCGCGGCGGCCGGCCCGATGTCCGACAGGATGTCGCCGAACAGGTTGCTGGCCACGATGACGTCGAACCAGTCGGGGTGCTGTACCAGGTGCGCCGCGAGGATGTCGATGTGGAACTGGTCGGTCCGGACGTCCGGGTACTCCGCGGCGATGGCGCGGAAGCGCTCGTCCCAGTACGGCATGCTGTGGATGATGCCGTTCGACTTCGTCGCCGAGGTGAGGTGACGGTCGGGCCGCCTGCGGGCGAGCTCGAACGCGTAGCGGATGATGCGGTCGGTTCCGCGCCGCGTGAAGACCGACTGCTGCACGACCAGCTCCTCGTCGGTCCCGGCGAACATCCGGCCGCCGATCTCGGAGTACTCGCCCTCCGTGTTCTCGCGCACCACCACGAAGTCGATCTCCTCGGGCGTGCGCCCCGCCAGCGGAGACGTCAGCCCGGACAGCAGGCGCACCGGGCGCAGATTGACGTACTGATCGAACGTCCGCCGGATCGGGATGAGCAGCCCCCAGAGCGACACGTGGTCGGCCACACCCGGATAGCCGACCGCGCCCAGGTAAATGGCGTCGGCGCTGCGCAGCTCGTCGAGGTAGTCGGGGGCAGCCATGGCGCCGGCGCGCGCGTAGCGCTCGCAGCCCCAGTCGTAGCTGCGCCAGAGGCACGCGAACCCGTAGCGGCGCCCGGCCGCCTCCAGGACGCGCACCCCTTCGGGCACCACCTCCATCCCGATGCCGTCGCCGGGTATCAATGCGATCTCGTAGCTGCTCATCTGGCGTCGTCCCCTCGCCCTGGCGCACCCTCGCGGCCGCGCAGGGGCATGCGCCCCGCCGACGGACCTCGGTCGAGGGCCGCGGCGCAGTCCCCCGGCCCACCATTCATCGCCGCGACCGCAAGGTCGCGCTGCGGCCTCCGCCGGGTGCCCAACCAACCCTGCAGGAGTCCACGCCGTTCTACGGCGCAGACTCCTAGCGCGCGACGCCGTCCGCCCGCAGGGATGCGATCTCGCCGGCGTCGTACCCCGCTTCCCGCAGGACCTCGTCCGTGTGCTGGCCCAGGAGCGGCGCGGGCCGTCCCGGGGTGAGCGGTGTCGACGACAGCTTGATCGGCGTGCCGAGCGTCGAAATCGTTCCCAGGGTCGGGTGTTCGGTCTCGACCACCATCTCGCGCGCCCGGACCTGCGGATCGTCCATCACCTCGCGGTAGTCCTGGATGGGGCCGCAGGGAATGTCGTGGGCGTCGAGCTCGGCCAGCCAGTGGGCGCGGGGGCGCGTCGCGGTGACCGCCTCGATGGCGGCGGCGAGGCGCGTCCGATGCCGGACCCGGCTGCCGTCGCTCGCGTAGGCCGGATCGTCCGCCCACTCCGGGTGGCCCAGAAGGCGCGAGAGACGCCCGAAGATGCGATCGTTGGCCGCGCCGAGCGTGATGAAGCCGTCGCTGCAGCGGACCGCCTGGTACGGCGCGCTCATCCGATGCGCGGACCCGAGCGGCCCGGGTACCCGTCCCGTCGAGAACAGCTCCGTCGCCTCCCATACCGAGAGCGCAACCCCCGCGTCGACGAGGGCGGTGTCGACGTGCTGGCCGCGGCCGGTGCGGGTCCGGTGCTGCAGGGCGGCCAGGATGCCGATGACGGCGAACAGGCCGGCCCCGAGGTCGGTCAGCGGCACCCCGACCTTGACCGGCGGGCGGCCCTGCTCCCCGGTCACCGACATCAGCCCGGAGGCGCCCTGGGCGACCAGGTCGAAGCCTCCCTTGCCGGCGGCGGGTCCGGTCTGTCCGTACCCGGAGATGGAAGCGTAGACGAGGCCGGCGTTCGCCGCGGCGAGCGACGGGTAGTCGAGCCCGAAGCGGGCCATCACCCCCGGCCGGTAGTTCTCGACGAGCACGTCCGCCGCGGCCGCCAGCCGCCGGAGGAGCGCCTGCCCGCGCGGCGCCTTCAGGTCGACGACGATGCCCCGCTTGCCGCGGTTCACCGCGTTGAAGGCGGCGCTGTCGTCTCCCTCCGCGCCGGCCATGCGGCGCGACGAGTCGCCGGCGGGCGGCTCCACCTTGATCACGTCGGCGCCCATGTCGCACAGTACCATCGCGCAGTACGGCCCCGCCATGACCTGCGTCACGTCGAGCACGCGGATGCCGTCGAGCGGGGAGGTCATGGCCGCGGGCGCCGCCACGCGTCACGGGACGGGAGGCTCCAATCGTGTCGACGCCGCACGTCGTTCGCACCCAGGACGGCCCGATCGCCGTCGTCACCTTCAATCGGCCCGAGGCTCGCAACGCCATGACCTGGCCGATGTACGACGCGCTGGTCGAGCAGTGCGAGGAACTCGACCGGGCGGACGACGTCCGCGTCGTCGTGTTGCAGGGAGCGGGGTCGAAGGCGTTCGTCGCCGGGACGGACATCGCGCAGTTCCGCACGTTCCGTACGGCGGAGGACGGCGTGCGCTACGAGCGGCGCATCGACGCCGTCGTGGACCGACTGGAGAGGCTCGCCAAGCCGACCATCGCCGCCATCGACGGCGTGACGACCGGCGGCGGCTGCGCGCTCGCCGCCGCCTGCGACCTGCGGATCTGCACCACGCGATCGCGCTTCGGCGTACCGATCGCACGGACGCTCGGCAACTGCCTCTCCGCCTCGAACCATGCCCGCTTCCTCGATCTGATCGGCCCGGCCCGCCTCAAGGAGCTGCTGTTCACCGGCCGTCTCCTGACCGCCTCGGAGGCCGCCGACGCGGGGCTCGTCAACCGCGTCGTCGAGCCCGACGGGCTCGTGGCGGTCGTCCGCGAGTATGCGCAGACGATCGCGGCGAACGCGCCGCTGACGGTCCGGGCGAGCAAGGAGATGATTCGACGGATTCAGGAGCACCGGCGGATCGATCCGGCGCTCGGCCGTGACCTGATCGTCACGTGCTATACGAGCGCCGACTTCCACGAAGGCGTCGACTCGTTTCTCGAGAAGCGCGCGCCGCGCTGGACCGGAACCTAGCGCCGCCAACCCGTCGCAGGCTTCGGGTCGGCCCCAGCCCCCACCGTCCCGGGAGCTTGCGCCGCGGCACGCACTCCGTTGGCGTTCTGCGGCGCAAGCTCCCAGGAGCGCCCGCGAGAGCGCGCGAGCCGCCAACGGGATCTGCGGCGCGATTCTACTCCGTCCCCGCGGGCTCGTCCGGCGTCGCGGCGGGGAGCGCGAGCGCGCGACGCCCGAGGTCGGCGAGGGCGGACAGCCCCGGGGCGACCGGCCCCGCCAGATGCAGGCGGAGCACGCGCCGGCCGCGCTCGGTGAGCACCGCGACGTCGCCGCGTGCCTGCGCCGTCTTCACGGCGCCGAAGGTGGACCCATGATCCGGCACGCGCAGGTCCCTCGCGTCGTCGCACGTCACCTGCAGGAAGACGCCGCTGTTCGAGCCCCCCTTGAACGCCTGCCCCGTGGAGTGCAGGAAGCGGGGTCCGAACCCCACCGTCGTCGCCACCCGCCTTGCGTCCCGAACGGCGCCGCGCAGCCGCGCGAGCGACGCCTCGTGCGCCTCGCAACGCTCGACGTAGGCCAGCACGCCGAAGTAGTCGCGCGGGCGAAGCCGGGCCGAGTGGGCGGCGAGCAGCTCGTCGAGGCGTTCCGATCCGGCCGCGTCCCGGAGCCACGCGGCTTGATCCCCGTCCGCGTAGGCCAGGATCTCGCCGCCCGCGTACGACCCGCGTGCGATCGGCGGGTCCTGCGGCCATTCGCCGCGTGCCGCGTGCTCGGCGGTCAGGCGGCGCGTGGCGACCTTGCTCGCCTCGACGTCCGGTTGATCGAACGGATTCACGCCCAGAACCGCGCCCGCCACGGCCGTCGCGATCTCCCAGCGGAAGAACTCGCCGGCGATGTCGTGGCGGTCGGGGAGCGACAGGCGGACGACCGGTTGGCCCGCCGTCTCGAGGCGGGCGAGCGCCGCGTCCCGTCCGGCGTCCGCGTCGCCGTCGAGGCGCACGGACACGAAGATCCGGTCGTCGCCGTAGACGCCCGGTGCGCCGAGCGGCTCCCCGTCTATGGGCATGATGCCGGTTCCCCGCTTGCCCGTCGATTCGGCCAGCAGCTGCTCGAGCCACGCGCCGAGGCTGCGGATCGCCGGCGACAGGACGAGCGTGACCTTGTCGCGCCCCTGCCGGGCGCCGGCGCCGAGCAGCAGGCCGAGTCCGACCCCGGGGTTGCGTGCCGGCGGCACCTCGGCCGCGCACGCCCGGGCCATCCGTTCGGCGGCGGCCAGCAGCCGGCCGGGATCGAGGCCCATCGCGGCGGCCGGCACCAATCCGAACGGCGACAGGGCCGAGAATCGTCCGCCGATGCTCGGCTCGCCCCGGAACACGGCCCGATACCCGGACGCCGCGGCCCGCTCGTCGAGCGCCGAGCCCGGATCGGTGATCGCGACGAAGCGGGAGCCGGCCGCAGCGGCACCCACCCGCTCGGCGACCCGCGCGAAGAAGTAGCGTTCGAAGAGACTCGGCTCCAGCGTCGTGCCCGACTTGCTCGCCACCACGAACAGCGTGCGCCCGACGTCGAGCTGCCCCTCGAACGAGCGCACCTCGGACGGGTCGGTGGAATCCAGGACCCGGAGGTCCGGAGCCCCGGCGAGGTGCCCGAAGGTCTTGCGCAGCACCTCGGCGCAGAGGCTCGAGCCGCCCATTCCGAGCAGCCCGACGTGGCTGAAGCGCTCCGCGGCCACCCCTGCGCCGAAGCCTCGCAGGCGGTCGAGTTCGGGACGCATCCGGGCGGGCGCGTCGAGCCAGCCCAACCATCGCTCCTCGCCGGAGCCGGTCCAGAGCGACGCGTCCCTGCTCCAGAGGCGCGCCGAGCCGTTCCCGTGCTCCCAGTCGGCGGCCGCGTCGGCCTCCGCCGCACGGAGCTCCGGCGTCAACCGCGCGCCGCCCGCCCACGATTCCCCGACTGCAGCCATCGCCGCCCTTCCGACGCCGGGCCGTCCCCCCGGCCTCCCCGCGGAGGGCCGGCGCGGCGTCATCCTACCACCGACTCCCCCCGGGACCGGGTGTGCGCGGTGTCCTGGCACGGGTCGGTCCGCGAGGGGCGCCGCGGGTCCGTTCTCGATGCTGGCGGTCAGCTTGCATGCGCCCGTTCGAGCGGCGGTGGCGGAGACTCCTGCGAGCCGCCGGCATCGCGGGGGCGGGTGCCCGTGTACAGTGAGCGGCGCAGGCCGCGCGCTGCGGAGGATCCGAGGCCATGAACGCAGCGGTCAGAATGACCGGCGTAACGAAGACCTTCGGGCCGCTGACGGCCGTCGGGGGGCTGGATCTGGAGGTTCCGCGGGGCGGGCTGTACGGCTTCATCGGTCCCAACGGGGCGGGGAAGACAACCGCGATCCGCATGCTCATGTCCATCCTCTTCCCGGACGAGGGCACCATCTCGATCCTCGACCATGCGTCGGCGCTCGAGGCGAAGGACCGGATCGGGTATCTCCCCGAGGAGCGAGGACTGTACCGCAAGATGCGGGTACGACGGTTCCTGCGTTACATGGGACGCCTGAAGGGCCTCGCCGGCGCCGATCTCGAGCCTCGGATCTCGGCTGCGCTGGAGCGGGTCGGCCTCGCCGGTGTGGATCGCAAGCGTTGCGACGAGCTGTCCAAGGGAATGTCGCAGAAAGTGCAGTTCGTGGCCGCCACGCTGCACGAGCCCGACCTGTTGATTCTGGACGAACCGTTCAGCGGCCTCGATCCGGTCAGCATGCGGACGCTGCGCGGCATCATCCTCGAGGAGCATCACCGTGGGGCCACCGTGCTGCTCTCGACGCACGTCATGCCCCAGGCGGAGGAGATCTGTGAGCACATCGTCATGGTGCACGAGGGCCGCAAGGTGCTCGACGACGACCTCGCGGCCATCCGCCGGGCATACGATCCGCGGACCGTGGAGCTCGAGCCGCTGAACGCCGATGCCGACCTATCGCGGCTGGCGGCGATGCCGGAGGTGCAGCACGTGCGGCCGGCGGACAGGGCGCAGGAAGTACGGCTGCGGCCCGGGACGGATCCGGCCGAGGCGATGCGCCGGATCCTGGACCTCGTCCCCGCCGCCCGCATCGAGCTCTTCCGGCCGCGTCTCGAGGACGTCTTCGTCGATCTGGTCGGGGCCGCGCCCACCGGGCGCGACGGGGAGTCCGATGCCGCGGCGCCGCCCGAGCCGCGCCGGCCGGGAGGAGGAACGTGATGCGCATCGTGCAGGTCGCCCTCCGGGACTTCCTGGCCGTGGTGGCGACCAAGGGCTTCCTGTTCGGCCTGGTGACGATGCCGGCGGTCGCGGGCATCATGGTGGTCGTCGGCCCGCGTCTCTTCGACGAACGCGACTACCGGATCGTGGGGGAGTACGCGGTCGTCGATCCGACGGGCGACGTCGCGGCGAGGATACGTTCCGCGGTGGAGCCGGAGGCCGTCGCACGGCGCCGTCTGGCCGGTGTCCGGCGGGGCATGGCCCAGGTGCCGGAGGCGGTCCGCCGCGTGGCCGCCGACGCGGTCCCGCAGGCGCTTGCGGCCGCGACCGGCCCGTTGCCGGACGTGCGTCTCACGGTGCTTCCGACGGACACGGACCTCGATGCGGCCCGGGGGTGGTTGCAGGGGAGTGCGGCCGGGCCGGGCGAGCCGCGCCGCGTCGCGCTGATCGTGATTCACGACGATGCGGTTGCCGGGGTGGAGCCGGACAGCGAGTTGGGGACGTACGATCTCTACGTGCATCCCGGCCTCGACGATCGGGATATCGACTTCTGCCACGAGGTGGTCCGCGAGGCGATCGTGGACGCTCGCGCGGCGGCGCACGGGATCGATCGATCCGCAATCGATCGTCTGCTCGACGTGCCGCGCCAGAGCTCGGTGACCGTGGGCGCCGGCGCCGACGGCGAGACGGTCGGGGGGCTCAACCGCTTCCTGCCGATGGCGTACATGATGCTCCTGTTCATCGGCATCATGGTCGGCGGCCAGAACATGCTGGCGTCCACGGTCGAGGAGAAGTCGAACCGCGTCGTCGAGGTGCTGTTGTCGGCCGTCTCCCCGATGGAGCTGATGGCGGGCAAGCTGCTCGGCGCGGTCGCCGTCAGCCTTGTCATGATGGCCTTCTACGTCGGGATTGGACTGGCCCTGCTGGCGTCGTTCTCGCTGCTCGGCCTCATCGACCCGTGGTTGATCCTCTATCTCGCGATCTTCTTCCTGCTCGGCTTCCTCGTGATCGGCTCGCTCATGCTGGCGGCCGGGGCGGCGGTCAACGACATGAACGAGGCGGCGTCGCTGCAGGCGCCGCTGATGGTGGTGATCATGGTCCCGTGGCTCGTCTCGCCGGCGGTGGCCCGATCCCCGGACTCGACGCTGGCGTACGTCGTCAGCTTCATGCCGCCACTCAACACCTTCGGGATGCTCATCCGGATGGCGTCGACCCAGCCGCCACCGTGGTGGCAGGTCTGGCTGTCGATCGCCATCGGTGCCGCGTCCGTGGTCGGCGCCGTGTGGGTCTCGGCGAAGGTCTTCCGGATCGGGCTCCTGATGTACGGCAAGCCGCCCGACCTCAGGACGCTGGTCCGCTGGGTGCGGGCGGCGTAGGCGTCGGCGGAGCGGCAGGGCGCCGGCCCAGGGCGGGCGGCGAGCGCAGGGCTGGGATGTCGTGGAGGTGGCCGCCGGCTCGGCCAGGGAGGTTCGACAATGGACTCGACGGGTGGTACGGAGATGCAGGGGCGGCGCAGTCGGTTCACGCGGCGGCAGGCGATGCAGGGTCTCGGCGCGGTTCTCGGATCCGCGGCCGTTCTGCGGGAGACATCCACCTCCGCGCGGGCGGCGCTCGCGGGCGCGGCGCAGCCCGCCGCGGTCGGACCGTACGACCCGGACCGGCTCCCGGCCGGCGTCCGGTCGCGCTTCGTACGGGACGTCAACGGGCTGACGATGCACGTGCTGGAGGCTGGCTTCGACCGCCGAGATCGCCCCGTGCTGTTGCTGCTGCACGGTTTCCCCGAGCTCGCGTACAGTTGGCGGCACGTCATGGTCCCGCTCGCGGACGCGGGCTATCACGTCATCGCCCCCGACCAGCGCGGCTACGGTCGGACGACGGGCTGGAGCGCCGACTACGACGGCGATCTGCGTCCATTCAGTCGCCTGAACGCGGTGCGCGATGCGCTCGCCCTCGTTGCCGCGTACGGCTATCGCACCGTCGACGCCGTCATCGGCCACGACTTCGGATCGCCCATCGCCGCCTGGTGCGCGGTGGCGCGGCCGGATGTGTTCCACGCGGTCGCGCTGATGAGCGCTCCGTTCGGCGGCACGCCCGAGTGGCCCTTCGGCACCGTGAACGGCGCGCCGCCCGCCGAGCCTCCGGACGGGCCCGACATCTACGAGGAGATGGCGCGCCTGCCGCGACCGCGCAAGCACTATCAGCGCTACTACCGCACGCGGGAGGCGAACGAGAACATGTGGCGCGCGTCGCAGGGGGTCCACGCGTTCCTGCGCGCCTACTACCACCACAAGAGCGCGGACTGGACGCAGAACCGGCCCTTCCGCCTCGCGGGGTGGACGGCCGAGGACGTGGCGCAGATGCCGACGTACTACATCATGGACCTCGACATGGGCATGGCGGAGACGGTCGCCCGGGAGATGCCGACGGCGGACGAGATCGCCGCCAACCGCTGGCTCCCCGAGCGCGAGCTTCGCGTCTACAGCGAGGAGTACGGGCGCAACGGCTTCCAGGGCGGCCTGCAGTGGTACCGGTCGGGGGTCATCGCGGACGAGACGCTGACGTTCGCCGGACGGACGATCGACATTCCTTCCCTCTTCATCGCGGGTTCGAGCGACTGGGGCGCCTACCAGCGTCCGGGCTCGCTCGAGCGGATGCAGGAGCGCGCGTGCACGGACATGCGCGGCGTCCACTTCGTGGACGGGGCCGGGCACTGGGTGCAGCAAGAGCAGCCGGAGGCGACGGTGCGTCTGCTGCTGGACTTCCTGCGAGCAGCGTAAGGGCAGGGCACGGATGGCGCTGGCGGACGGTGCCGCATCGCGCGTTCTGCGGCGCGGAGCCCCGGCGCGAAAGAGGGTAGGGAAGCGACGAGGGGCGTGCCGGAGAGGATTGGTAGCGGGGGGGGGATTTGAACCCCCGACCTTTGGGTTATGAGCCCAATGAGCTACCAGGCTGCTCCACCCCGCGACACGGCGGCGGCATCGTCAAGTGTTGCCGCGAACCAATAGCGTAGCAGCGTGCGGCGGCCACGTCAACGGTGGGTCGCGGGAAGCGCCCGACCGGAGCCGCGCCGCGCATCCCGGAGCAGGAACACCGTCTCGCCGGGCTGGATCAGACCCAACTCCTCACGCGCCACCGCCTCGATGGTCGCGAGGTCGCCGCGGAGCCGTTCGCTGACGCGCCGCAGCCGGACGTTCTCGGCCCGGAGCGCGCTCACCTGCGCCGTCAGCAACCGGTGTACGCGCCAGGTGTCGAGCGCGGATGCAAGACCCTGCTCGCCAATCAGGGCATGCGCCACGAGAAGCGACACCAGGAGGGCGAGGAGCATGCCGGGTCGGGACGGCCACGAACGCCAGCCGGGCCGCTGCCGGGGTCGGGCGTGGACAGGTTGCGCTGCTTCGATCATCGTTCCTTCTCGGAGCGCCGTTCGCGGGTCTGCCGCTTTTGCGCCGCCTGTTGGGCAGTTTCGGACAAAGAGAGGCCAGGCATTACCCCCGCGTCGAAGAGCAGGAGAGTATCGTGCAGGAGAACGACTGCGTGGTGGCGCTGACGACGCTTCCGTTGGAGATGGATGCCGCCGCCCTCGGCCGGACGCTGGTGACCGAGCGCCTGGCCGCCTGCGTCCAGGTGCAGGCGCCGGTCCGCTCGGTGTACCGCTGGCAGGGCGCGGTCGAGAGTGCCGCCGAGCAGCTCCTGTACATCAAGACGACGGCGCACCGCATTGAAGGCCTGCGCCGGCGCCTGCACGATCTCCATCCCTACGACGTGCCGGAGCTGGTCGTGCTGCCGATCGTCGACGGCCACCCCGGGTACCTGGCGTGGCTGGTGGAGTCGACCGCTCCCGGGCAGGGGTCCGCGGCGCAGAACGGCGCGGAGCCCTGAAGGATAGGGTTGGGCGCCGAGCGGAGGCCGCAGCGCGACCTTGCGGTCGCGGCGACGAACGGCGGGCGAGCACGCAGGGCTGCGGGCGAGCTCCCGGGCCCGGAGCGGAACCCCTCAGGCGCCGAGTCGGGACACGCTCCAGGAGGCGCCGAAGCCGGCGAGCACGAGCAGGGCGCCGCCGCCCGCCTGTCCCGGCGTCGGCAGGGTGCGCCGGCGCGGATGGTCCGCGGGGTCGATTGCCGCGACCATCTCCGGCGAGAGCATCTTCTGCCCTCCCACGACGTCGCCGACGCGGGGCTGGACGGGCGCCGTGAACGGCCACAGGCCGACGACCGCGCCGAGCAGGAGCCCGAGCAGGAAGCCGAGCGTGGCCCGTCGCCGCGCCGCCAGGAGCAGCCGCACGAGATTGCTCACGCCGGCGACGCCGATCACCACCCCCACCGTCACCGGGACCAGCACGTGGAGCACCGGCCCGGCCGCGTCCCAGGCGCCCGCGCGGGCGATGGCAACGGCCTGCGCCACGGCGTCGATGATCGGTCTGTACTGGCCGAGCACCAGCAACAGATAGGCGCCGGAGACGCCGGGAAGGATCATCGCCGCGCCCCCGGACGCTCCTGCCGCGACGAGCAGGGCGTAGGTCGCCGGTCCCGGCTCCCCGGCGCGGTTGACGCGTTCCGGATCGAGGACGGCCAGCAGGACCATGCCCGCCATGGCGGCGGCGGCGCTCAGTGCGACCGTGCGATCCAGCGGCCGCACCAGACGCCAGACGATCGGTATGCCCCCGGCCGCCAGCCCGATGAACAGGCTGTACATGACCCACGGATAGCCGTCGAGCACGACGCCGATCGCACGCGCACCTCCCGCGATGGCCAGCGCGGCGGAGCCGCCGACGCACGCGAGCATCAGGAGCACCGGCGCCCGCAGCTTCAGGGTCGATGCCTCGGCGACGCCCGCGATGAACTGGGGGTAGAGGCCGACGGCCAGCAGCATCGTCCCACCGGAAACGCCCGGCACGAGGTTGGCGAGGCCCATGAGCGCGCCGCCGGCGATGCTGCGCGCCACGAGCGACCCTCCCCCGAATACGGGAGCCCCCGAGCCGAAGTCGGTCGCCGGGTCGTTGGGCATGCGGGTGGGGCAATCCACCCCGCGCCGCCGGCCGGTCCGGCGCCCCGGGGTCGTCGCGCCGCACCGTAGCGTACGATGCGGTACACTGCAAAACTTCGGCAGGTCGCCGATGGTTCGAGATCAATCGGGGGACGCGGTCCGGCCCCCGGCCGCGGCATGGCCGGTGCGGCTGCTCGTGGCCGGAGCGATCGTGAAGCTCGCCCTGATGCTGTTCGGGGGGGCGGTTCATCCGGCGACGGCGTGGCTCGACTCCCTGGCTTCGCTGGCCCTCGTGGCCGGACTCGGTCACATCCTCTGGCGCCTGCTGGCGCGCCTGCGACGGCGCCTGCTGTGGCGTGTGCGGCGGCGGCTCATCCTCTCCTACGTCTTCGTCGGCGTCGTTCCGATCGTCCTGGTCGTCACGTTCGTCGGTCTGGCCGGCGCCCTGACGATGCTCGTGACCGGCGCGTACATGGTCCGGTCCGAGCTGGATGACATCGTGGCGGATGCAGGCTCCATCGCCACGACCATCGGGAACCACCTGACGACCGGCGCCGACATCGACGGCGTGCTGGCCGGCTTCCGGGCCGAGTCCGGGGAGACCTTCCCGGTCGCGGCGGCCGTCATCGATGCGGAGGGCGGCCCCGTCCGGTCTGTCGGAGCGTGGCGCCACGCACCTCGCCCCGCGAAGCTCCCGACCTGGATCGGGAAGGCGGGGTTCACGGGGTTCGTCGAGCTCCCGGACGGCGCGGCGCTCGTCGCACGGGCCGCCCGCCAGGTGGACGGGGGCCCGGCCGTCATCGTGGACATTCCGCTCGGGCCGGGTGCGGTCGGGCGCATCGCGGCCGCGACGGGCATCGAGGTGACGGATCCGGCCTTCGTCGCCGGTGAGCGGGCCCGGCCCGCGGTCGGGGACGCGACGGCCGGGTTCGCGTCGGGCGTCGGGCTTGCGTGGGTGGCCTTTCTGGAGCGGACGGACTGGGACACCGGCTCGGCGGAGGCGGTCGGCCTCGGGATCCGGGTTCCTCCGAGCGCCCTCTACCAGCACCTGTTCGGCTCCCATGCCCGCATCGGGGAAGTCGACGTCGGCTCGATCTTCCTGTGGCTGCTGGCGGTCGTCGGCGCGCTCTTTCTCGTCATGCAGGGCGCCGCGCTCGTGATGGGCTTCGCGCTCGCGCGCTCGATCACGGGTTCGGTGCACGAGCTGTTCGCGGGCACGGAGCGTGTTCGACGCGGCGATTTCACGCACCGCATCCGGGTGGCCTCCGGGGACCAGCTCGGCGACCTCGCGGACTCGTTCAACGCGATGACGGCCAGCGTCGAGGGGCTGCTGGCGCAAGCCGCGGAGAAGAAGCGCCTGGAGGAGGAGCTGCGCATCGCCCGCGAGATGCAGATGTCGCTGCTGCCGCGCGATGCGGCCACGATTCCGGGACTGACGGTGGCTCCCTTCTCCCGTCCGGCGCGCGAGGTGGGCGGCGACTACTACGACGTGATCCGGCTGGCGGAACGGCGGCTCGGAGTGCTGGTGGCCGACGTGTCCGGAAAGGGGACCTCCGCCGCGTTCTACATGGCCGAGCTCAAGGGCCTCGTCCTGAGCCTGAGCCCCATCTACGAGTCGCCCCGCCGGTTGCTGATGGAGGTCAATCGCATCCTGTCGGCGAGCCTCGACGAGCAGAGCTTCATCACGATGACGTACGCCGTCATCGATCTCGACGCGCGCACCATCACGTACGCTCGGGCGGGGCACACGCCGTTCATCTACCTGCAGCCCGGCGAGCACGGCGGCGCCCGGATGCTCGCGCCGGACGGCCTCGTGCTGGGCCTGCGGGGCCTCGAAGGGCACTTCGACGCGCTCATCGAGGAGCGGACGCAGCCCATCGGCACGGGAGACCTCGCCGTCCTGTTCACCGACGGCATCACCGAGGCGATGAACGAGGAGGCGGACATGTTCGGCGAGGAACGGCTCAGCCGCCTGCTCCAGGAGCACGCCGGCCTGCGCCCCACCGCGCTGCTCGACCGCGTCCTGCAGGACGTAGAGGCCTTCGTCGGCAGCGCCGACCAGCACGACGACATGACGATGGTGCTCGTCCGGGTCGACGAGCTTCCCGTCGCCCGGCGCGAGCCCCTGGTGTCCGTGGCCACCGCCTGAGCCTGCGCGATGGCGGACCTCGCGGTGGTGTTCCGGACGCGGTCGGAGGTCGAAGCCAACGTGGTCCGGGGGTTGCTCCACACGCATGGGATCGAGGCCGTCCAGAGCCCGCCGGCCGGACTGACGGTGCCAGGCCTGTCGCGGGACGAGGCGGGCGAGGTGCGCGTGTCCGTGCCGCCCGAGCTCGCACGAACCGCGGCGCGCGTGATCGCCGAGGTGCGCAGCGAGGCTTCGCGCGCCGTGCTGCTGCGCGAGGCGTTCGGGACGCTGGAGTCGGCGCTCGGCTACCGCTTCACGGATCGCGGCCTGCTCGAGCAGGCCCTGACGCACCGGTCGCGGGCCCACGAGGATCCGAGCGGGGAGGTGGTGGACAACGAGCGGCTGGAGTTCCTCGGAGATGCCGTTCTCGGGCTCGTGGTGGCCGACCGCCTGGTACGGGAGTTCCCCGAGCGCGACGAGGGATGGACCTCGAAGGTGAAGGCGAAGCTCGTCTCGGCTCCTACGCTGGCGCGACTCGGCGAGCAGGTGGGGCTGGGCGACTACCTCCTGCTGGGACGCGGAGAGGAGAAGACCGGGGGGCGCCGCAAGCAATCGCTGATCGCCGACACGTTCGAGGCGGTGGTGGCCGCCATCTACCTCGACGGCGGTCTGGCCGCGGCCACCGCGTTTCTCGACGCGCTGCTGCGCGAGGCGCTCGACGGCCTGCGGGCGAACGGCATGGCGGCGGAGGCCCCCGCGGACTGGAAGTCGACGCTCCAGGAGTGGCTTCAGGCGCGCGGTCGGCCGCTGCCGGTCTACCGACTCACGGCGGAGGAGGGCCCGGACCACCGCAAGACCTTCACGGTCGACGTGGCGGTGGGCGGGGACGAGCTCGCCCGCGGTGCGGGACACAGCAAGAAGGAGGCCGAGCAGAAGGCGGCCCGGCGGGCGCTGGAGGCCCTGCGGTCGGCGGCGGAGGGTTCCGGGGCGGATCCGGCGATCAGTCGATCTCGATGAGTCCCCACGACCGCGGGGGACGGCGCGCCGGCTCGGCGGTCGCGGCCCGGGGTGTGGGAGCCGGCGGGGGGGGAGAATCCGCGCGCGGCAGGCGGGAGGCGGCGTACTCCCGCACTTCGCGCTCGAGCCTCGGGCCCTCCGGCGGTGCGGGTCGGCAGTGCAGGCGGACCCAGAGGCGCAGCAGGGGATCGGCAAAGCTGTAGCGCTTCTGCCGCACCCCGATCATGTCGACATCCTCGAGCCAGGAAAGATAGTCGCGCGTCGACCCCGGGGTGCGGCCGAGGCGCAGCGCGATCGCGGAGAGGGTGAGCGGCTCCTCGTCCGCCAGAACGCCCAGGATCGCCTTGAGCGCGCCGTACCCTCGCGCGCGATGGAGGCGGAGCTCGTAGCTGAAGCGGCAGATCCAGTACAGCGGGGCTCCCGGCGCGAGCTCGGAGGCGAGGACTCGTTCCGGCGCAGGGGCTCTCCCGGCGCCGATCGCGCCCGCAATGCGGTCCACGTAAGCCGGACGGCCGTCGGCCAGGGCATGCACTCTGCGCGCGATGTCGTTCCGCTCCGCATCCGTGCGCCCCAGGCGCCGCGCGGATAGCGCGGCCATCACCTCCGTCGGCGAGAGGCGCGGGAGGTGGACGACCTCGAAGCGATCCGGCCGACCGCGAAGCAGCTTGAGGGTCCGACCGACGTACCGGCTCGCCAACGCGAAGCGGTTCGGGCTCTCCTGCAACGCGTCGAGGAACTCGCCCAGCACGCTCCGCAGGCCGGGAAAGCTCTCGAAGGTGCGCAGCTCGAGGAGACCGTCCAACAGAAAGGCGGGCGTCGCGGAGCCCTGCCGACCCGGGCGACCGAGTAGCCGGAGCAGGGCGTCGAACGCGTCGCGCGCACTGCGCCGGCCGTCCCGGAAAACGTGCGGATCGTCGCCGGAAGCGTATGGCGAGTCGGCAGTGACGGCGGCGAGGAAGCCCTCGGGCGTGGACGCCGTGCGCTCGACGTCGATGTACTGGCTGCCGCCCCGGGCCGCGAGGTGCAGGGCGACGCGGCGCAGCACCGACGTGCGGCCGCTGCCGCAGCCTCCGAGCACGACCGGAATGCGGGACGGCTCGGCGTCCAGCGCCGCGAGGACGCGTCGTTCGATCGGCGGGCGTTCCGGAAGCACAGTTGTTATGATGAACTGTTTGCGCAGTTGGCGATGGTGATGAACAGGAATCTGGCGATCGTCGGCGCCCAGTGGGGAGACGAGGGGAAGGGCAAGATCGTCGATCTGCTGGCGCCGGCGTTCTCCGTGGTGGCGCGCTCCCAGGGGGGACACAACGCCGGACACACCGTGCTCGTCGGAGACCGGCAGTTCATTCTGCACCTGATTCCGTCGGGCATCCTGCACCCGGGCGTCACCTGCGTGATCGGCAACGGGGTCGTGATCGACGTGCGGGCGCTCTTCGCGGAGCTGGACGGGCTGGCGGCGCAGGGGATCGACCTCGACGGCCGGCTCCTGGTGAGCGACCGCGCCCACGTGATCCTGCCCTACCACCGCGAGATCGAGCGGCTGGCGGAGCAGCGCCGCGGCGCCCTGCGCATCGACACCACGTCCCGGGGGATCGGGCCGAGCTACGAGGACAAGGCGGCGCGGCGGGGCATCCGCGTCGCGGATCTCGGCGGCGGTGCGCAGGGGGAGCGCCTGGTCGGCCTGGTGCGGGCGAACGTGGAGGCCCGCAACCGACTCGTGACGGGCGAGCCCCTCGACTGGCGCGACGTGCATGCGGAAGCGGCGGAATCGTGGTCGCGGCTGCGGCCGATGGTCGGTGACGTCTCGGCGTTCCTGCAGGCGGCGCTGGACGGCGGTCGGCCCGTGCTGTTCGAGGGCGCCCAGGGCGCCATGCTCGACCTCGACCACGGCACGTACCCCTACGTGACCTCCTCGAACGCGACGATCGGAGGCGTGTGCACCGGGCTCGGCGTGGGGCCGCGGGCCATCGGCTCGGTGCTCGGCATCGCGAAGGCCTACACCACCCGCGTGGGGGCCGGCCCGCTGCCGACCGAGCTCGGGAGCGCCATGGCCGACAAGCTCCGGGAGGCGGGCAGGGAGTACGGCGCATCGACCGGGCGGCCCCGCCGGTGCGGCTGGTTCGATGCCGCGGTGGTCCGCCGGGCGGTACGCATCAACGGCATCGACGCGCTGGCCGTCACCAAGCTCGACGTGCTCGACGGCCTCGACGAGCTCCGCATCTGCACCGGATACCGATGCGGCGACGCCCGCCTCTCCGACCTGCCCGCCGACGTCGAGCGCCTCGAGGCCTGCGAACCGGTGTACGAGACGGTGCCCGGCTGGTCGAGCGTCGGGGGAACGGCCGGGGTGCGGGACGAGGCCGGTCTGCCTCCCCCGGCGCGCGCCTATCTCGACCGGCTGGAGGCGCTCTGCGGCGTGCCGATCAGCGTCGTGTCCACGGGTTCGGAGCGGTCCGACACGATCGTGCGGCCCGGGTCTCTGGGGGCCCGATGGCTGGCCTGAGCGGACCGAAGAGCCTGGAGCCGGCGGCGCTCCCGGGACCCGGCGCGGTCCGCTGTCGCGGTCTGGTCAAGCGCTACGGCGACGTCGTGGCCGTAGCCGGCCTCGATCTCGACATCGCGCCCGGGGAGTGCTTCGGCCTGCTGGGGCCCAACGGGGCCGGCAAGACGACCACCATCGAGATCCTGGAGGGACTGCTCGAGCCGGATGCGGGCGAGGTCGAGATCCTCGGCCGGCGGTGGGCGACGGATCGCGCGTCCCTGCGCCAGCGGCTCGGGATCCACCTGCAGGAATCGCAGTTCGACGATCGGCTGTCGGTGCGCGAGACGCTCGACCTGTTCCGCTCGTTCTACCCGGCCGGTCAGGCGGTGGACGACGTGCTGGCCCTGCTCGGTCTGGAGGGCAAGGCGAGTTCCTGGGTGAGCCGGCTCTCCGGGGGGCAGCGCCAGCGGATGGCCATCGGTTGCGCCCTGGTCGGCAAGCCCGACGTTCTGTTCCTCGACGTGCCGACGACCGGGCTCGACCCGCAGGCGCGGCGGCAGGTCTGGGAGATCGTGGACGCCTTCCGCGGGCGCGGCGGGACGGTGCTGCTGACCACGCACTACATGGACGAGGCCGAGGTGCTGTCGGACCGGGTGGCGATCGTCGACAACGGCCGCATCATCGCCTGCGGCCCCCCGCGCGACCTGGTGTCGTCGCTCGGGGCGGGGCACGTCATCGGATTCGCGCTCGACCCCGCCGCGGCAA
Organism: Acidobacteriota bacterium; assembly: GCA_026708265.1. Taxonomy (GTDB): domain Bacteria; phylum Acidobacteriota; class Vicinamibacteria; order Vicinamibacterales; family UBA8438; genus JAGWAJ01. The sequence goes on from JAPOVI010000174.1 coordinate 20,838, forward strand.
GCGAGCTGCCGGACTTCGGCTCCCGCCTCGAGGCGCTTCCCGGCGCCCGCTCCGCCCGCCGGGAAGCGGGGGAGTGGAGCCTGACCGCCGCGTCCCTGCACGTCGCGATGCCGGCGCTGCTGCGACTGGCGGCGGACGACGGCTGGAGCCTGAGCTCTCTCCGGACGCGCACCGCCACGCTGGAGGACGTCTTCGTGTCCCTCACCGGACGCCACCTGCGCGATGGCTGATCGGCGCCGGAGCCGGCATCCCGTCGTCGAGCTGACCCTCGCCCGCTTCCGGATCCTGGTGCGCGAGCCGGAGGCGCTCTTCTGGGCCTTCGTGTTCCCCATCCTGATGACGGTGGCGCTCGGCATCGCGTTTCGCTCCGCTCCCGCCGGCGTCGTGCCGGTCGCCGTGGTGCAGGATGCCCGAGCGGAGGACGTCGTGGCGGCGCTCCGGCACGCCCCGTCGGTCGAGGTCTTCACCATCGGGCCGGCCGAAGTGCCTGCCACGCTGCGCGACGGGCGCGCGCACCTCGTGGTGGAGCCGGGGACGCCTCCCGCCTACCGCTACGACCCGACCCGCCCCGAGAGCCGGCTGGCCCGGCTGACCGTCGACGGAGCGCTGCAGCGCGCCGCCGGCCGGAGCGACCTCTGGGCGGCGCGGGACGAGCCGGTCGTCGTGCCGGGCGGGCGATACGTCGACTGGCTGGTGCCGGGCCTGCTCGGCATGAACATCATGAGCACCGGGATGTGGGGCGTGGGCTTCTCGGTGGTCATGCAGAGGAGCCGGAAGCTCCTCAAGCGCCTCGTCGCGACGCCGATGCTCCGCTCGCACTACCTCATCGCCCTGGTGGCGGCGCGACTCGCGTTCCTGGTGCTCGAGGTGGGAGTCCTGGTGGTGTTCGCGCGCTACGTCTTCGGAGTCCCGCTCGTGGGATCGCTCGGGGCGCTCGCCGCGGTCAGCGTCCTCGGCGCGATGGCGTTCGGCGGCGTCAGCCTGCTCACGGCCAGCCGCGCCCGGACCGCCGAGGGGGTCTCCGGGATCATGAACGTGGTCCAGGTGCCGATGTGGGTCTGCTCGGGCGTGTTCTTCGCCTCGTCCAACTTTCCGGACGCAGCGCAGCCGATCATCCAGGCGCTGCCGCTCACGGCGCTGATCGACGCGCTCCGCGGCGTGATGCTGAACGGCGACAGCCTGGTCGCGCTGCGGGGGGAGCTCGGGCTGCTCGGCGGCTGGACGGTGGCGAGCTTCGCCGTGGCGCTGCGCATCTTCTCCTGGCGCTGAGATCGCGGGCCGGGCCGCCGCGGCCCGGGGCCGGGCGGCGTTATAATCGCGGGGCTCGCCGCGGCGGGCCCCGTTCCGACTCTCCGATGGCGTGCATCAGCCCCGCCCGCGCCCGCCGGCTGCGCTCCCTGGCGGTGGCCTGCCTGCTGGCGGCGGCGGGCGTCGCCTGCACCGATCCCGCACCGCCGTTGACCGCCGCGGACGCGGAGGCGTTTCTCGCCGACGCGGAGGCCCGCCTGCTCGAGCTCTGGAGCGCGCACCGGCGCGCGGCCTGGGTCGACCAGCGCTTCGCGACCGGGGACACGGCGGACATCTCCGCGGCGGCCCGCGGGGAACGGCTCGACGGAACGGCCCGGCTGGCGCACGCCGCGGCGCCCTTCGACGACGTGGAGCTCGGCGCCGCCCTCCGGCGGAAGCTGCGGCTGCTGCGGACCGGCCCGGCGGCGGTCGGTCCGGCGGCACCCGAGCTCCGACAGGAACTGTCGGACGTTCTCGCCGGCATCGAGCGGACATACGACCGCGCCACCGCCTGCACCGTGCAGAGCGGCGCGTGCCTCGACCGGCCGGCCCTCGAACGGCTGTTCGCGGAGAGCCGGGAGACCGACGAGCGGCTCGACGCCTGGTTGGGATGGCGGCGTGCCGCGGCTCCCGGGGGGCCCGCGTACCGGCGCTTCGTCGAGCTGGCGAACGCCGGCGCCCGCGAGCTCGGCTTCTCCGACGCCGGAGCGCGCCGGCGCGCGGCCTACGACCTGCCTCCGGACGCGCTCGCGGCGGAGCTCGACCGGGTCTGGAACGAACTTCGCCCGCTCTACGAGTCGGTGCACTGCCTGGTTCGCGAACGCCTGGGGGAGACCTACGGAACGGCCGTGGCGCCCCCGGGCGAGGCCATCCCGGCGCACCTTCTCGCCAGCCCCTGGGGCGGCCGGTGGGACGAGTTGCACGACCTCGTTCGCACTCGGGAGCGGGACCTCTGGGACGACCTGACGCGGAGCCTGGAACGCCGCCGCGTCGATGCCGCGTCGATGGCGCTCCTCGGGGAGCGCTTCTTCCGCTCCCTCGGGCTCGCTGCCCTTCCGGCCACCTTCCGGGAGCGTTCGCTGCTCGTCCCGCCGGCGGATCCGGCGCGCGCGTGCCGGCCTGGAGCGTGGCACATCGACGCCGGGGCCGACGTTCGCCTTCGGATGTGCGTCGAGGGCACCGGAGCCGACTTCGTCGCCGTGCACGAGATGCTCGGGCGCGCCCATTACCAGTGGGCGTATCGCTTCCAGGACCCGCTCTTCCGAATCGGCGCCGCCGCCGGCGCGTTCGAGGTCGCGGTCGGCGGCGCGATGGGGCTGTCGATGACGCCGGGGTACTTCGTCCGCGCCGGCCTGATCGAGCGCGCTCCCGCCGCGGACGACATCGACGTGCTGCTCCGCCGCGCGCTCGATACGCTGGCTTACGTACCGTTCGGCCTAGCGGTCGAGCGGTGGCGCTGGGGCGTCTTCTCCGGCGCGGCGGGGGTCGAGGCGTACAACCGGACCTGGTGGGACCTGCGTCGCGACTACCAGGGCGTGGGGCCCGCGGCGCCGCGCAGCGGGGCCGCGTTCGATCCCGGGGCGGAGGCGCCGGTAGCCTTGAACCGCCCGTTGCTGCCCGGGGTGATCGGTCGGATTCTGCAGTTCCAGTTGCACCGCGCGCTGTGCGAGGCGGCGGGCGACACCCGGCCCCTGCACCGTTGCACGGTCTTCGAGAGCCCGGAGGCGGGCGCGCGGCTGCGGGCGTTGATGGAGCTCGGGGCCAGCCGGCCCTGGCCCGACGCCCTGGAGGCGCTGGCGGGTACCCGCTCGCTCGACGCGGGTGCGATGCGCGAGTACTTCGCGCCGCTGGCGGCCTGGCTCGACGCCCGGAACGCGGGCCGCCGATGCGGCTGGGCGCGGCCCGAGGTCAGGTCGGGCGGGGGCCTTCGGGCGGCGCCTCGCGCGTGATCTCGGCCAGCGACCGGCGGGCGAGGCGGGTGATGTAGACGATTCCGGCGATGGTGGCCGCGAGCCCCGCCAGGATCAGCGCCCACTCCGCCGGGTTGCGGGCGCGCCCCGCCACCGCCTCGGCTCCCGCGTAGCCGAGATAGACGTACGTGAAGGTGCCGGGCAGGGTGAAGATGCCGCTCGTCACCAGGTACGGCAGGAACGCGACGCCGGTCGCTCCGAACAGGTAGTTGCTGGCGCTGTAGGGGACGGCGGGGTTCAGGCGGAGGAGGGCGACGATGCGCCAGCCGGCCTGCGCCACGGCCAGGTCGACGGCCCGCGCGCGCGGGTAGCGGGCCGCAAGACGTTCCACGGCGCGGCGGCCGATGTGGCGCGCTACGAGGAAGGCGAGCGCGTCGGCCACCGAGGTGGCGATGGCGACGATGATGACCCCGCGCGCCAGTCCGAACAGCGCGCCGGCCGCGAGAGTCGGCGCGACGCCCGGGACGAGCAGCAGGACGAGCGCCACGTAGAGGCCCCCGAAGGCGACCGCGCCGACGGCTCCGCGGGAGTCCACCCAGGCGCGCAGCGACGTGAGCGACGGCTCGAGCTCGACCGTCCGGGCCAGGACGAAAGCCGCGACGAGCAACCCCACCGCCGCCGCGAGCCCGAACCCGAGGCGACGGCGGCTCTGTGCCGTCGCGGCCCCCGGGGCGGGCGACTCCTGCCGATCACTCCGGGGGTCAGCCAACGCGTTCCGGCCGGGCCGGCCGCCGGCTCACCACGGTCACAGCCCCTCGTACTCCGAATCGCTCACCGGGCCGAACCAGGTGGTGGCGGAGTCGACGTTGAGGGCCAGGTGCGCCATCGGTCCGTCCGCACCGGCGCCGTGCCAGTGCCGTTCGCCGGCCGCGATCGAGACCACGTCGCCCGCGGCCGCCACCTGCACCGGCTCGCCCTCCCGCTGCACGCGGCAGCGCCCGGACAGCACGACCAGCAGTTGCAGGCCGCTGTGCAGATGCCAGGCCGTGCGCGCCCGCGGCTCGAACTCGACCCGATAGGCGTTGACCGCCGGGTCGTCCGCCACGCCCGGCATGCGCGTGACGCGCGCGGCGCCGGTGAACGTGGCCGGGTCCGCCGGCGCCGGGCGGAGGTCGGCGAGGCGGAGCAGGCGCACCGGCCGTCCTCACCCCGCCGCGGCCGGCGTGTCCTCGCGGCGCGCGATCAGGTACGCCGCCATGGCGGCGATGAGCGCGACGAGGAGCGCCCCCACGTTCATGACGCCGCTCGCGCCGTAGGAGATGATGAGATAACCGACCGCGCCGGGCAGCAGGGCGTAGTAGACGAACGGAATGACCGTCATGCGGATGACGGCGCCCTCGCGTCCCAGCAGGCCGACGACGGCCGAGGCCGCCACGACGTTGTGCACGCAGATCATGTTGCCGGCGGCGCCCCCGACGGCCTGCAGGGCGACGATCCAGGTCGGGTCGGCCGCGATGCGCTCGCCCATGTTGAACTGGAACAGCGAGAACATCATGTTGCTGACGGTGTTGCTGCCGGCCACCGCGGCGCCGATGCCGCCGATGAACGGGGCGAAGATCGGCCACGCGCCGCCGGCAATCGCCGCCACGCCTTCCGCCAGGACGATGGGCATCCGCTCGTAGCCGGCCTCGCCGCCGTAGCTGTTGAGGAACACCTGCACCATCGGGACGGTGAAGATGAGCGCGACGGAGGCGGAGGCAGTGACGCGGAACGAGGTCGACCAGGCGCGGCGGTAGGCGTCGCCCGGGATGCGGTGGATGAGGTACGTGATCAGCGAGGTGGTGATGAACAGGGCGCCCGGGAGGAAGAGCGGCTGCACCGCGTTGGCCGAGATCGACGTGCCGAACATGTCGGGCCAGGTGATGGTCCAGGCTGTCAGCGCGGTGCGGAGCGGGTCGAACAGCCGCGACCCGAGCAGCAGCAGGGCGACGATGGCGTAGGGCGACCAGGCCCGCAGCATCCCCATCGAGCCGCCGGCGGGCGCGGTGTCCTTGACCTCGATGGTCCCGGTCCACTCGGCCGGCCAGTTCTCCTTGCGGTCGAACTCCCAGGCCTCCTCGGCGCGCGGTACCAGGAAGCCGGCGCGGGCCGCCGCCACCACGACGACGAGGCCGACGACGCTCCCGATCAGGGCCGGGAACTCCGGTCCCAGGAAGTAGCCGGCCGCGAAGTAGGGGATGGTCATCGCCAGCGCCGCGAAGATGGCGAACGGCCAGACGCGCAGCCCGTCGGTCAGCGAGCGGCTCGCGCCGAAGAAGCGCGTCATGAACGCGACGAGGATCAGCGGAATCAGCGTGCCGGCAACCGCGTGCAGGACGGCCACCTTCAGGCCGATGAAGGCCAGGAAGTCGGTCCATTCCGCGAAGCCGAGGCCGGCCGCGTACTCCGCGATGGCCGGCTCGGCGGAGAGCCCCGTGTTGACGCCGACGAGGATCGGCGTTCCGGCGGCGCCGAAGCTGACCGGCGTGCTCTGGATGATCATGCCGGCCGTGACGGCGGCCATGCCGGGGAAGCCGAGCCCGACGAGCAGCGGCACCGCCACCGCGGCCGGCGTGCCGAAGCCGGCCGAGCCCTCGATGAAGGCGCCGAACAGCCAGGCGATGATGATCACCTGCACGCGCCGGTCCGGCGTGATGTCGGTGAAGCCCTGCCGGATCGTCCGGATGGCGCCGCTCTCCTGCAGCGTGTTCAGCAGCAGGATGGCGCCGAAGATGATGTAGAGCAGCGTGAGGGTGACGATGAGCCCGTTCACGCTGGCCGCCAGGACCTGCACGAACGGCACCTGCCAGACGAAGAGCGCGAGCAGGAACGCCACCACGTACGAGAGCGGCATCGCCCGGCTCGCCGGCCACCGCAGGCCGACGAGGAACACCGCCACCGTGATGATCGGAAGTAGCGCCAGCAGAGTCAGCATGGGATGCGTCTCTCCTTCAGGCGCCCCGTCGGGCGCCGGTCGCCGCCGCGGGTTCGCGCCGGAAACGAGCCGCGTGCGTCCGCCGTGCGGCGTCCGCCGCCGGCGACGACATGACGGCGACATTGTAGCGCAGCCGCCTGCAGGCCCTTGGCGCCGGTGCGTCCGGTCGGTCCGGGCCACCGCGCAGCGGTCGCCGGGCCGGGGCCCGGAGTGCCCCGTATCCCGCCCGGACTACCAGGAGTCCGCGCCGTAGAACGGCGCGGACTCCTGGTAGTCTTGGTTGGGCACCAGGCGGAGCCGTCAGGGGACGAATGGTGGGCCAGCATCGGCGAACGATGGGTCGAACCGTGACCGTGGCCCGGGCAGATCGCTTCGGCCCCGGCAAGCGCAAGCTGGTCTTCGCCGGCGACCGGCGCATCGCGGTGTTCAACGACGGCGGCACCCTGCACGCCGTCGACGATCGCTGCACCCACCACGGCGGGCCGCTCTCGGAGGGCCCGTGCGAGGACGGGGTGGTGACCTGCCCCTGGCACAACGGCCGGTTCCGCCTCGCCGACGGGAAGCCGCTCGGCCCGCCGGCGTATCGCACGGCGACGGTCTATCCCGTGCGGGTGACGGACGGGATGATCGAGGTGCACGTGCCGGACGACGTCGTCTGACCCCGGTCGACGGGCGAGAGGCTCGGGCGACCGGCGGCCGTTTGCTGGCCGGTAGCTCCGCCGCGTGTGTCGCCGCCGGTTTCCCTCGCCACAGCATGCGTCGGGAGTGCCCGGGCCGCCCGCGCGACGTCCTCCGCTGCACCGTGCCGTGCGCCCCGTGGTGCGCCCTCCGCCGCCGGCCGCGAGTCCCGCGTGGCGCGGCCGCGTCGCCTCCCGGCAACGCGGGTGGTCATCCCTGCGCGACTGCACGCCAGGGCTGCCGCGGTGCGTTGTGGAGGCAGGCTGGCACTCGCCTTGCTTACTCGTTGCGCCGGCCCCGTCGAAGAGCCGGGCGCCCATCCGGCCTGCCACTCGCCACGCTGCTTCGCGCGGGGTCGTCCGACGAGGCCGGAACCAGGGGGCGACCGTCAGCCACTACCCGGAGGGATCGATGAGACGCTTCGTGACAGGAATCGCAGTATTGTGCGCGTTGCTCGGCGCCGGCGCCGAGGGCGGTGCGTGGGAGGCGCAGGACGCGCGGTCGGAGCCGACGGTCGAGAGGGCGACACCGGGCGCGGATCTGGTGGACATCAATCGAGCGACGCTTGCGGAACTGGACACGCTGCCGGGCGTGGGTCCGCGCACCGCCCAGCGGATTCTGGAGTACCGCGAGGAGAACGATGGCTTCACCCGAATCGAGGAGTTGATGAACGTTCGCGGAATCGGCGAGAGAACCTTCCTGCGGCTGAAGCCCCTCGTGACCGTGGGGCCTTCCGACGAACGTTAGGGGCAGCGACCGGGGAGGTGCCGGCGCCGGTCGACACCTCCCGCGGGCGCGCCTCGCCGAGTGGATGACGGGTGGATGATGCGAGACGCACGAGGTGTGACGCTGATCGAGGTGACGCTGGCGGTGGCTCTGGTCGCCGTGCTCCTCGGCCTGTCGCTTCCGGCCCTGACGGCGCGCGGGGAAGCGGTAGAGGTCCTCGGGGCCGCGCGGTACCTGGCGGGAGAGGTCGCCCGCGCCCGGGCGATCGCAGTGCGGCGCGGCACCGCAGTCGGTCTGCGGTTCGTTCCCGAGGACGACGGCTTCCGCGTGCAGGCTCACGCGGACGGTAACGGAAACGGCGTTCGGCAGACGGACATCGCACGCGGAATCGACGAGCCCGTGGACGCGTCCTTCCGACTTTCCGAGCGCTTTCCCGGCGTCCGTGTCGCACGGAACGTGGCGGTCCCGTCCATCGGGAGCCAAGTCGCGGGTGCCGCGGACGCCCGCGCCGTGCGTCTGGGAGCCGGGGGGACCCTGACCATGAGTCCGCTCGGGACGGCCACGGGCGGTACGATCTACCTTCTGGGGCGGAGCGGCCGTCAGGCTGCGGTGCGCGTGCTCGCGGCGACGGGGCGCGTGCGGGTGATGACCTTCGATGCGGGGGCCGGTGAATGGCGCTCCCGGTAGGGAAGGCGGCCGCCGAACGCCGCCGCGCCCCTCGACAGCCCCGCCGCGCCCTGCGCTGGCTCGCCGCGGCACGGCTGTGGCCCGGTCGGCGCGTGCGTATCATCAACTGGTCCGCGGTTGGCGTGTTGATGGAGGCCGGCGTGCGGTTTGCCCCCGGCCGCACCGTGACGCTCCAGTTGCTGGCAGAGCGCGGACACCTGTTGGTCCGAGGGGAGATCGTGCGCGCAGCGGTGGCCGCCATCGGCCCCGGAGGTATTCGCTATCGGGCCGCGGTCGCGTTCGACAAGCCGGTGGATTTCGGTCGTCCGCGTCCGGCTCCCCATCGGACGGGCGACAGCGAGGTAACGGTGGAAGGGTAGTTGCTTACCCTTGGCGGCTGCGGAGCGACGCACATGGCGTGCGCGGCTTCGGTCGGCGTCCGTATTCACGCGTCGCGATGCGGATGGCACCGAGTTTGATTGTCACTCCGCCGCCGGCAGGCACGACTGCCGCACGAGCCATGGTACAGAGCTCCGACTCGTCGCCGCTCATCGGAACCAGCCCTTCGATGGTCCGTCTCCGACACGAGATCGGGCGGATGGCGACGACCAGCTTCACGGTGCTCGTCAAGGGTGAGAGCGGGTCGGGCAAGGAGCTCGTGGCGCGGGCGATTCACCAGCAGAGCTCCCGGTCCAAGGGACCGTTCGTCGCGGTCAACTGCGCCGCGCTCGTCGAGACGCTGTTGGAGGCGGAGCTCTTCGGCATCGAGGATCGGACGGCAACCGGTGTCCGGGGACGTCCCGGCAAGTTCGAGCTCGCCGACGGGGGCACGCTGCTTCTCGACGAGGTCGCCGACCTGTCCCTGCCGGCCCAGGCAAAGCTGCTGCGCGCGATACAGGAGATGGCGGTCGAGCGCGTGGGCGGCCACGTCACGCGCACGCTGGACACGCGCCTGGTGGTCGCGACCAATCAGTGCCTGGGCGACCTGGTGGCGGCGGACCGCTTCCGGGCCGACCTGTTCTATCGCTTGAGCGGTCTCGAGATCCGCGTTCCTCCGCTGCGCGAGCGACGCTCGGACATCCTGCTGCTGGCGGATCACTTCGTCCAACGCCACCCCGGTCGTCAGAGCATCCACCTGTCTCCGGCGGCCGTCGATGCGCTGATGACCTACGACTGGCCCGGCAACGTCCGCGAGCTCGAGCGGGTCATCGAGCGGGCGGTCACGCTGTCGCCGACGGGACGCATCGCTCCCGAGGACCTGCCGCCGCGGGTCACGGGGGAGTACGCCGAGCGGCTGATGCCTTCGTTGGTGCGGGACGACACGATGCGAGCGTGGGGTAGCCGCTACGCGCGGCTGGTGCTCGACCGCTGCGACAACAACAAGCGCCGGGCCTGCCGGGTGCTCGGGATCAGCTACCACACGCTGCAGTCCTACCTGCGCTACCCCCGCCCCGCCTCCGGCGGCCGGCCGCGGAAGCGCAAGGGACCGCCGCCGGAACCGACCGATGGGTAGTTGCCTACCCGACGGTACAGGCATACTGGGCAGTGGCGACGTCGCGGGCAGCCCCGGACAGATCGACTCGGCGGCTTCCGGGTCCGGCTTCCTCACGCGTGTCGCGGGCGTCCGGGACCGACGGTCGGCGCAGCGGTGGAGCGGCGCGGCCACGGGTAGGGCAACTGACGGGTGCGCTGGGCCGCGAGGCCTGCCGTTGAGAGGTGGTGGTTCTACAGATGGGTAGCGTGGCGAGCGTGCTGCGGATCCTGAGCGATTTCGGCGACGCGGCCGGGTGGCTGATTGCGGCCCTCGTGCTGCTGGCCTACGGGCGACGCATCCTCAAGGAGAACGAGGCCGCGCACGCGGCAAACAGGGAGAACGTCGCGGCACTCACAGAACGCGTTCAAGAGAATCGGAACCGGCTTGACGAGTTCGGCGGGACACTTCACGCCATCGCCCGCGACGTCGCGGTTCTGCGCGACCGGTCCGACCGCGCAGGCACCTGAGCCGCACGGCAACCCGCACGTCCAGCGCGGGAGCCCATCCCTCGTCGCGGGACGGCTTCAGTCCTCCGCGTACTCCGCGACCGGCGGGCAGGCGCACACGAGATTGCGGTCGCCGTGGGCGTTGTCGATGCGCCCGACGGGGGGCCAGAACTTGTCGTCGCCGACGAACGGGAGCGGGAAGGCGGCCGCGCGCCGGCTGTAGGGGTGCCGCCATTCGTCGGCCGTGACCTCGCGGGCGGTGTGCGGGGCCCCCTTCAGCACGTTGTCGTCCGCGTCGGCGCGGCCGTCGGCCACCGCCTGGATCTCCTCCCGAATCTGCAGCATCGCGTCGCAGAAGCGGTCGAGCTCGTCGAGGGGCTCGCTCTCCGTCGGCTCGACCATTAGCGTGCCCGGGACCGGGAACGACACCGTCGGGGCGTGGAACCCGAAGTCGAGGAGGCGCTTGGCGACGTCCTCCTCGGTGATGCCGGTGGCCGCGCGCAGCGGGCGCAGGTCGAAGATCAGCTCGTGCGCCACCCGGCCGTTGGCGCGGGTGTAGAGCACGTCGTAGCGGCCCTCCAGACGCGCCTTGACGTAGTTGGCGTTGAGGATGGCGATCTCGGTCGCCGCCCGCACGCCGCGGCCCCCCAGCAGCCGGATGTAGGCGTGCGCGATCAGCAGGATGCTGGCGCTGCCCCACGGCGCCGCCGCCACCGGGGCGATCGCCCGCCCGTCGGGCGCGGCCGCGCGCGGGTGGCCCGGGAGGTACGGCGCGAGGTGCGCGGCCACCGCGATCGGGCCCATCCCGGGGCCGCCGCCGCCGTGGGGGATGGCGAACGTCTTGTGCAGGTTGAGGTGGCAGACGTCCGCCCCGATCCGCGCGGGGCTCGTCAGCCCGACCTGCGCGTTCATGTTGGCGCCGTCCATGTACACCTGGCCGCCGTGCTCGTGGACGACGGCGCAGATCTCGGTGATGGCGTCCTCGTACACGCCGTGCGTCGACGGGTAGGTGACCATGAGCGCGCTCAGGCGCTCGCCGTGCTCGCGCGCCTTCGCGCGCAGGTCCGCGACGTCGACGTCGCCGTTCTCCGCGCAGCGGACGACGACCACGCGCATGCCGGCCATGACGGCGCTCGCCGGGTTGGTGCCGTGGGCCGAGGCCGGTATCAGCACCACGTCGCGCCCGGTTTCGCCGCGGTCCCGGTGGTAGGCGCGGATCACGAGCAGGCCGGCCAGCTCGCCCTGGGCGCCCGAGTTGGGCTGCAGCGAGACGGCGTCGAAGCCGGTGATCGCGCACAGGGCGCGCTCGAGCTCGTCGATCACCTGCCGGTAGCCGGCCGCCTGCCCGGCCGGGACGAAGGGGTGCAGGCGGCCGAACTCGGGCCAGGTCACGGGACGCAGCTCGGCGGCGGCGTTGAGCTTCATCGTGCACGACCCGAGCGGGATCATCGACCGGTCGAGCCCGATGTCCTTCCGTTCCAGCCGCCGCAGGTAGCGCATCATCTGCAGCTCGGACCGGTGGCGGTGGAAGACCGGGTGGGTCAGGAAGGGCGTCGTGCGCCGCAGGGGTTCCGAGAGGCCGCCCCGAGGCAGCCCGCCGTCCTTCGACGGCGGGCCTTCGCCGCCCGCCGCTTCCGCGAACAGGCCGGCCAGCGCCTCGACGTCGTCCTCGCTCGACGTCTCGTCGAAGGCGATGCCGATGTCCCCGTCCGCGTGGTAGCAGAGGTTGATGCGGGCGCGCTCGGCGGCCGAACGCACGCGCACCGCGCGGGGGTCGTCCTCGGAGCGGACGGTTATCGTGTCGAAGAACGCGTCGCTGCGCAGGGCGAAGCCGAGCGCGTCGAGCCGTTCCGCGAGGCCGCGCGCGAGGCCGTGCACGCGCCCGGCGAGCCGCGCCAGCCCGTCCGGGCCGTGGTAGACGGCGTAGAAGGCGGCGATGTTGGCCAGCAGCGCCTGCGCCGTGCAGATGTTCGAGGTCGCCCGCTCGCGGCGGATGTGCTGCTCCCGGGTCTGGAGCGCCATGCGGTACGCCGGCCGCCCGTGCGCGTCCACCGAGACGCCGATGAGGCGGCCGGGCATCTGCCGGACGTACGCGTTCCGGGTGGCGAAGAAGGCGGCGTGCGGGCCCCCGTAGCCCAGCGGCACGCCGAAGCGCTGCGCGTTGCCGACGACGACGTCGGCCCCCGCCTCGCCGGGCGGCCGCACGAGGGTGAGCGCGAGCAGATCGCTGGCGACGATGACCAGCGCGCCCGCCTGGTGCGCCCGTTCCGCGACCGCCCCGACGTCCCGCACGGCGCCGAACGTATCCGGAGACTGGACGAGCACGCCGAACGTCTCCCCGCCGGCCTCGCCAAGCACCCGGTCGAGCGCGTCGGGCTCGGCCACCACGACCTCGATGCCGAGCGGCTCGGCCCGGCCGCGAACGACCGCGACGGTCTGGGGGAAGCAGCTCGCGGCGACGACGAAGCGGTTCGCAGGACCCGGCCGGCGAGCGCGAATCCGATGGGCGAGGGTCATCGCCTCGGCCGCCGCGGTCGCCTCGTCGAGCAGGGACGCGTTCGCGACCTCCATCGCGGTCAGGTCCTCGACCACGGTCTGGAAGGTCAGCAGCCCCTCGATGCGCCCCTGCGCGGCCTCGGCCTGGTACGGGGTGTAGGGCGTGTACCAGCCGGGGTTCTCGAGCACGTTCCGCAGGATCACGCTCGGCGTGACGCAGTCGTGGTACCCCTGCCCGATGAACGAGCGCCACCGCTCGTTCCGGGCCCCGACCGCCCGCAGGCGATCGAGGTACTGCGCCTCCGGCTCCGCGTCGGGCAGGTCGAGCGGCGCCGCCAGGCGGATGCCGGCCGGCACCGCCTGGTCGATGAGCGCCTCCAGCGAGGGGGCGCCCACGACGTCGAGCATGCGGTCCACGTCCGCCGGCCGCGGACCGACATGCCGGTGTTCGAAGAGGTCGGGGGCAGCGTCGCTCATGCGGCGGCGCCCGCTGGGAGAACCCGGCTACGCAACGTGGGCACCGTAGCCGCCGGCGTCGAGCAGGGCGTCGAGCTCGCCGGGATCGCTCAGCTTGACGACGATCAGCCAGGTCCCGTGCGGATCGTGGTTGATCGTCTCGGGACGGTCGGCCAGCGCCTCGTTGACCTGCACGACCTCGCCGCTGACGGGGCAGTAGAGGTCGGAGACCGCCTTGACCGACTCGACCGCCCCGAACTGCTCGCCCTGCGCGAAGGCGCGCCCGACGGCGGGCAACTCGACGTAGACGACGTCGCCGAGCTGCTCCTGCGCGTAGTCGGTGATGCCCACGTGCCCCTGCCCGTCGGCGACGCGGATCCACTCGTGGTCTTTCGTGTACTTCAGATCCGCCGGGTACATCGGCTCAGCTCCTGGCCCGCCGGTAGAAGGGCATGCGGACGATGCGCGCCTGCGCCCGCCGGCCTCGTATCTCGACGGCAATCCCGGTGTCGACGGCGCTCGCCGCGGGCGGGAGGTACGCCATGCCGATGGCCTTGCCGAGCGACGGCGCCCACGTCCCGCTCGTGACCCGCCCGACGCGCTCGCCGTCGGCGTAGACGTCGTACCCCGCGCGGGCGATGCCCGGGTCGAGCATCTCGAAGCCGACGAGGCGCCGCTCGACGCCCGTCGCGCGCTGGGCGGCGAGGGCCTCGCGGCCCGTGAACTCTCCCTTGTCCCACGCGACGATCCACCCGAGCCCCGCCTCGAGGAGCGTCGTCGTCTCGTCTATGTCCTGGCCGTGCAGGCGCATCGACGCCTCGAGGCGCAGCGTGTCCCGGGCCCCGAGGCCGGCCGGCCGCAACCCGGCGGGCGCGCCGGCCTGGAGCAGCGCCGTCCACACGGCCTCGGCCACCTGGGGAGCGACGAACAGCTCGAAGCCGTCCTCGCCGGTGTAGCCGGTGCGGGAGATCGTCGCGCGCACGCCGGCCACCTCGCCGTTCGCGAAGGTGTAGTAGCGGACCGTGTCGAGCTCGACCGCGGTCAGCGCCTGCAGGATCTCCCGCGAACGCGGCCCCTGGAGGGCCAACAGCGCGTAGCGCCGGCTCGTATCCACGACCACCGCGTCGCCCGCCCCCTCGAGTGCGGACGTGATCCAGTCCCGGGCCCTGAGCGCATTGGTTGCGTTGACCACGAGCAGGAAGTGCTCCGGGGCGAGGCGGTAGACCAGCAGGTCGTCGACCGGCGTGCCGGCCGGCGTCGTCAGGGCCGAGTACTGTGCCTGACCGACGTCGAGCCGCCCCGCGTCGTTGCAGGTGATCCGCTGCACCGCGGCCAGCGCGTCGCGGCCCGCGATCTCGATCTCGCCCATGTGGCTGACGTCGAAGAGACCGGCGGCGGTGCGCACGGCGCGATGCTCGTCGCCAATGCCGGTGTACTGCACCGGCATCTCCCATCCGCCGAACGTCGTCATGCGGGCGCCGAGCGCGCGGTGCCGGGCGTGCAGCGGGGTTGTCCTGGGGGCGGCGGACGGAGCTTGCGTCATGGCGGCGCGGCGTGGATCCAAACCGTACTATGCGCCTGCCGGAGGGTCAAGGCGGCGCCGCTGCGCGGAGTCCGGGGCGATTCGCCGCAGGGCGCCCCGTTCCGCGTCCGTCCCGCGGAGGAGCGCCGGCGGGACGGGAGACCCGCGGCCGTTCGGAAGGTACAGTACCCGTGAGACCGCCGGGGGCGCCATGACCGACGAGGAGATCCGCACGTGGGCGGCGGCGGAGACGCGGCGGCGGACCGCCGAGGAGCGGCCCGCCGCAGAGGAGGCGGACCTCGGCCCCCTCGAGTGGTACGACGACGAATACACGCCGCCCGAGATTCTCGCCGCGTTCCGGCCGGGCGCCGATGCGGCTGCCACCGGGCCGCGGTCGCAGACCGTGCGAGGGATCATCTGCGGCAGTTGCGCCGGCTGGCCGAACCCGCCGACGAGCGATGAGGTATACGAGGCCATGCGGGCGGAACGGCCCACGCCGCGGCAACGGAACGCCGCCGGCGTCCTGGTGAACGAGGCCGACTTCGACGAGCTGATGAACGCGCACCTGGAGGGAGCGTTCACCTGGCGGCAACTGGCACGGGCGTTCCAGGAGCACGGTCCGCTGCCCGGCGAGCGCACGGCCTTCCTGAAGCGTCTGGCACGACCCGCCGGGGCATGATGTGGAGACGCTGACGCTCCCGGAGCCCGCGCGCACGTTGTGGCGCGCCGTGCGGGACGTCATCCGCGGCGTGGCCCCGGAAGCGACGGGCCGGGTCGTGAGACCTCATCTGGGTGGCGGAACGGTCCTCGCGGCCCGGCTCGGGGGCCGGCGCGGCAGCTCGACCGGACGACGCAGAGCGCGGCGTCGTGGCGTCAGGCATCGGAGGCTACCTCAACAACCACGGACCGGTCGACGAACCGTACCTGATACAGAGGATCCGCCGGGCGCAGGACCGGGCGGAAGGCTGGGTGTTCGACAGCCAGGATCCGTGGCCGGCGGGAGGGGCAGGCTGAACGCCGCCGTCACCGCCCGTCCGGCGGCTTGGAAGCTGCCACCGGGGCTGCTGGGTCAGATTCCCACGGCCCGGAACAACGTGAACCCCAGGACGATCCCGAGGCATACGAGCCCGAAGATCACGGCTGCCCGATCCTCGCGCTTCTTCGTCCAGTACCGCTCGGCGCGTCGTGCCAGCTCGAACTCGCCAATCGGGTTCAACATCCTCGCCCCCTCGCCTCGTCGACGCCGCCGATTCCTGGACGCGCACGCGCTGCATCTCGTCCGGCATCGCGGCCACGTCGCACCCCGGTTGACCGAACGGCCCCGTGCCCCAGGGCTGCACCTTCTGCGTAGGCAACCGGGGAGATTCTAGCCAATCTGGGATCCTGACGGCCAGCCCGCGGTCACCTGCCCGAGAAACCCCGCCGGCCGGCCTGTCCTGTCGCTCGAGTCCCCTTGACACGTTTGGGCGCCGGGCGCGGAGCTTCACAGGCGCCATTGCTCGTCGCGCTGGTGAACCCGCCACCGCACAGGAACGGACGGAGATTCAGGTGGGCGTCAGGCCGGCCGCTGCGCAGCGCCCCCGGATGCGGTCCGCAGGGGCGCGGGAGCGTCGTCGAGAGGGCGGTCGGTGGTCACTGGTCGGGAGGAGGGTTCGCCCCCGCCACGGCACTGGCGCCGTTCGTCGGGAGGCGCGTGTTCCGGAAGCAGGGCGCCAACCGACCTGCGGGGCTTTGCACGTCACGCCGTCAAGGAGGCGCGCAACTACCCTACGGTGCGCTCCGAGCCCTCCACCGGAACGCCTCGGCGAGCGCACGCGTGACCGGTCCCGGGACGCCGGATCCGACCGGCCGGCCGTCGAGCGTCGTCACGGGGAGCACTTCCCGCGTGGTGCTCGTGATGAAGATCTCGTCGGCGGTCCCCACCTCCTCGAGCCGCAGCGTGCGCTCCCGGACCGCGATCCCGATCGCCGGGCCGATCTCGAACAGCAGGTTGCGCGTCACGCCTTCCAGCAGGCCGGTCGCGAGCGGCGGCGTCAGCGCCTCGCCGTCACGGACCAGGAAGACGTTCGACTGGGCGCACTCCGCGATCTCGCCGCGGTAGTTGCACATCAGGGCCTCGTCCGCCCCGGCGCGCAAGGCTTCCTGCATCGCCAGCGCGTTGTTGAGGAGGTTGTTCGACTTGATGCGGGGGCTCAGGGCATCCGGGTGGTTGCGCAGGCGGGAGGAGACGACGACCTTGACTCCCCGCTCGCGCACGGCCCCGGCGATCTCCCGGTGGGGTCGAGCGATGATGACCAGCGACGGCTCGGGGCACGACTCGGGGTCGTAGCTGAGATCGCCGACGCCGCGGGTGAGCACCAGGCGGATGTAGCGCTCCGGCGGGTCCGCCACGTCGACGGCCGCCATCGTGGCGTCGATGCGCGCGGCGAACGCGGCGTCGTCCAGCGGCACGGCGAGGCCGATCGCGGCGGCGGACGCGCGAAGGCGGTTCAGGTGGCGATCGAGCAGGAAGGGGCGCCGGTCGTACGTCCGCAGCGTCTCGTAGACGCCCTCCCCATAGAGGAAGCCGTGGTCGAAGACCGAGATGGTGGCATGGCCGTCATCCGAGAGGCGGCCGTTGACGTTGACGGCGATGCGCATGCTGCATTCGTAACATAATCCCTTGCCGGAGGCTGTCCGAAGCGACCGTCATGCGCGTTCTCGATACCGCCCAGATGCGGGAAGCCGACCGTCGCACGATCGACGAGATCGGCATCCCGTCGATCGTCCTCATGGAGAACGCCGGCCGGGCCGTGGCCGGCGCTATCGAGGCGCGGTTCGCGGCGGCGGCGCGCGGGCGTCTGGCGTTGCTGTGCGGGCGTGGCAGCAACGGGGGAGACGGGCTCGTGGCGGCTCGCGCGCTGGCGGAGCGGGGAGCGGCGGTGGCGATCGTCCTCCTCGCCCGCGGAGAGGACGTCCGGGGTGACGCCCGCACCAACCTCGACGTCGCCCGCCGGCTCGGCCTCCCGGTGGCCGAGGCCCCCGACGAGGCGGCCTGGCAGGCGTGCCGGCCGGACGTCGCGGCGGCGGACCTGGTCGTCGACGCGCTCGTCGGAACCGGGCTGCGGGCGCCGCTCGACGGCTTGCCGGCCACCGTGGCGGCCGACGTGAACGCGGCCCGGCGGCCCGTCGTGGCCGTCGACCTCCCCAGCGGTCTCTCGGCGGACACGGGGGCGTGCATCGGGGCCTCGGTCGACGCACGGGTCACGGTCACCCTCGGCGCGCCGAAGATCCCGCTGGTCGTCACGCCGGCCGCGGAGCGGGCGGGCGAGATGGTCGTCGCCGACATCGGAATCCCGTCGCGCGTCATGGACGAGCTAGGCGGGCCGCGCGTCGAGCTGCTCACCGGCGACGTCGTGCGGGCGTGGCTGCCGGCGCGGGGCCGCGATGCGCACAAGGGCGATCACGGGCGGATCGTGGTGGTGGCGGGCTCGCCGGGCAAGACCGGCGCGGCGCGTCTGGCCGGCACCGGCGCCCTGCGCTCGGGGGCCGGCCTCGTGACGGTGGCGACGCCGGCGTCGTGCGTCGGCCCGGTCGCGACGGTGCCCGAATACATGACCGCGGCGCTGCCGGAGACGGAGAGCGGCACGGCCCGCCGCACCGCGGTGGACGTGGTGCTGGCCCTCGGCGCGGACGTCGTCGCCGTCGGCCCGGGCCTTGGGGTGGGAACCGAACCGCGTGCGCTGGTGCGGGCCCTCGTGGAGCGGGTCCCGGGACCGCTGGTGCTCGATGCGGACGCCCTGACCGCGCTGGCGGACGACCCGGGGGCGCTGGCCCTCCGCCGCGACCGCATCACGGTCGCGACGCCGCACCCGGGGGAGATGGCGCGGCTGGCCGGGACGACGGTGGGCGAGGTGCAGGGGAACCGCCTCGACGCGGCGCGGCGGTTCGCCGCCGATCACGGGGTGCACGTCGTGCTGAAGGGCGCGCGGACCGTCATCGCGGCGCCGTCCGGGTCGGTACGAGTCAATGCCTCCGGGAACCCGGGGATGGCGACCGGCGGCACGGGCGACGTGCTCACGGGGGCGGTGGCCGCCTGGCTCGCGCAGGCCGCCGACACGGAGGCGGCGATGTCCCTCGCCGTGCACCTGCACGGTCGGGCCGGCGATCTGGCGGCCGACCGCGTCGGCGAGACCGCCCTCGTGGCCGGCGACGTGGCGAACCATCTGGGGGCCGCCGCCGTCGAGTTGGCCGGCCACTGAACCGTCATGCAGAAGACCTACGAGAGCCGCTCGGAAGTGGAGACGGCGGATATCGCCCGCCGCCTCGCCGGCGAGCTGCCGCGCCGCTCCGCGGTGTTGCTCTATGGTGACCTCGGCGCCGGCAAGACGGCGTTCGTGCGGGGTCTCGTCGCCGGCGCGGGCGGGGAGCCGGACGACGTCAGTAGTCCGACGTTCGTGCTGATCCAGGAGTACGGCGGCGACCGGCCCGTCGACCACGTCGACCTCTACCGCCTGCGCGGGCCGGAGGTCGACGACTTCGCGGACCAGTTGGCGGACCGGCTGGCGGGCGACGGCATCGTCGCCATCGAGTGGGCCGACCGCCTGACGCGGCGGATCGAGGGCGCCGTCCACGTGCGGATCGAGGACCTGGGGGGCGACGCGCGCCGGATTCGCATCGAACACCCCTCGCCGGGCTAGCTACTCGCTCCGGTAGTTCGGTGCTTCCTTGGTAATCACCACGTCGTGCACGTGGCTCTCGCGGACGCCCGCGGGCGTGATGCGCACCAGCTCCGCCTGCCGCTGCAGCGTCGGGAGGTCGGCGGCGCCGCAGTAGCCCATGCCGGCGCGCAGCCCGCCGACGAGCTGGTGGATCATCGCTCCGACGCTGCCCTTGTAGGGGACGCGCCCCTCGATGCCCTCCGGCACGAGCTTCGACGGCTCCTCCCCGGACGGCACGCCGGTATCGACGTCTTCCTGGAAGTAGCGGTCGCCGCTCCCGCGGCGCATCGCGCCGATCGAGCCCATGCCGCGGTAGTCCTTGAAGCTGCGGCCCTGGTACAGGATGAGCTCGCCGGGGCTCTCGTCGGTACCGGCGAAGAGGCTGCCGATCATCACGGCGCCGGCGCCGACCGCCGCCGCCTTCGTCAGATCCCCCGAGTAGCGCACGCCCCCGTCGGCCACGATGGGTACGCCCTGCGCCGCGGCGGCGCGGCTGCATTCGGCAACGGCGGTCACCATCGGGACCCCGATCCCCGCGACGATGCGCGTGGTGCAGATCGAGCCCGAGCCGATGCCCACCTTGACACCGTCGACGCCGAGGTCGATGAGGGCCCGCGTGCCGTCCGCCGTGGCGACGTTGCCGGCCATCAGATCGACGGACGGAAACTCCGCCCGCAGCCGGCGCGCCATCTCCAGCACGTTCCTCGAGTGCCCGTGCGCGCTGTCGAGGACGAGCAGATCGACGTGGGCGGCGACCAGCGCCTCGGCGCGCTCGATGGTGTCGCCCGCGACCCCGACCGCCGCCCCGACGCGCAGGCGGCCCAGCGAGTCCTTGCACGCGTTCGGGTACTTGATCGCCTTCTGGATGTCCTTGACGGTGATCAGGCCGCGGAGGTTGAAGTCCCGGTCGACGACGAGCAGCTTCTCGACGCGGTGCCGGTGCAGGATTTCGCGGGCCTGGGCCAGCGTCGTGCCGACGGGAACGGTGATCAGCCGCTCCCGCGTCATCACCTCCGAAATCGGCCGCTGCACGTCCCCGTGGAAGCGGAGGTCGCGATTCGTGAGGATGCCGACCAGCCGCCCCTCGTTCCGGCCGTCCTCGGTGATCGGGACGCCGGAGATGCGGTACTTCTTCATCAGCGCCAACGCCTGGTAGACGCTGCTGTGGGGAGCGAGCGTGATCGGGTTGACGATCATGCCGCTCTCCGACCGCTTCACCCGGTCGACCTCGGACGCCTGATCCGCGATGTCGAGGTTCTTGTGGATGACCCCCAGTCCGCCGAGCTGGGCCATGGCGATGGCCATGCGCGACTCGGTGACCGTGTCCATGGCGGCGCTGACGAGCGGCACGTTCAGCGCGATGTTGCGGGTCAGGCGGGTCGAGACGTCAACCTCGTTCGGCAGCACCGCCGAGTGGCGAGGCTTCAGCGACACGTCGTCGAAGGTCAGGGCGACGGGGAGCGCGGCCACTGCCTGGACGCCCGTCAGTGCCTCGGTCTTGACACTCATCCGTCACGCTCCGCAGCACTTCTTGAACTTCTTGCCGCTCCCGCAGGGGCACGGCTCGTTGCGCCCGACCTTCGGCACCTCGCGCCGGATCGTGCGGACCCGCGCGTCGTCGCCGCCCGTTCGGGCCGGCCGCGGCGCCTGCCGCCCGGCGACACCGGCCCCCACGAGCGCGGGGGCGGCGGCCGGATCGTTCAGCGTCGTGGGGGTGGCCCGGCGGATGGCGGGGGAGCGGGCGGCACGGCGCTCGTCGCCGTCCGAGGCGGCGGGCCGGAGGCGCCACAGGTAGCGCACGATGTCCTCGTCGATGCGCTCCTTCATCGCCTCGAACATGGCGAAGCTCTCGCGCTTGTACTCGACGAGCGGATTCCGCTGCCCGTAGCCCCGTAGCCCGATGCCCTCCTTGAGGTGGTCGAGGCCGTAGAGGTGGTCCTTCCACTGCGAGTCGACGACCTGCAGCATGACGTCCCGCTCGACCCGCCGCAGCACGGGGGCGTCGATCGACGCCTCCTTGTCGACGTACTCGCGCTCGACCAGGCGCCAGAGCTCTTCGTGCATCTCGTCCGGGTTCCGGTCCGCGAGATCCACCTCGTCGAGCGATTCCGCGGGAATCGCGAAGACGCCGCCGATGTCGCGCCTGACGGCCGCGATGTCCCACTCCTCCGGTTCCACCTCCTCGCCGCAGTAGGTCTGGATCGTCCCGTCGACGACTCCCTCGGCCAGGCGCATCAGGTAGGCCCTGCTGTCCACCTCCTCGTCATCCTCGAGAACGATCGTGCCGTCGAGCAGCTCCCGGCGCAGCGCGTAGACGTTCTCGCGCTGCTTGTTCATCACGTCGTCGTACTCGAGCAGGTGCTTGCGGACGGAGAAATTCTGGCCCTCGACCTGCTTCTGCGCGCGCTCGATCGCCTTGGTGACCATGCCGTGCTCGATGGGGACCCCTTCCTCCATCCCGAGGCGCTCCATCAGCCCCTGGATGCGGTCGGAGCCGAAGATGCGCATGAGGTCGTCCTCGAGCGACAGGTAAAAGCGCGACGACCCGGGGTCGCCCTGCCGGCCCGCCCGTCCGCGAAGCTGGTTGTCGATGCGTCGCGCTTCGTGGCGCTCCGTCCCGATGATGTGGAGGCCTCCCGCGTCGACCACGCGCTTGTGCTCCGCGTCGGTCTCCGCCTTGTAGTGACGCAGGATGCGTTCCCAGTCGGGCCGCCGGACCCGGTAGAACCCCTCGTGGAAGAAGTACACGAACTCCTCGTCGTCGACGAAGCGCTCCTCCCCGGCCGGCAGCCGCTCGGCGACCTCCTCGCTGAGGGCCTGCCGCCGCGCCATGTGCTCCGGATTGCCCCCCAGCAGGATGTCCGTGCCCCGGCCGGCCATGTTGGTGGCGATGGTGACGGTGCCCGCCCGGCCGGCCTGGGCGACGATCTCGGCCTCCTTCTCGTGGTACTTGGCGTTCAGCACCACGTGCCTGATGCCGCGGCGCTTGAGCAGCCCGGACAGGCGCTCGGACTTCTCGATCGAGACCGTGCCGACCAGCACGGGGCGTCCTGCTTCCTGCTGCTCCAGGATGTCCTCGACGATCGCCCCGTACTTCTCGCGCGCCGTGCGGTAGACGGAGTCGGGTTCCTCGATCCGCACGAGCGGCCGGTTCGTCGGGGCGACGAACACGTCGAGCTCGTAGATCTTGGCGAACTCCGACGCCTCGGTCTCCGCCGTGCCGGTCATCCCGGAGAGCTTGTCGTACTTCCGGAAGTAGTTCTGGAAGGTGACCGTGGCGAGCGTCTGGTTCTCCCGCTCGATCGTCACCCGCTCCTTCGCCTCGACCGCCTGGTGCAGGCCGTCGCTCCAGCGCCGGCCGGGCATCAGCCGCCCCGTGAACTCGTCCACGATGACGACCTTGCCGTCCTTCACCATGTAGTCGACGTCGCGCTCGAACAGGGTGTGCGCGCGGAGCGCCTGGTTGACGTGGTGCAGGAGCGGCATGTTGGCGGGGTCGTACAGGCCGCCGGGCTGGAGCCGGTGGCCGAGGAGCTTCTCCGCCTTCGCCATGCCGGTCTCGGTGAGCGAGACCGTCTTGTGCTTCTCGTCCTTGAGAAAGTCGCCCGTGTGCTCGAGCTCCTCGCGCCGCTCCGCCGACACGTTGCCCTGCGTGACCGCACCCGCCTTGAGCCGCGGGATGATCCGATCGACCTCGACGTAGAGGTCGGTGGACTGCTGGGCCGGGCCCGAGATGATGAGCGGCGTCCGCGCCTCGTCGATCAGGATGCTGTCGACCTCGTCCACGATGGCGAAGCGGTGCTCTCGCTGCACGAACTGGGTCCGCTCGAACTTCATGTTGTCGCGGAGGTAGTCGAACCCGAACTCGTTGTTCGTGCCGTACGTGACATCGCAGCGGTACGCCGCGTGACGCTCGGGGTCCCGCATGTCGTGCTGGATCACGCCGACGCTCAGGCCCAGGAAGCGGTAGATGCGCCCCATCCAGTCGGCGTCGCGGTGGGCGAGGTAGTCGTTGACGGTGACGACGTGGACGCCCCGCCCCTCCAAGGCGTTGAGGTAGGCGGCCAGCGTCGCGACGAGGGTCTTGCCCTCGCCGGTCTTCATTTCGGCGATCTTGCCGCGGTGCAGCATGATGCCGCCGATGAGCTGGACGTCGAAGTGGCGCATCTCGAGGACGCGCCGGCCGGCTTCCCGAACCGCCGCGAACGCCTCCACGAGCAGATCGTCGAGCGGCTCGCCCCGCTCGATCCGTTCGCGGAAGGCGGTGGTCCGGTCCCGGAGCTCCGCGTCGGAGAGGCCGCGAACGGCGTCCTCGCCGTCGTTGACCGCGGCGACGAGTGGCCGCACCCGCTTCAGATCACGGGCGTTCTGGGTGCCGAAGGTCTTGGCCAGAAGGGTCTGGAGCATCAGCGAACCAGAGGCGGGCTGAGGTCAGGCGACAACTACCGAAATCGTAGCCACGCGCGTTGGCAGACGCAAGCCGGCCGCCTCCCGCGGAGAGGCGGTGCTGTTGTACGGTCCTGACCCGCCGTTCGTCGCCTGCCCGCCGTTCGTCGCGTGCGGCTCCGCTCGGCGCCCAACCAGCCCTCCAGGAGTCCGCGCCGTTCTACGGCGCAGACTCCTAGTTGGCGGCGAGATCGGACTGCCGGTCGACGAGCAGACGAAGGGGGTTGACGTGGCGGCCGTCGGCCAGCACCTCGTAGTGCACGTGGGAGCCCGTCGCGCGCCCCGTCGCCCCGACGTAGCCGATCAGGTCGCCGCGTCGCACGGTCGTCCCCGGGAGGACGGCGAACTCCGACAGATGACCGTAGCGGGTCTGGATCCCGAATCCGTGGTCGATCTCGATCAGATTGCCGTAATTGCCGCTGCGCCGGGCCGAGATGACGCGCCCGTGCGCCGTCGCGTACACCGGATCGCCGCTGCGGGTGGAGATGTCGACCGCGGCGTGGAATTCCCGATCTCCCGTGAACGGGTCGCGACGATATCCGTAGCCGCCCGACACCCACCCGTCCGCCGGCCACAGGGTCGGCAGCGCGCCCGCGATCGCCTCGCGCCGGGCCACGTCGTACCGCAGCAGGCGAATCCGATGGTCGAGAGTTCCGAGCAGGTCGGTGAGCAGCTCGAAAGCGGGAGGAGGCACGTGGTTCGCGTCCCGGTGGCCGACGGCCGTGCGCAAGGCCCGCGGGATTCTCTCGATCGGCGGCTCGGAGGAGTTGGTCAGGGCAATGCGCGCAGATACCTGTCCTATCGCCGACTGCAGCGAGGCGATGTCGCGGCTGAGCGCGAGCGCCGCGTAGCGGTAGCGGGCATTCTCGATCTCCAGCCGGGCCTGTTCCGCCTGTAGTCGGTTGATCTCGTGGAGGGCCGCGCTGTGGCGTAGCAGGGCCCAGCCGATCGGCAGCGCGATCGCCAGCGTCACGAGCGACGTCACGAGCCGGACCCGAAGCGTGAAACGACGCACATGCCCCGTCGCACGGTCGGCGACGATGAACGAGTAGCGGGTGGGCGGCATGGTCAGTTCAGGGGAACGGCGGCCAGTCCGGGGGAGTCTAGCACAAGTGCCGCGGCTGGCCGGTGACGCTCCGGCATCCGCCGCGGGCCGCTCGACAGGTCAAGTCCACTCGGTGCTCCGATACTGCAGGGCCTCGGCGACGTGCGCCGCCTCGATCCGGTCCGTGGCGTCGAGGTCCGCGATCGTGCGTGCGACCCGCAGCACGCGATCGTAGGCGCGGCCGCTCAACGCCAGGCGCTCCGCCGCGGTGGCGAGCAGCCGCAGCGCATCCGGATCCGGCCGGCAGTGCCGGCGCAGGGCTCGCCCGGCGAGGTCGGCGTTGAGCAGCACGGGGCCGTCGCGGAAGCGGCCGGCCTGCCGCCGGCGGGCCGCGGCCACCCGTCCTCGGACGGTGGCGGAGCCCTCCGCGACGGGCTCTGCGGCCAGCTCGTCCAGGCGCAGCGCGGGGACCGCGACCACGAGGTCCACGCGATCGACCAGAGGACCCGACATCCGGCTCCGATAGCGCTGGAGCTGCAGGGGAGTGCACCGGCAGGCCCGCCGCCGATCGCCACGCTGGCCGCAGGGGCAGGGGTTCGTCGCCGCGACCAGCATCAGCCGGGCGGGAAACTCGACGCTCCGCGCCGCCCGGGCCACGCGCACGACGCCTTCCTCGAGGGGCTCGCGCAGCGCGTCGAGGGATCGCCGATCGAACTCCAGCAGCTCGTCGAGGAAGAGCACCCCGTTGTGCGCGAGGCTCACCTCGCCGGGCCGGGGGTCGCGCCCGCCCCCGACCAGCGCCACGTCGGAGATTGTGTGGTGCGGTGCCCGAAAGGGTCTGTCGGTCAGGAGTCGGGTCGGCAGGGCCAGCAGGCCCGCAACCGAATGGACCGCCGTCGTCTCGACCGCCTCCTCGAAGCTCGGCGGCGGAAGCAGGCCCGGCAACCGGCGGGCGAGCAGGGTCTTGCCGGCGCCGGGCGGTCCGATGAGGAGCAGGTGGTGCCGGCCCGCCGCCGCGATCTCCAGCGCCCGCCGCGCCACGGGCTGACCCTTGATGTCGGCGAGGTCCGGAGCATCCGGGCCCGGCGCGAAGGCACCGACCGCGGCGGCCTGCGGGTCGCGCACCGGAGCCCTGCCGGTGAGGGTCTCGACCGCTTCGCCGAGGGTGTCGACCGGCACCAGCCGCAGCTCGGACACCGCGGCCGCCTCTGCCGCGTTCGATCCGGGCAGGACGAGCCGCCGGCCTGCGCTGCGCGCGGCAAGGGCCATCGGCAGCACGCCGGGTGTCGGCTGGATGGCCCCGTCGAGGGAGAGCTCGCCCACGACCAGCGTGTTCTCCAGGCAGGGGGGAGGCAGGTGGCCGGCCGCGGCGAGCACTCCGATCGCGATGGGGAGGTCGAACGCGGTGCCTCGCTTGCGGACGTCCGCGGGCGCGAGGTTCACGATGACACGGTGATCCGGGAACGCCAGCCCGGAGTTGCGGATGGCGCTGCGCACGCGGTCGCGGCTCTCCCGCACGGTGGAGTCCGGCAAGCCGACCACGACGAACGTGGGCAGACCGAAGGAGACGTCGACCTCCACCTGCACCTCCGTGGCGTCGACGCCGACGAGCGTGGCCGACTGTACGTGCGCGAGCACCGTTTCCGACCGCAGCAAGGATCGGGCCACCCGGCGGCCTGAACGCCCGGGCGCGGGGGGTGGCCCGCTGCGACGCCGGGCACGCAGGAAGTGCGACCTTCGGAAAGCGGGGGCGGTGCGGGAACCTCCACCCGGTGCACGCATTCCGGGAGCCGTGCGGCCCGCGTATGATCGGGCGCGTCGGCGGAGGGCGCGGGCTGCATGCGGCTGTCGGTCATCATTCCCGTCTTCAACGAGCGCGCAACCATCCAGGAGCTGCTGCGGCGGGTCGACGCCGTCGATCTGGACATGGAGGTCGTCGTCGTCGACGACGGCTCGACGGATGGCACCCGGGAGGCCCTGGCGCGGCTCGGCGAGGCGGGCCCGACCGTGCTGCTGCACGACGCCAATCGAGGAAAGGGCGCCGCCATACGGACCGGACTGCGACGCGTGACGGGCGAGTTCGTGCTCGTGCAGGACGCCGATCTGGAGTACGACCCCGAGGACTACCATCGACTCCTGCGGTCGCTCGAGGAGCGGGGCGCGGACGCCGTCTACGGGTCGCGCTTCGCCGGCGGCCCCCCACGGATGACACTGAGCCACCGGATCGGCAACCGGCTGCTGACCGGCATCACGAACGTCCTGTTCGGGTCCGACCTGACCGACATGGAGACCTGCTACAAGCTGATTCGCCGGAGCGTGCTCGCCGATATCGACCTCACGTCCAACGGCTTCAGCGTGGAGCCGGAGATCACCGCGAAGCTTCTCCGGAGGGGGATCGCCATCCACGAGGTTCCCATCCGCTACGTGGGGCGGAGCTTCGCCGAGGGCAAGAAGATCTCCTGGAGGGACTTCCTCACCGCCGTCTGGACGTTGCTCCGGCTCCGCGTGACCGGATGAGCCCCGGGAGGCCGGCCGGCGGCTCCGGCGGGAGCCGCCGGCGCCGGCGTGCCCTTGCGGGCGCGTCGGGAGTCTGCGCGGGCCGGAGTGCGTGCGCCGCCGGTTCCACGGCGCAGACTGCGGTTACCGGCCGCCGCCGTCGATCTCGAGCAGGACGTCGCGCCCCGCGGCGAGGTCCCGGGCCGCAGGCGTGACGATGGTTCTCCTGTCGATGCGTATGGGCCGCCCGGCGTCGAGCGCGCCGCGGACGTCCGCCTCGCACACGAAGGCCGCCGGCCCCCGGGGAGCCGCGGGCTCCACGCCCGCCGCCTTGCCGGTGCCCGGGGAGCCCGAGGGCGGGGCGGCGCCGGGGGACCCGGCGGCGGTCGCCGCGCCGGACTCTCGGCCCCGGGCCTCGTTCGTCGGGGCCGTTCCGAGGAAACCGTCGATTCGCGCCGCGAGCCTGGCGGGCTGGAGGGCTGGGGGCCTCGCGGTGCGAGCCGGCCCGGACTGCCGGGGCGAGGCGGCCGGCGGCCCCGCGCCGGTCGAGAGCGGCCGCAACTCGTACGCCAATCGCTTGACGTTCAGCAGGTGCCGCGGCGAGATGTTGTCGGACGTGATGTTGCCGCCGAGGCCTCCGCAGCCGAGAGTCAGCGCGGGATCGAGGCCGGTGGTCATGCCGATCGAGCCGTGCGTGGTCGGGCTGTTGACGACGATGCGGAAGGCAGGCTTCTGCAACCCGAACTCGAGGATCACGGCGTCGTTCCGCGAATGGATGGCCATCGTGTGGCCCATGCCTCCGTAGCCGAGGATCTCCTTGCACCGCTCGCAGGCTGCGCGCCAGTCCGCGACTTCGTAGAAGGCGAGCACCGGGCAGAGCTTCTCGATCGAGAGGGGGTGATCGCGGCCGACGCCGGTGAGCGGGGCGATGAGCACGCGCGTCCCGGGCGGCGCGTCGATGCCCGCCCGGCGTGCGATCTCGAGCGCCGAACGGCCGACCAGGTCGGGACGTGGCAGCCGTTGCGGAGTCACGAGGGCGGCGGCCACCGCCGCTCGCTCCGCCTCGTTCAGGAAGTGACCGCCGGCGGCCCGGAACGTGCGCCGAACCTCCTCGGCGATCGCCGCGTCCACGATGACGGCGTTCTCGGAGGAGCAGAGCAGGCCGTTGTCGAAGGCCTTGCCGGCGACGATGTCGCGCACCGCCTTCGCGACGTCCGCGGAGCGCTCGATGTAGGCGGGCGCATTCCCCGGTCCGACACCGTATGCCGGCTTGCCCGCGGAGTAGGCCGCCCGCACCAGGCCGAGGCCTCCGGTCGCGAGAATGACGGAGATCTCCCGCTGGCGCATGAGGGCCTGGGTGCCGGCCACGGTGACCGTCGTGAGCCAGGAGATGGAGCCTTCGGGCGCGCCCGCGGCCCGCGCCGCCGCCGCCAGGAGCTCCGCGGTGCGGGTGATGCAGCTCCGGGCGGCCGGATGGGGGCTCAGCACGATCGCGCAACGCGCCTTGAGGGCGATCAGCAACTTGTAGATGGCGGTCGATGTGGGATTGGTCGACGGCACGATCGCCGCGACCGGGCCGAACGGCTCCGCAATCTCGACGACGCGGCGTTCCGCGTGGCGGGCGATCACGCCGACCGTCGTCATCGGGCGGATGAAGGCGTGCACGTCGCGCGCGGCGAAGAGGTTCTTCCGGACCTTGTCGGCCACGACACCGTAGCCGGTCTCGTCGACCGCGGCCGCGGCCAGCGCCTCGGCGTGATCCTCCGCGGCGCGAGCCATCGCGTCGACGATGGCGTCCGTCCGCGCCTGGGAGAGCTCTCCGAGCAGACGCTGGGCACCCGCCGCGCGGGCCGCCTGCCGCGCCGCGTCCGCCACGGAGCGGGCATCGCCGTCCGCGCCTTCCGTTGCGTCAACCATGGAACGAGTGGGACCCGCGAGGCGGCGCCCGCCGGGCTCAGCCCTGGCGCGGAGCGCTCGGCAGCATCGAGTCGACCTCGTCGTGCGGCCGCGGAATGACGTGGACCGAGACGAGCTCTCCGACCCGCCGCGCCGCGGCGGCGCCGGCGTCGGTGGCCGCCTTGACGGCCCCGACGTCACCGCGCACGAGCACGGTAACGTAGCCGGCGCCGATGTACTCCTTGCCGATGAGCACGACGTTGGCCGCCTTCACCATGGCGTCGGCGGCCTCGACCGAGCCGACGAGACCCTTTGTCTCCACAAGGCCTAGCGCTTCACGGGACATGGCGGTACGCTGGATCGGGCGGCCTCCGGTATCGCGCGCCTGCGGGCGCGAACCACGGTACTATAACGACATGACCGCAGCAAACGAGCCCGTCCGCCGTCGGCCCCGGGCGGGAGGACGGCCCGTGCGCGGCCTCGCACGCCTGGGCCTCGCGCTTCTCGCGGGTTGGGTGTTGCCCGCCGCGTGCGCGAACCCCCCGCCTCCGGTGGCGACGCCGACCCTCGGCGTGGACCGGGCCGCGGTCCCCCTCGGCGGACCGCTGGCTCTCACCATACGCTTCGATACCGCCCCCGACATTGCGCCCGTCGCCGAGGGCTTCCGGGTCCTGCTTCATTTCCTCGATCCGGACGGCGCCCTGTTGTGGGCCGACGACCACGATCCACCCCGGCCGGTCGCGGAGTGGCAGCCGGGCGAGCGGGTCGAGTACGAGCGTCGGACCGTCGTCCCGATGTACCCCTACATCGGCGAGGTGACCGTCGCACTCGGGCTCTACGCGGCGGACACCGGCGAGCGGCTCTCGCTCGCCGGCAGCGAGGTCGGCGACCGCACGTATCGGGTGGCCACCGTGAGTTTGGAGCCGCAACCCGAAACCGCCTTCCTGGCATACGGCGACGGATGGTACCGGTCCGAGATCGCCGACGGCGCGAGCTGGCGCTGGACAGCCGGCAGGGCGGTCGTCAGCTTCCGCAACCCGCGGTCGGACGTTGAGCTCGCGATGGAGCTCGACGGGCGCGCCGGCGCCGCGGGCGAGCCGCAGCGCGTGTCGCTGACGATCGACGAACGCCCCCTGCACGGATTCGAGCTCGATGGACAGGGCCCGACCTTCGTGCGGCGGCGTCTGAGCGCCGGCGAGCTCGGCGCGAAGGACATCGTCGAGCTGATGCTCGAGGTCGACCCGACGTTCGTGCCTGCGGAGCGCAATCCCGGCTCCATCGACACGCGTGAGCTGGGCGTGCGGGTCTTCTATCTCTTCGTCGAACCGCGCTGAGCGACGCGCCCCGGGACCGCCGCGGCCATGGAGTTCCGCTGTCGACTCGGCACCGCGACCGGCGAGATCCTCGCTGCGACCTACACGGCCGAGACCGAGGCGCAACTGCGCCGCGACCTCGAGGAGCAGGGCCTCTGCGTCCTCTCGATGCGCAGGCGCGGCCTGTCGGGGTTGCCCGCGCTCCGGCTTCCACGCCGCCGGCGGGTGCCGTCCCGGGAGTTCATCGTCTTCAACCAGGAGCTCGCGGCGCTGCTGCGGGCCGGAATGCCCCTCGTCCAGTCGCTCGACATCGTTCGCCAGCGGGTCGAGAACCCGGTCTTCAAGGCGGTGCTCGATGACGTGTACGAGCGGGTGCGCAGCGGGGCGGCGCTCTCCGCCGCCTTCGAAGCGCAGGGGGACCTGTTTCCGGGCGTGTACACCGCGTCCGTCCTGGCCGGGGAGAAGAGCGGCGGTCTCGAGGAGGTCCTGCGACGCTACATCGCCTACGCGCGCGTCATCACCGGTGTCCGCCGCCGAACGATATCCGCCCTTGTCTATCCCGGCATCCTGCTCCTGCTGTCCCTGCTCGTGGTTGCCGTCATCGTGCTGCAGGTCGTTCCGGAGTTCGGCGACTTCTATGCGGGAATGGGCGCCGAGCTGCCGTTCGCGACCCGGCTGCTGACGGGCGCGTCCACGACCCTGCGCGAGGCCTGGCTGCCGGCCCTCGCCGTCGCGGCTGCCGTCGCGGGCGCCCTTTGGCGCTGGGTCGCGCTTCCGGGCCGGCGCACCCTGCTCGACCGGTTGGTCCTGCGCGCCCCCGCCGTCGGCTCCCTCGCGCGCAAGTTCGCCACCTCGCAGCTCGCCCGGACCCTCGCGACGCTGCTCGGCGGCGGCATTCCCCTGGTGGGGGCGCTCGACGTCGCCGCGCGATCCATCGGCAACCGGTACGTGGCCGAGCAGGTGGAGGGGGTGTCGCGCGAGGTCCGCGAGGGCCGCTCGCTGGCCGACTCGATGGCGGCTCGCGGGGTGTTCCCGCCGGTCGCGGTGCGGTTGGTGGAGGTCGGCGAGTCGAGCGGGGCGCTCCGGGACATGCTGAACAGCGCCGCCGACTTCTTCGACGAGGAGATCGAGACGACTCTCTCCCGCTTCATGACGCTGATCGAGCCACTTCTCCTCGTGGTCATGGGCGTGGTGATCGCGGCGCTGCTTCTTGCGCTCTACTGGCCGATGCTGCAGCTCGGGAGCGTGGTGCAATGAGTCGGGCGGAGACGGGCGACGGCGTGGCACCGGCGGCGGGCGAGCCGACGGCCGACGCCGTGACGGACGCGGGGGACGAGCTCGAGCGGGCGCGGCGCCTCGCGGAGCGCTACCGCCTCGACTTCGTCGACCTGACGCGCCTGCGCATCGATCAGGACTTGCTGCGGACGATCCCGGCCGAGCTGATGCTGAGCTACGGCTTCGTACCCTGCCGGCGGGACGGGGAAGCACTGGTCATCGCCGTCTCCGATCCGACCGACCTGCCGCGGATCGACGAGCTGGCCCTGCTCCTCGGTTCGCCCATCTCCGTATGCGTATCCACGCCGTCGGCGATCCGGTCGATCCTGACGCGAAGCGAGGGCTCGCAGCGCGTGCTCGACGAGGCCACCGAGGGATTCGCGCTGCAGTTGCTGCGCGAGGAGGAGCGGGGCGACGACAGCCTGACGGTGGAACGCCTGACGGCGGACGCGAGCCCGGTCATCCGGCTCGTCAACTCGATGATCTACACGGCGATCCAGCGGCGGGCGAGCGACATCCACGTCGAGACGCAGGACGACGCCGTGCACGTGAAGTACCGCATCGACGGCGTCCTGCAGGCGGCCATGCAACCGATCGACCGGCAGCACCAGGGCGCCCTGCTGTCGCGCATCAAGGTGATGGCGGAGCTCGACATCGCGGAGAAGCGCATCCCGCAGGACGGTCGCTTCCGCCTGCGCATGCCCGGCAAGACGGTCGACTTCCGCGTCTCGGTCATGCCCAGCGTGCACGGCGAGGACGCCGTGATCCGCATCCTGGACAAGCAGTCGATCAGCGAGCAGTTCAGCGAGCTCACGCTCGACATCGTCGGCTTCGCGGAGGACGAGCTTCGCCGCTTCCGGCGCTACATCGCCGAGCCGTACGGCATGGTGCTGGTGACCGGACCGACCGGCAGCGGCAAGACCACCACCCTGTACGCGGCCCTGTCGGAGATCAACTCGCCCGAGGACAAGATCATCACCATCGAGGATCCGGTGGAGTACCAACTGAAGGGCATCACGCAGATTCCCATCAACGAGCGCAAGGGCCTCACCTTCGCGCGCGGGCTCCGCTCCATCCTGCGGCACGACCCGGACAAGATCATGGTCGGCGAGATCCGCGATCCGGAGACGGCGCAGATCGCGATCCAGTCGGCGCTGACCGGGCATCTCGTCTTCACGACCGTCCATGCCAACAACGTCGTCGACGTGCTGGGACGGTTCCTCAACATGGGGGTCGAGGCGTATCAGTTCGTCTCCGCCCTCAACTGCGTGCTGGCGCAGAGGCTGGTACGAACGATCTGCCGGCACTGCCGCAGGCCCGTCGAGATCCCGGCGCGGCAACTCGCCGAATCGGCCATCGATCCCGGCCTCGTGGGGAAGCGGCGATTCCACGAGGGGGGCGGCTGCGTGGAGTGCGGGGGGACCGGCTACCGCGGGCGGACCGCCATCTGCGAGCTCCTGGACCTGAGCGACCGCATCCGCGAGATGATCCTCGATCGGCGTCCGGCGTCCGAGATCAGGAGGGCCGCGCGGGACGAAGGGATGCGCTTCCTCCGGGAGTCGGCGGTGGAGCAGGTGCTGCGGGGAACGACCACGCTCCGCGAGATCAACAAGGTGACGTTCGTTGAATAGGGCCGCAATCCGACCGGCCGCACTGCTGTCGACGCCCGGTCCGTCGGCCGCCGTTGCGGTGAGCGCGGAGTCCGTGGACGCGGTGCAGGCCGCGTGGGCCGGCGACGGGCCGGCGATCACGGGGCGCGCGCATGGGCGGCTCCGTCCGGGGATCGTGATGCCGAATGTGACCGGCACCAACGTGACGGACGCGGAGGCCGTGGCGGAGGTGCTCGGCAACGTCCTGGAGCGGCTCCCGCGCCGTCCGTCGCGCGTCGCGCTCGTGGTCCCGGACCGCGCGGCCAAGGTGTCGATCCTGCGCTTCGACACGCTGCCGTCGCGGGCCGGCGACCTCGACGCCCTGGTGCGCTGGCGCGCCGCCGGTACGGCGCCGTTCGCGCTCGACGAGGCGCAGGTGTCGTACACCGCGGGCACCGCCGTCGGCGACGAGGGGCGCGAGCTGGTCGTTGCCGTCATGCACCGCGAGGTGGTCGAGTCGTACGAGCGGGTGTGCACGATGGCGGGGGCGCATGCCGGCGTGGTCGACCTGGCGAGCTTCAACCTGATAAACGCCGTGCTCGTCACCGCACCGGATGCCGCGGCGGGGGACTGGCTGCTGGTGCACGCCGCGGCCGGTGCAAGCACGCTCGCCATCGTCCGCCGCGGCGCCCTCGTGTTCTACCGGAACCGCGCCGCGGACGGTGCGGGGGTCCTCGCGGACCTCGTGCACCAGACGGCGATGTACTACGAGGACCGCCTGGACGGGCGCGGGTTCCGGCGTGCGGTCCTCGCCGGCGAGCCGCGCCTGGAGGCGGCGGGCACGGGAGGGGCCGCGTCGCGGCGCTCCCTCGAGGCCCGGCTCGGCACCGGACTGGAATGGCTCGGAGCGGTGCTGGCGCCCGGCGTGACGGATGGCACGGGCGCGGACCGGACCGCGCTCGACGCCCTGGCCGCCCCGGTCGGCATCCTCCTGCGCGGCGCGCGGCGCGAGCCGCCGGGAGCCGCGGGCTGATGCTGAGGACGAATCTGGCGACACGTCCGTTCTACAACGAGCGGGCCGTGCACGTCGTCCTCGCCCTGGCCGGCGCTGCCGCGCTGGTCGGGCTGGCGGCGGGCATCGCCCGTGCGGTCGACGTGGTCCGGTCGCAGGCGGCGCTGACAACGGCCGCGGAGGCGGCCGAGCGCGATGCGGCGCAGCTCGCCGGCCGGGCTGCGACCGTGCGACAGGCGATCGCCGCCGGCGAGGTCGAGTCGATCGCCGAGGCGGTCGCCGAGGCCAATCGGCTCGTGGATCGCCGGACGTTCTCCTGGACGGCGTTCTTCAACGTGATCGATCGGACGCTCCCCGCCGGGGTGATGCTGACCGCGATCCGGCCGCAGCACGGCGACGACGGCGTCGCGGTCGCGGTCGGCGTCATCGGCCGTCGACTGGCGGACATCGACGCGTTCATCGAGCTCCTCGAGGCAACGGGCGCCTTCGCCGACGTGCTGGCACGGGAAGAGGAAATGCTCGCCGACGGCACGTACCGCGCCCGCCTGACGGGCCGCTACCGTCCGGATCGCGGAGGGGGCCGAGCGGCGGGGGAGGCGGCGTCATGACGTTGGCG
Source organism: Acidobacteriota bacterium (assembly GCA_026708265.1). GTDB lineage: Bacteria > Acidobacteriota > Vicinamibacteria > Vicinamibacterales > UBA8438 > JAGWAJ01. The sequence continues at coordinate 55,921 of JAPOVI010000174.1, forward strand.
CGGCGGATCCTCGCCGAGAAGCGCCTGCCGGTGCTGCTCGTGGCGGCGGCGCTGGCCGTCGATGCCGCGCTCTACGCGCTGGTCGTCCATCCCTCGGCCAGGGCCCGCGCGGCGGCGGAGGAGCGCGCCGCACGGGCCGAGCGCGCGCGCGACGACGCAGGACGCAGCCTGGCCGCGGCGGAGGCGGCCCTGGCCGGCACGACGGACGCGGCGCAGGCGGTCGAGACCTTCTACCTGGACGTGCTGCCGCTCGACCTGGCCGACGCTCGGGCCCGGACCTCGCGGCGTCTGGCGGAGCTTGCGGCGCAGCACGGGCTCATCCTCGAGCAGCGCAGCATGATGCCGGAGCACGACGGGGACAGCCTGCTCGGGCGGCTGCGCATGACGATGCGGCTCGAGGGGGAGTACGTCAACCTTCGCCGCTTCGTCTACGCCCTGGAGACCGGCGCCGAGTTCATCGTGATCGAGGAGATCTCGCTGCGGGACGGCGAGCGGGACGACGCGGCGCAGGTGCTCACGATCGGGCTTGCCACCTACTACGGGGCGGAGCGCGCGGCGACGAGCGGAGACGGTTGAGGGCCGGCGGGAATCGAGCCGGCCCGTGGAGGGCGTCGCGATGCCGAGGTGGCTTCGAGCTCGCCGGGGCTACTCCCTGGTCGAGCTGCTCGTCGTCACCGTCATACTGCTGGTGCTGGCCTCGGCCATCGCGCCGCTGAGCCGGGTCGCCGTGCAGCGGCAGCGCGAGGTCGAGCTGCGGCGGGCGCTTCGGGAGTTGCGCACCGCCATCGACGGCTACAAGGATGCGGTGGACCTGGGGGTCATCGGGGGTACGGACCTCGACCCCGACAACGCCGGCTATCCGCCCGATCTCGAGACCCTGGTGACGGGTGTCGAGCCCGTGGACGCACCCGACGGGCAACGGCTGCGCTTCCTCCGCCGCATTCCGATCGATCCGCTGACTCGCAGCGCGGACTGGGGCCTGCGCGCGTACGACGACGATCCGGACGCGCAGACCTGGGGAGGGGGTAACGTCTATGACGTGTATACGCGGGCGCAGGGGATGGCCCTGGACGGGACCCGGTACCGGGACTGGTGAAGCCCGACGCAGCGCGCCGATCCGGGGGGGGCGCACGGGCGGCTGGACGCTCATCGAGCTGACGATCGTCGTGGCGCTCATCAGCGTGCTGGCGGGCCTGGCGATGGCCGGCTACCGGACGGCCGTCACCCGCGCCCGCGAAGCCGTGTTGAAGGAGGACCTCTTCCGAATGCGCGATGCGATCGATCAGTTCTACGCGGACCGCGGCGCCTATCCGGCCGCGCTGGCCGATCTGGAGACGTACGGCTACGTGCGCGCCATTCCGGTCGATCCGATCACCAACTCCGCCGCGACCTGGCAGGTGGTCCCCGCTCCCCTGGATCCGGCCGATCCGCTGGCCACCGGCGTCTACGATGTCCGCAGCGGCGCCGACGGCACCGCGCTCGACGGGACGCCGTACGCGGCATGGTGAGGACCGGCACCCGACGGGGTCGCGGGCCCGACGTCCGGCCGGCGGGGAGCCGCGGGGAGGCGGGCTTCGCGATGGCCGCGCTCCTCGTCAGCCTGTCATTGATGGGGCTTCTCATGTCGATGGCGCTGCCGGTGTGGAGCCAGCAGGCGCGGCGCGAGCGCGAGGCCGAGCTGATCTTCCGCGGGGAGCAGTACGCACGGGCGATCGTTCTCTATCAGCGGCGCCAGCCGGGCGCGTTCCCGAGCGACCTCGACACCCTGGTCGAGGGGCGCTACCTGCGCCGCAAGTACGGGGATCCGATGCGGGGGGGCGCCGAGTTCCGCGTCCTGCGGCAGACGGATCAGGACGCGCCCGGCAGCGCCGCATTCGGAGAGGGCGCTTCCGGTTCCGGGGCGGAGCCGGGAGCCGACCGCGGCAGCGGCGCGTCGAGTCGGGGTGGCGGCCGTGACCGGGACGACGGCGGGGGCGGCATCGAGGGCGGCATCATCGGCGTCGTCAGCCGGAGCACCGAGGCGTCGCTCCGCGCCTACAACGGCCGGCGGCGGTACGACGAGTGGGAGTTCACGTACCTTGGCGCCGGCACGGAAGGGGCCGGCGACCCGACGCCCGGCTCCGGGGCGGAGGCCCTCGGCGGCCGGCGGGGGGGAGGCGGCTCGAACCGGCTCGGATCGGGTCTCGGGCGCGGCGATCCGCTCGGACCGGACCGGTGATGCGATCAGCCCGCGAGGGCCGCCATGACGGCGTCGTGGAACGCCGGCCGGATCGCGAGAATCGCGTCGTTGGCGCGCGTCGGGTGCACGCGGTTGGTGAGCAACGCGACGTAGGCCCCGGCATCCGGATCGAGCCAGAGTGAAGTCCCCGTGAATCCGGTGTGGCCGAAGGCCAGGGAGGACATGCGCGTGCCGCACGACGACGTGGGCAGCATCGTGTCCCAGCCCAGCGCCCGCGAGCTGCCCGGCACCGTCGACTTCCGGAGGAAGCGGGTGAGGGTGGAAGGCGCGACCAGCGAGCCGTCGCCGCGCCAGCCTCGCAGGAGGTCGCGGGCGAAGGCGCCGACCGCCCGCACGCTGCCGAAGAGGCCCGCGTGACCCGCGACCCCGCCGAGGGCCCAGGCGTTCTCGTCGTGCACCTCGCCCCGCACGAGGCGCCCCCGCCACGCATCGAACTCCGTCGGGGCGATGCGGTCGCGCCAGTCCGCCGGCGGGCGGAAGCGGAGGTCGCCCCACCGCCGGGCCTCGGCCAGCTCCCGGAACTGCCGGTCGAGAGGCCGCCCCTCGGCGCTGTCGGCGAGGACGAAGCCCAGCAGCATGAAGCCGAGGTCGCTGTAGAGGGCCCGCGTGCGCGGCGGGTACTCCAGGGCGAGGGTGCAGATCGCGTGCTCGAACTCGGCCCGACCGCGGTGATCGCGGTAGAAGGGCAGGTGGGCGGTGAGGCCGCCCGAATGGGTCAGCAGATCCTCGACCGTCACCCCGTCACGGTCGTCCCCGCGCCAGGCCGGAAACCAGCGGCGGACGCGATCGGTGAGCCCGATCCGGTCGTCGTCGACGGCTCGCATGACGAGCGTGGTCGTGGCGACGACCTTCGTCAGCGACGCGAGGTCGAACACCGTGTCGACGGTAGCTTCGCGGCCGGTCCCGGGCTCAAGGCGCCCGCAGGAGCTCGACCACACGATCGCCTCGTGGGTCCCCACTTCCGCGGACGCCGCCGGAAAGGCGCCGGCGGCCACCCCCGCGGCCAGGATGTCGCCCGCGCCGCGCAGGTCAGGCATGCGGTCCGGGGCGTCCCTGGCGCCCGCGCAGCATCTCGCGCAGGCGCGGCTCGACGTCGCGTCCGAGGGCTGACCGCACGACGTTGTCGGAGCGCCGGAGACGGGCGAGCGCGGCCGGATAGCTGTCGCCGGTGGCGTGCATCACGATGGCGGCCTTGACGTTCCAGCGCGCCCGGCGCAACAGGCGCTCGGGGTCCTCGCCCTCGAGCCCGGTGACGATGGCGATGATCCGGCGGGCTCGGTCGCGCGCCTTCTCGTTGTTGGCCTTCACGTCGACCATCAGGTTGCCGTAGGTCTTGCCGATGCGCACCATGGCGATGGTGGTCAGCATGTTCAGGACCATCTTGGTGGCCGTTCCGGCCTTCAGCCGCGTCGAGCCGGCGATGACCTCGGGCCCCACGGCCGGGGCGATGACGACGTCGACGAACGTCTGCAGCTCGGTCCCCGGCCAGCAGGTCACGAAGACGACTCGAGAACCTCCGCTCCGGGCGCGGGTGAGCGCCCCCCGTACGAACCGGGTCATCCCGCTCGCGGACACGCCGATGAGCACGTCCCGGCGCGTCGGTCGGAGGCGGGCGACGGCGCGGCTGCCTTCCTCGTAGCGGTCCTCGACTCCCTCCTTCGGATCGAAGAAGGCCGCCCGCCCGCCGGGCATGATCGCCTGCACCTGCTTCGGGGGCGTGCTGAACGTGGTGATCATCTCTGCGGCCTCGAGCACGCCGAGGCGGCCGCTCGTGCCCGCTCCGACGAGGATCACCCGGCCGCCCCGCCGCAGGGCGCCCGTCAGCAGCTCGACCGCGGTGGAGATCCGGGACCGCTCGCGCTGGACCGCGGCTACGACCTTGCGGTCTTCGCCGAGCATGAGCCCGACGAGATCTTCCGTCGACGCCCGATCCATCGCGAGCGAGGACGGGTTGATCGCCTCCGTCGGGAGGTCCTTCCACTTCGACGGCGTAGGCATGTGCTCCGGCTCGCGGGTCGTTTGACTTGGTTCGAACGCGCAATATATAACTATTCCTACTGCGTACATGCGTTCCGGGCCGATCGCTGAGGCAGCGCAGGGCGGTCACTCGTCGCCTGGTCACGATGCGTCGGTCGGCGTGTCCGACCCTGGCCGGAGGCGGGTGCGGTAGCCGGCGCGAGTCGAGCGACTCTCACGGGCCATCATCTGCCGTCGGATGATGGCCCTTTTCTTTGGCAGACGGATCGGGACAGGCTCTTGCTCAAGGTCGCCCTCGTGGGGTTCGGCACGGTCGGGCAGTCCGTGGCTCGCATCCTGTGCGCGCGGCCCGCGGCCGGGTTGGTGCTCACCCATATCGCCAATCGCCGCGTGGAGCGGAAGCGGGTCGGCTGGGTGCCTCCGGACGTGATCTGGACCGACGACTTCGAGCAGGTTGTGAGTTCCGACGCCGACGTCGTGGTGGAGCTCATCGGGGGCGTCGACCCGGCCGCCGAATGGATTCGCCGTGCGCTCGCGGCGGGAAAGTCGGTGGTCACCGCGAACAAGCAGGTCATCGCGCAGTGCGGGGAAGGGCTGCTGGCTCTGGCCCGCGAACAGCGGCGCCACCTGCTGTTCGAGGCGGCCGTGGCCGGGGGGATCCCTGTCGTTCGCGGTTTGCGGGAGGGTCTTGCGGGCGACCGGCTGGTCCGGGTCGAGGGCGTGCTCAACGGCACGTGCAACTACATCCTGACGCGCATGGCGGATGCCCAGGTGTCCTTTGCGGCCGGTCTCTCGGAGGCCCAGGAGCTCGGCTACGCGGAGGCGGACCCGAGCGCCGACCTCGACGGCGCGGACGCGCGCGCCAAGCTTGCCATCCTCGCGCTGGTGGGCCTGCGCCGACGAATCGACGTCGAGGCCGTGCCGCTCGCCTCGATTCGGGAGATCGATCCGATCGACTTCGTCTACGCACGGCGCCTGGGATGCACCATTCGACAGGTGGCGCGGGCGGAGCTGCTCCCGGACGAGCGGCTGCTCGCCTTCGTCCGACCGGCGCTGGTGCCGCTCACCTCCAACCTCGCCCGAATCGAGGGGAACCAGAACACCGTGGTCGTCGAGGGCGCGTTCGGCGGAGAGGCATCGTTCTCCGGAGCCGGCGCGGGAGGCGGTCCGACGGCCGTCTCGGTCGTGTCGGACCTCGAGGCGATCGCGCGAGCGGACGAGGCACGGCACGCGGGATGGCCGACCCCATCGTCCGCCGAGGCGGTCGAGCGCGAGTTCGAGGCCCCGCACTACGTCCGGTTCATCGTCGCCGACCGTCCCGGCATCATCGCATCTCTCGCCGGCGTCTTCTCGCGCCACGGCGTCAACGTCGATGCGGTGCTGCAGGAGCCCGGATGGTCGAAGTCGGAGTTGCCCTTCGTCGTCACGCTCGAGCGGTGCGGCTCGGCCGTGGTGAGCGACGCCCTCACCGAGATCGGGTCGTTCGACTTCCACGCGCGGCGTCCCGTCTGGATGCCGATCCTGGCCAGCGGGAGAGGCCCCTCATGAGCTACGTCACGGGGCTCGAATGCTCGATGTGCCGTGCGCCGTTTCCGCCCCGCGCGCTGTATGTGTGCGATCAGTGCCTCGGCCCGCTCGAGGTGACCTACGACCGGGACCGCATCCGCCGCACGCTCACGCGCGAGCTCATCGAGTCGCGGCCGGCGAGCCTGTGGCGCTATCGCGAGTTGCTGCCTATCGACGGCGATCCCCGGACCGGCCTCGAATCGGGTTTCACGCCCCTGCTGCGGGCCGACCGCCTCGGGGCCGAGCTCGGGCTTCGCGAGCTGTGGGTGAAGGACGATTCCGTCAACCATCCGACGCTGTCGTACAAGGACCGCGTGGTGCCCGTCGCCGCGACCCGCGCCGTCGAGCTGGGCTTCCGCATGTTCGGCTGCGCCTCGACCGGCAACCTGGCGAACAGCGTGGCCGCCCACGCGGCGCGTCTGGGCCTGTCCTGCTACGTCTTCATCCCCCGCACCCTCGAGCCGGGAAAGATTCGAGCCTCCGCCGTCCTCGGTTCCGAGGTGGTCGCCATCGACGGAACGTACGACGACGTCAATCGCCTGTGCACGCAGGTAGGGGATCGCTACGGCTGGGGCTTCGCCAACATCAACCTCCGCAGCTACTACGCCGAGGGCGCCAAGACCTGCGGCTTCGAGATCGTCGAGCAGCTCGGATGGCGCTTTCCGCGCCACGTCGTCTCGCCGGTCGCGGGCGGGACGCTCCTGCCGCGCATCGGTCGCGGCTTCGACGAGCTGCGGGACGCGGGACTCGTCGACGGCGAGTTGCCGCGCATCCACGCCGCGCAGGCCGCGGGTTGCGCGCCGGTCATCCAGGCGCTGGACGCGGGCCTCGACCATCCGGAGCCCGTACGGCCGAACACGATCGCCAAGTCGATCGCGATCGGCAATCCTGCGGACGGCTACTACGTGCTCCGCACGGTGCGAGAGACAGGCGGGTCGGGCGCGGCTGCCACGGACGAGGAGATCCTCGACGGCATCCGCCTGCTGGCTCGCACCGAAGGGGTGTTCACGGAGCCGGCGGGCGGGACCACGGTCGCGGTCACCCGGAAGCTCGTGCGGGACGGAGTCATCGGCGCCGACGAGGCGACCGTCATCTGCATCACGGGCAGCGGCTACAAGACCTCGGACGCGATTGCCGACAGCCTTCCTCCGCCGGCCCAGCTCGGGCGCTCCCTGTCCGAGATGGACGCGTTCGTGGCGGAACGGGACCGGCGCCACCAGGAGGTGGGCGGCTGAGATGACCACGCCCCGCCTCGAGGTGGCGAGCCGGCCCGACTTCAGCGAGGTCGTCGAGGCCGAGGGGCACCTCGTCGACTCGCACCTGCTCAACGCCATCTTCGACAAGGTCATCGAACGCCGGGCGACGTTCGAGGTGCTGCGCTTCGACATCGGACGCACCAACGACGAGTACTCCCGGTTGACGTTGCGGGTGGCGGCCCCGGATCGACGCCGCCTGCAGGGTCTGCTCGAGGACCTCGTCCCGCTCGGCTGCCAGGTCGTATCGGCGCAGGAGGTGCGGCTGAAGCCGGCTGACGGCGTGGGGTGCGTGCCGGACGACTTCTACTCGACGACGAACCACCGCACCTTCGTCCGCTGCGGCGGGCGGTGGGTCGAGGTCGGCCGGCAGCGCATGGACGCCGTAATCGTGGTGACCGCCGACGGCCCGGTCTGCCGCAAGCTGCGGGACATCCGGCCCGGCGACGAGGTGGTCTGCGGGGTGGAGGGAATCCGCGTGTCGCCGGAGTTTCGCGAGCGCGACCGCCTGGGCTTCGCGTTCATGACGAACGACGTGTCGACGGAACGGCGCGTCGAGGTCAGCGTGCGCAAGGTGCTCGCGATGATGCGCGACGTCAAGGCGACGGGAGGACGAATCGTCTTCGTTGCGGGTCCCGTGGTGGTCCACAGCGGCGGCGGCGAGTACTTCGCCGATCTCATCCGGCGCGGCTACGTCGACGGGTTGCTGGCCGGCAACGCCCTCGCGGTTCACGACGTCGAGCGCGCGTTGTTCGGGACGTCGCTCGGCATAGATCTCGACGCCGGGGTCGCGGTCGACGAGGGCCACCGGAATCACATGCGGGCCATCAACGCGATCAACCGCGCCGGAGGGTTGCGCGCGGCCGTCGCGGCCGGGGTGGTCCGGTCGGGGATCATGTACGAAGCGATCCGCCACGGCGTCGACTTCGTGCTCGCGGGCAGCATCCGCGACGACGGCCCGCTGCCGGACACGGAGATGGACCTCCTGGCGGCGCAGGAGCGCTACGCGGCGGTTCTCGAGAACGCCCGGATGGTGGTCATGCTGTCGACGATGCTGCACAGCATCGGCGTCGGCAACATGCTGCCGTCGTCCGTGCGGGTCGTGTGCGTCGACATCAACCCGGCGGTCGTGACGAAGCTGGGGGATCGCGGCTCGTCGCAGACCGTGGGCATCGTCACCGATGTCGGCCTCTTCCTGCACCAGGTCAGCGTGCAGCTCGCCGGCGAGGCGCCCGTGCTGCGCCCCGCTCCGGACGGAGGCGCGCCATGAGCGCCGGGACCCGCTCCATTGCCGTGCAGAAGTACGGCGGAACCTCGGTGGCGACTCCCGAGCGGATTCGGGCGATCGCGGACCGGGTCACGGCCTGCCTGCCCGACGACCCGCACCTGGTGGTCGTCCTGTCGGCGATGGGCAAGACGACCGACGGACTCGTGGCGCTGGCCCACGAGGTGGCCGCCAGGCCGCAGGGGCGGGAGATGGACCTGCTCCTGGCGACCGGCGAGCAGGTCTCGGTGTCGCTGCTCGGTCTGGCGCTCCAGGACAAGGGAGTCGCCGCGATCTCGCTGACCGCCGCCCAATGCGGGATCCGCACCGACGCCGCCTTCAACATCGCGCGCATCGAGTCGATCGACACGCGGCGGATCCTGGGCGAGCTCGAACGGGATCGCGTCGTGATCATCACCGGATTCCAGGGTGTGACGGACGAGCACGAGGTGACCACGCTCGGACGGGGGGGAAGCGACATCACGGGCGCCGCGGTCGCGGCCGCCCTCGGGGCCCGGGTGTGCGAGATCTGCACGGACGTCGACGGCGTGCTGTCGGCGGATCCGAATCTCGTTCCCCATGCGCAGCGGTGGCCGGCCATCAGCTACGAGGAAGCGATCGAGATGGCCTCGAGCGGCGCCAAGGTGCTGCACCCGCGGGCCGCCGAGGTCTGCATGGCGTACGGCATTCCCATTCACGTGCGATCCAGCTTCCATACGCGGGACGGCACGTGGATCGTCGGGAGCAAGGACATGGTCATGGAGCAGGCGGCGGTCGTGGGTGTCAGCAGCGACAAGAAGATCGCGAAGGTGACCCTGCTCGACGTGCCCGACCGGCCCGGAATGGCAGCGCACGTGTTCCAGGACCTGGCGGCCGACGACATCAGCGTCCGGCTCATCATTCAGAGCGCCAGCTCGGCGGGGCGGGGGAGGATCACCTTCGTGCTCGACGCCGAGTACGCCGCCGGGGCCGAGAGTCTCGTCGCCCGCTGGAAGGCGGACGGAGTGGCGGCCGAGGGGCTGATCGAGCGGGACGTAGCCAAGATCTCGATAGTCGGGTCCCGGCTCGCCTCGACGCCCGGGCTGGCTGCCCGGATGTTCTCGGTGCTGGCGCGCGAGGGGATCAACATCGACTGCATCAGCTCGTCGGAGATGAAGGTGGCCTGCGTCATCGGGGCCGAGCACGTCGATCGGGCCGTGCGCGCTGTCCACGACGAGTTCTTCCCGCCGACCTCGTCCCCCGGCGCGCCCTGATCGGATGATCGGACGCCGCCTCGACGTCGGGATTCTCGGATCGACCGGATCGGTCGGCCAGTCCTTCGTCGCCGCGCTCGCGGACCATCCGTGGTTCCGCGTCACCTGGGTGGCGGCGGACGAACGGTGGGTCGGCCGGCGTTACAGGGACGTCGCGTCGTGGCGCATGTCGTCGCCGCTGCCGCCCGCGGTTGCCGGCCTGGAGTTGCAGCGCTCGGAGCCGGCGGGTGCTCCTCGCCTGGTTTTCTCGGGCCTGGATGCCGCCGTGGCCGGAGACGTGGAGACCGCCTTCGCGGCGGCGGGGCACGTCGTGCTCGGCAACGCGGGCAGCCACCGCATGGACGACGACGTCCCGCGGCTGGTTCCCGAGATCAATCCGGAGCACCTCGCCCTGCTCGAAAGGCAGGCGAAGGTGCGCCGCTGGCCCGGTCGCATCGTGTGCGGCGCGAACGGCCCGACCGTCGTGCTGGCGATGGTGCTGGCGCCGCTGCGGCGTTTCGGCCTGCGATCGGTCACCGTCTCGACCTTGCAGCCGATCGCAGGGGCTGGCTATCCGGGTGTGCCGGCGCTCGACATCGTGGGCAATGTCGTCCCCTTCATTCCCGGCGAGGAAGAGAGGGTGGAGGACGAGACGCGGAGGGTCCTGGGACTCTTCAAGAAGGGGAAGGTCGCGCCGCACGGGGTGCGGATCAGCGCCCAGACCACGCGCGTGCCGGTGGTCCATGGACACACCGCCCTGGTGTCGGTGGCCTTCGAGTCGCAGCCCTCGCTGGACGACGTGCGGGCCGCGTTCACCGGGTTCAGCGGCCGGCCTCAGGCAGAGCGCCTGCCGAGCGCGCCGCGGCGGCCGCTCATCTACCTCGACGAGCCCGACCGCCCGCAGCCGCGGCTCGACCTCGACCGCGGGATGTCGGTCCTGATCGGGAATCTGCGGCGGTGCCCGGTGCTCGACTGCAAGTTCGTGGCGCTCGGAAACGAGGTCGTCCGGGGTGCGGCGGGCGGCGCGCTGCTCAGCGCGGAGCTCCTGAGCGTGGACGGCCTGGTACAGGGGGGCCGTCCGAAACGCCGCGCCCGGCGCGGCTCCGCCGCCTCGCGGTAACGGAGGGAGTGCGAGCCCTCAGTCGTTCGCCAAGGCCCCGGCGGGCGTGTAGTCGATCAGCAACCGAATCGGCGGAGCGCTGTCGATGCCCAGCAGGGAGACGGATGGCGTGTGCTCGGCGGCCGGAGGCAGCACCGCCGCGACGGTGAGCGCCGTGCCCCGCGGGGCCTCGATCGCCTCATCGAACCAGTAGCGGGTCGGCCAGGCCGTGTTCGGCTCCCGCAGGAAGAGCATGGGAATCTCGGTGCCGTCGGGGGTCGTCGCAAGCACGCGGACGTCCGAATCCTGGCGCTGCTCCCGGAGGTCGACATCGAGGCCTCGGACGTCCGCGTGCTTGCGACGACCCCCGACGGCACCGAGATTCCCATGCTCT